>CAYYSX010000024.1:0-35803 GCA_964474315.1 uncultured Verrucomicrobiota bacterium | reverse complement strand
CGGAAGGGTAGAGCAACACGCATGGACGATTCGGGAACGCCGGTGACGGAACTCGTCGCCCGCACCCGGATGGGTGACGAGGCCGCAGCCCGCGCCTTGGTCACCCGGTTGATTCCCGTCGTCGGACGAATCGTCCGGGCGCATCTACCCCGCCGAACCAGTGAAGAGGATCTCGTGCAAATGGTTCTGACCAAGGTATTCACCCGCCTCGACCAGTTCCGTGGTCTGGTGCCCCTCGAACATTGGGTGGCACGCATCACCGTCAACACCTGTCGGCACGAGCTCGCGCGCGAAAAAAACCGGCCGGAGCTTCGGCATGCCGACCTTTCCGAGGAGCAGACCGCCGTGCTGGACCATCTCGCGGCCGAAGAAACGGAATTGGATCCGCAGCAGGAAATCGCGTCCCGCGAGCTGGCTGAGCAGCTTCTCGCGCAACTCAACCCGGAAGACCGGCTGGTCATCACGCTCCTCCATCTGGAGGGACGAAGCGTGGAGGAAATTCGGAAGATTACCGGATGGAGCGGACCTTTGGTGAAGGTCCGGGCGTTCCGTGCGCGTCAAAAGATGAAGAAACACCTCGCCCTGTTGTTGAAGGAGCCCCGTCATGAATCCGCTTGATCATCAGTTGGACCGTCTGCTGCGAGCCGCCGCCCGGGCTCCCCGGGAGCCGATCGTAGCCACTCTGCCTTTCGGCGCCCACACGCGAATCCTGTCCACTTGGCGGGTCAGCCAGGCCGATTCCGCCGGCTGGCTGGCGTCCTGGTTACAGGCCGGTCTGGCCGCCGCGGCCCTCGCGGCTGCCGTGGCCCTCGGGCTGAGCTGGTCCAATTTTCAGGCTCCGGTGGGGGATGAATATGCCGTCGCCAATGCGGCGCTGTACGTAGCTGTTGCCCCATGATTGCCCCCACCCGCCGGATCGTCATCGCTTACCTCGCCGGGACATTCCTCCTCGGGGCCATCGCGGGCGGGGCGCTGGGATATGGCTACGGACGTCGCCCGGTCTTCCGCTCCTTCGACCGCGACGAAATGCGTACCAAGTTCTGCGACCGCTTGGTGACCGACCTCGACCTCTCCGCCTCCCAGCGCGAGCAACTGGATCCTCTGGTACGGGAGAACATGGAGGAATTCGAGGCCGCCCACCGCGATCACTTCCGGCAGATCGAAGACCTGATGAAACAGCAGCGAGAACGGATCGCGGTCATTCTGGACCCGGCGCAGCGCCAGAAGTTCGAGAAGATCGAAAAGGAGCGGGAAGAACGGATGCCCAAGCGCAACGGGGGCAAGCCCGCGGGCAAGTCGGACAAATCCCAGCGCTAAATCGGGCGGCGCTTCAGGCGCGTTCCATGTACTTGCCGGTGCGGGTATCCACCTTGATCCGTTCGCCGGTTTTGATGAAGAGCGGAGCGTTGATGGTGATCCCGGTTTCCAGCGTCACGGTCTTCTGTACGTTGTTGGCGGAGTCTCCTTTCAAGCCTTCCGGAGCGTCCGCCACGGTCAGGATCACACTGGGCGGAAGCTCGATCTGCACCGCCTTTTCCTCCACAAACGTCACGGTCACCGAACCGTTCTCAATCAGGTAATTCTTGGTATCGCCGACGAATTCCGGGCTCAGCGTGACCTCCTCGTAGGACTCCGGATCCACAAACACGAAGTCGTCGCCGGACTTGTAACTGAACTCCATTTTTTTGCTGTTCAGCGGTACGGTTTCGATCTTTTCCGCGGAACTGAACCGCACATCCATCGACTTGCCGGTGCGCACACTGCGTAGGATTCCCTGAACGAAGGCGCGCAAGTTGCCCGGAGTCCGATGGGTGACCTCCAGCACGACGCAGACGTCGTTGTTGTACAGGATCGCCGTGCCCTTGCGGAGGTCGTTTGCATTGACTGCCATAAACGTAAAACCGAGAAATTGAAGCCGTATAATCGGCGAAAAGAGAGGCGGACGTTACCCATGGAACCCGTCGTGGCAAGCCCGCAGTAACGGATCCATCCAGGCGGCTGGAGCCCTAAACCCCCTCCACGGTGATACCGCAACGACGGAGCATGGTCACCAGCTCCGACCGACTTGCTCCCAGCTTGTCCCCGGCCTCCAACAACGCCCCCAGATCCACGGGATACCAATTGCGCCGCTCCGGATTCATCAAACCCGCCACGTTGAACGGTCGGATCGCTTGGTGTACGGCGGCGGAAAATTCCTCCGGTGAGATTTCCGTTTGTCGCGCCCAGTGGCAGAGCTGGATCACCGGGCGATGGAACAGGGGACGATCGCGTAACAGGAAGGCCGGGGCCCGGTCCACCGGTCCCAGCCTCCGGGCGGTCTCGGCAAACGTGGCGGCGATGAAATAGAGCACCATCAAGGACTGGAATATCGCCGGCCGATGGAGATTCCGATGCAACGCGCCGATCAGTTCGGCCACGATCATCAGGTCGTTGGAGGTTTCCTCCGCATACCGTTCGAGGGAGGCTGGCGAGGGTATTCGCTCGTCCTTCAGGAGGTCGGCCAGGCGTCGGATTCCCTGCAAGGTCAGCGCAAATCCCGTGGAGAGCAGAGGATCCAGAAACCCCGCGGCCGAGGGCAGCATGACCCAGCGTGGCCCGTGCAGGACCGCGCTGCGAAAGGACAGCCGGGGCAGGTGGGTGAACGGGCGTATGGGCCGGGCGTTGGCAAACTGTTGCGCCACGGACGGCAGCCGCGATCGGATGCGCTCCCACGCGGGTTCTCCTTCCTCCAGCACCAGTTCCCGGCCCAATTCCCGGGAGACGGACACGCCGGCGCTGGTTATTCCGTTGTTGAACGGGAGTACCCACATCCAGCCGCCCGGAAACACATGGTGCAAGGCGGCGTCGTCCGGCGGATAGGGCGGCTCGATATTCTCCCGGGGGATGACATCTTCCCAGCGGCCGACTCCGGTGAAATGCGAATAGAGGGCCTCGGTCTCCGGGTACCCCGGAAAGGCGGCCTCCTTCAGGCCCAGGATCCGCCACAGAAATCCCCGCGACCCGCTGGCATCCACCAGGAACCGCGCCCGGAATTCGACCGGCTCACCGCGGCGCGTGCCGGAAAGCCGGACGCCCTCGGGGCCATTGTCGAACTCCTTGAGTTCGGTCTCATCGAAATAGTCGGCTCCGAGCGAGACGGCCTCCTGCTGGAAGAACTGGTCGAAATCCGGACGAAACCAATGCGTATCGGAGAGCTCGTCACTGGGACTGGCCGCCATCAGGAATTCATTGGAGTGGTCCGGGCAGGGGCGCCAGTCCGTTCCGGGAGTGTGGTGGTAAAAGCTGAATCCCCGTTTCAGGCCGGCGGCAATTCCCGGATGCGTCCGCTGCCACGTTCCCCATCGGGTCAGGGCCTGCACGCGTGGAAGGTCGAACTGACGGGCCAATTCCTCGAGCAGCAGATTGGTCAGGGGCGTCGAAGATTCGCCAATCACATAACGGGGATGGCGGCTGCGTTCGATCAACACGACGGACCGACCGAGCCGCCGGGCGATCATGGCCGTCAGTGAACCGGCAAAGGCCGAACCCACCACCGCCAGATCATGGACTGCGTGCCTGGACTTCACACCGTACTAGGCCATGGCGCGCGCCAGCCGGCCGAGGAATTCCAGTTCGGCCCGCTTGTGGGCCGCCGCCTCTTCATTGGACGCCCGGTGGTCTCGTCCGCCGCCGTGCAGTTCCTCGACCTTGGAGTTGAAGAACGGTCGGGGCAGGGAAGTGGAGGCCAGTTGCGTGCGCAGGTTGCCCTCCCATTCCGGTAGGCGTTGAAGGATGTCTTCCACGCTGCTCGGCTCCGCGGTTTCCATCAGAGTCAGCAAAGCCTCGGCATCGTCCCGGCGATACCCATCCGAAGTGCAGCCTTTGGCCAGGAAATCAAAGAGGATCTGTTGCCGCTCGGGAGTGTCCCAAATGGACCGCCGCGCAATGGCCAACAACAGCGGTCGATCCTCCGCCGGAGGCAAAGTCTGGATCAAGCGGTACAGCGGTTCCGATACGGTTCCGTCGAGCCGCAGTCGATGTACGTAACGCTCCAGGGTCACGGTCGCCAACGGGAAACGATGCGCGGCGCCTTCCTCCGTGACGAGGCAGCCCTGGGTCGGTCGCTGATCAAGCTGTCGGACCAGTTCCGACCAATCACGCTCCGGGATCAAGGCGTCGCCCAGCAGCTCAGCGAACCGGGCCTGATCGCTCAGCTTCGGGGTGAACAACGACGACAGAGTCAGATCCGTCTCCGTTTCGTCCAAGGCGGACAGACGCTGGTCGAGGAACGGACCCACTTCGTCCCGACCGACACCGTAGGTGGCGGACAGGTAACGCAGGACCTGAGGGGTCAGGAGCCGCGGTTTTTCTAGCTCTTCGACCAAGCGAGAGAAAACGGACGGCCAAAGTTGAGGAGGCGTCATGGCCAGGGAAGGACGGAGGAGCGGGAGCTGGTTTTAAGGGGGGCCGGGTATTCGCCTCGTTCACGGCGTGACGGGCCGCCGGTCCTCGGCAAACCGGAACCTCGGCTTTCCCGTGAGATCCGTGCTGAGGAAGGACGGACACCAGAACCGTTCCACATGTTCCACCACCAGGTCGGTGCCGGTGAAATGATCGACCCCGGGGGGACGTTCCGGATTGTACATGGTGTCGGTCAGGTCGCGGATCAGGGCCACCTCCTTGCCTAGGTACACCATCTGCCGGATCGCAAACGGCCGGCCGAGCACGCACATGTTCAGATGCACCCCGCATAGGATGACGTGGTCGATGCCCCGCTCGGCCAGCAGGTTCCAGGTCTCCTGGCCGTGGTCGGTCAACGCATCCTCGGGCGCCAGCTCCAGGGTGGCGATCTGTCGAGTCCAGGCTTCGCGTACGGTGCATTTGGTCCCGGTGCAGGAACACCCCATGTCCGAATCATCGATGGGCAGGACCTGCTCGTGCTGGGGATCGGTCCAGCACCAGGTGGTTCCCCAGCGTTCCGCCGAGGCGAGCGGGACGGGAGTGGGGGAAAACGGAGCCGATTGGGCGCGCCGCCGCTGGGGGGTGTCCTGATAAAATCCCGTCACGCTGCTGGGCGCGTGGATGATGAACACGCCATGGGAACGGGCTTGCTTCAGTAATTCATTCAGGGGACCCGCCAGCTCAACCACCCGGCGGGCGGCCGACTTGCACCAGTGATCGTCCCACATGTCGCACACAATGAGGGCCGTGCGCCGCGGATCCCATTCAACCGTGCGCACCACCGGCATGGCGGTGGACGAGTTGGTTCGGGAGCGCAGATGAAGTTGGAGCGAAGAGTCAGCGGCCATCAGCGGGACGGAAGTGAGCAGGGTGTTCATCAGCAAAGCAGCCATGATCCACCCTGCCTTGCCTGGAATTCCGGCGGGAGCGGGCATGGGGGAAGATTATCGGGATAGGGACCGGACAAGGAAGCTTTCCCTGTGGCGCAGATTTTCCGTACCGCAGACCTCTGGGTCTGCTGTTCCGCAGGTTTTCAACCTGCCCCTGGGGTCCACTGGCAGGCTGGAAAGGCCTGCGGAACAGCAGACAGGAATGTCTGCGGTACAACCCACTCCGTAGCGCAGGCCTCCCGGCCTGCTGTACCGCAGGTTTTTAACCTGCTCCCCTCCCGTCAGTGACGACCCGAGATTCGCGCGGGCGAGGCCGCCCGCGCTCCCGTACGGCCTCCATCGGCTTGTGTCCGGAGCCGTCCTCGTCTAATTCCCTCTGGCACCACCCGTCTTCATGGAATCCACCCACGGCCAACGCTTCCAACCCCGGGAACGACCCGACCCGCACCTGCTGACCTATTACCTCCTCTCCGCCCTGGTGATCCCGCCGCTGTGGCCGTTCCTCGCTCTGCCGCTCTACTTCAAATATCGGAGTCTCAGATATCGCTTCGAAGACGAGGGGCTTTCGGTGCGTTGGGGAGTCCTGTTCCGCCGCGAAATCGTCCTCAACTATTCCCGCATCCAGGACATTCATATCCGGGCCAACGTGGTCGAACGCTGGCTGGGGCTGGCCCGGATTGAAATCCAGACGGCGGCGGGGAGCGCTGGCGCCGAAATGACCGTCGAAGGATTTACCGACTACGAGGCGTTGCGGGATTTCCTGTACGAACGGATGCGGGGGGTCCGCTCCCCGGGAACCGTGACCGCGGCTACCGGCTCCACGGCGGTGGCTGGCGGCGGCCCGGATGAATTGGCCCGGATTCTCCGGGAAGTAGCGGCGGAACTGCGGGGATTGCGGGAAAGCCTCCCACCTGGATCACCTCCCCATGATTGACGGGTTCAAGACGTGGTTGCTGCGGTGGCTGCGGGTTCCTCCCGAGCCTCATCCTCCGGCCGGTGCGCTGGGTTCCCTCCGCGTCTTCCGGGCGGCGCCGGGCTTCTGGCGGCTACGCTTGATCGTTTGGGTCTTTCGGCAGATCTCCACTTTGATCGGTTTGGCGGTCGCCCTGCTTTTCCTTCGCGGTGGTCTGGCGGGCCGGTTCTCCGAGAATTTCCCTCCGGCGCGCCAGCTTGAGCCCCTGCTGTTGGTGGCCGAAGCGTTCGGCATCGCTGCGTTCCTCGTACAACTTCCCCTAAGCTTTTTGATCGCCCGGCTGGACTTCGAACTGCGGTGGTACCTGGTGACCGACCGCAGCCTGCGCATTCGCAGCGGGGTCTGGACGGTCGAGGAGCTGACCATGACCTACGCCAACGTGCAGGAGCTCACCATCCACCAGGCCCCCTGGCAGCGGCTCCTGGGGATCGCCGACCTGCGGGTCCGCAGCGCGGGCGGCGGCTCCCAGACCAACGAGGGTTCCGACTCCGTTGCGCACGCCGCTTTTTTCTACGGGGTCGATAACGCCACGGAGATTCGCGACCTGATCCAAGAACATCTCCGGCGAAACCGCGATCCCGGGTTGGGCGATCCCGGGGCTTCCCTGATTCCCGCCGCGGAACCGCGGGCGGTGACCAGTGCCGATGCCGTCGAAGCCGCCCACGAGCTGCTGGCCGAAGCAAAAGCCTTACGGGCCGTTCTGGGACGGCCACGGGACCACTGAGTTCCTGTGGATCAGAGAAGGTGAAACCCCCGCTCCGCCAGTTCGTGGAGTGTCCATCGATACTCGCTCACCAGCATCTCTTCGACGCGCGGCTGTTTCAGTTCTTTAGGGAGAACTTCCCAGGTATAAGTCTCCATCTCCAGATGCGTACAAAGGCGGGGTTGTTGCTTTAAGACCTCCAGCACGCCCCGCAGGTGTTCCGCGGTGTTGCCGAACAGCGGTGTCTCCGGCGCTTGCAGCGGAATGTGAAAATGGATCCGCCACTCGCGGTCAAACTGGGGACCGTCGCTTTCCGGCGTCACCAGCGCTTCATCCAAATCCGCATAGCGGACCAATTCCCCATCGGCCCGGCGTTCGATGACTTGATGGAAATAGACGCCCTCATCAAACGCCCGGAGCGCGGTTCGGACTTCGTGGGTGGGATGGACCCGGAGTGCGTTGCTGAGATGCAGCTTGCTGATCCGCACGCCGCGGCGCCGGAGCCGGCCCAGCGCTTCGCCGGGCGACTCGTATTGGAGGGCGAAATGACAGGCGTCGTAATTGATTCCCAGATGCTCCTGCAGACGCAGGTCGCCCGGACGATCGGCTTCCAACTGATCGAAGAAAGTCAGGAACTCGGCGGTGTTTTCCACGGTTCCGAACGGTTCCGGTTCCAACCCCAGGTGCAGTTTGCGACCAGTCCGCCGGGTGAGTTGTTCCTGGTGTTCGATACATTTCCACAAGTTCGTTCGGGCTTGGGCCAAACCGCGGGAGCCGAGCTTGAACTGCTTGAAGCTCACCGGGACGGTGCTCACCGAGCCTTCCACGCCGTCCGGAAGAAGCTCGACGAGCAGGTCGAACAGCCGGTTCGTGTAAGCTAGGCGGTCCGGTTGGGTCCAATCCGGTTGGGCGACGTGTTCCTTGACCCGGGTTCCATGGAAATCGCCGAAGGGAAACCCATTGATGGTGAAAAGGTAGCATTCATGGCGGGCCAGCCACTGCCGGAACTCTCGCAAGATGGCGGGCTGCGCCAATTCCCGCGACGCCAGATCACTCAAGCGCAGTCCGATGGCATAGGGCCGGTCCGGCGCGACGGACCGGCGGACGGCCAGGGTGTGTCGTTCCAGGTTCGCCAGCGTCTCGGCCCAATCACGTCCCCGGTGGACGTTGGTGCAGTAGGCGAGATGCAGGCCATGGTTGAGCTTCACGGCGGAAGATTCTCGCAAACCGCGAGGTCCGAAAAGCCGGTTCCACCGGCTTTCGATCACCCAGCAGACTCTCAGAAGACCCCTGGCGCATCCATTTCCCGGCCTTCCGCAACCAACTGGCGCATCTGGTCAAACCACCAGTTGGCTTTGGTCCGTGGGCAAGGACGTCCGCCGGCTCCCGGCTGAGTGCGTCGAGCCGATGCCGGGGAGACCGGCAACACAAAATCGAGTTGAGCCGGGCGCCGCGGACGCCGCACTCGACGGGAAACGGAAGGAGGAGCGGGGAAGGGACCCAGTTCGTTTTTCATGGATCCAGTATCGCGGGGCGGGGTGGACACTGGCGGTCCAACCGGCAGAAAAAGAGGTGGGGATCCGAGGGGACGTCCCCGGCGACGGGATGGGGGTCGTTTCTTCATATCGGTTAGACGAGAGAGGTGGCTGGGACGTTCGGGGTCGGATTCTACTGCCTGGGATTCGAGCGGGTCTGGCTCCAGGTCCGGTGTTCCACCACCGCGTTGCCTCCACTTCTCCCGTTGTGGATCAATGGGCGGACGAGCCGTCCGCTCCCGATAAGGACCGCGACCTCTGGGGCTTCAGCGTTCCTGACCGCCTCGACTCCACGCGGTGAGGCGGGCTGAAGCCTGCGGTCCTCGGGGTAGTCGAGCGGACGAGTCGTCCGCCCTCCTGATGCGGAATTCGTTCGTGCCTTCCGGTCAGGCTCCCTCCCAGACTGGCTGCAGCCATGAACCTCATGCGGAACCTTCCCTTCCTCCTGGCCGCCCGGTTGGCCATCACGCCCGATCCATGAACCCCCCTTTTCCTCTCCGCTGATGCAGGCACTCCAGCTCGAACGTCCGCAGTCGTTCCGGTTTATCGAGGTCCCCGAACCACCCGCACCCGGGCCGGGTGAAGCGCTCCTACGGGTTCACCGGGTGGGCATCTGCGGCACGGACTACAGCGGGTTCCTGGGCAAGATGCCGTTCTTCAGCTACCCGCGCATTCCCGGCCATGAACTCGGAGTCGAAGTGCTCGCGGTGGGGCCGGAGGTGGAGCATCTGCATCCGGGCGACTGCTGCTCGGTGGAGCCCTACCTCAACTGTCAGAAATGTTCCGCCTGCCGCCGGGGCCATACCAACTGCTGCGAGTCCAATCAAACGCTCGGCGTGATGTGCGATGGCGGTCTGCGCGAACGCCTCATTCTGCCGGCTCGGAAACTTCATCCGGCCAACGGGTTGACGTATGAACAGGCGGCTTTGGTGGAGACCCTGGCGATTGGTTGTCACGCGGTGAATCGTAGTGCGCTCCAAGCGGGCGAGACGGCGCTGGTCATCGGCGCGGGTCCGATCGGTCTGTCCGTCATCGAGTTCACCAAGCTGACCGGAGCACGGACCTTGGTGATGGACATGAACGCGCAGCGACTGGCGTTCGTCCGCGAGGTGATGGGAGTCTCGGACACCATCCTGGTAGCGGGCGACGGCGAGGAAGCCAAGCGTCTGGAGGAACTGACCGACGGAGAGCTGGCTCACGTGGTGATCGATGCCACCGGATCGAATCGGTCGATGAGCCAGGCGCTACACTGCTGCGCCTTTGCGGGCCGGTTGGTTTACGTGGGCATTACCCAGGCCGAACTGTCCTTTCTGCACGCCCTGATGCATCGTCGGGAGCTGACCCTCCTGGCCAGTCGCAACGCGCTCGGGCCGGACTTCACCCGCATCATTTCGTTGATCGGCTCCGGTCAGATCGACACCCGTCCCTGGATGACGCATCAGGCGCCGTTTGGAGGAATGATCGACGCCTTTTCCGGATGGCTGAAGCCGGAATCAGGAGTGATCAAGGCCGTGGTAAATCTCGACTGATGCCAAAGGAGGCTGTCATTCCACCTGGGCCGTCGGGGCGCGCAGTGGCCCGATTCGGCTCGCGGTCCCGTGCCGCGTTCACGTTGGTGGAGCTGTTGGTGGTGATCGCGATTATCGCCGTGCTGGCCGGGCTGCTGTTACCGGCCTTGGGCAAGGCCCGGGCGCGGGCTCAATCCACCGCCTGCCTGGCCAACCTCAAGCAGCTCCAACTCGGCTCGCAGCTCTATGCCGGCGATCACGGCGACCGGATCGTCCACAATCACGGCGTAGGGGAGACCCGGGCGCGCCGGGACAACTGGGTCAATCATGTCCTCAACTGGGAGGATTCCGAGGAAAACACCAACCAGATCTATCTCACGCAGGCCCGACTGGGTTCCTATGTGGGACGCTCGGTTCCCGTGTTCAAATGTCCGGCGGATTTGTCGCGGTCGCTGGTGGGGATGCGAACGCGAAGTTTCTCACTGAACTCCCTGGTGGGCGATCCGGGCGAGCTGACCAACCAGTTCAATCCGTCCTTCCTACAGTTTTTCCGGGAGGCGGATATTCCGCAGCCGGCGGGCATCTTCACCTTCCTGGAGGAGCATCCGGATACGATCAATGATGGATTTTTCATGAACCGGCTCGAGGAGGCGCCGAGGTGGGGCAATCTGCCGGCCAGTTATCATGGCGGCTCGGGCAACTTCACCTTTGCTGATGGGCATGTGGAGACCCATCGGTGGCAGGTCACCACGGGTTCCGGGTCCACGCTTCGGCCCAACGTGAAGGGGGGTGCGGGCGGGATCTTTGCGGTCGATCCCACGACGGATTGGGAATGGGTGAAGGTGCGGTCGAGTGTTCTTCGGCGCTGAGATGGAGGGCGGAGAAGGCGCGGGCACGCCATCGCCTACCGGAGCTGCCGCGCGGCCCTTCACCGGGCAGGGGCGATGGTGACATTCTTTGAATAACAACGTCGGTTCTCGAGGGGCCGGTTCCTGAATAGCACCGGTCCGGGCCAGTCCAACCGCGCGGACAAGAACACGAGGAGTTGCCTATGAATGGGAAAGCGTTTGTTACCGCCCTGGTCCTGGGAGCCGCGACCGTCGGAGCCGCCCACGCCGGCCGGGTCGCCTGGAATATCAACATCAACGGTGGAGCGGGTGGAATCGGCTTCGGAGTCGGTGCGGGGTCGCCCACGCCGGTGGTGATGGTTCCCCCGCCGTTGGTGGTCGCCGCCGGTCCCGTGGCGTTCGGACCCCGTCCGGTGGGCCGGCGGTGGGGTCCGCCTCCCATGCGGGTCATACCTTGCCCCCCCATGGTGAGGGCTCCGGTATTGGTTTCCGCCCCGGTACGAGTGGCACCTCCCATGGTGGTGGGCCGCCCGGTCTTCGTAGCCGCCCCCGTTTTCGTGCCTGGTTGGTAAAAAGACAGCCAACCGGGCCTTAGGGAAGAGCCGAGGCCCGCCGGAGGAGACGCCGGCGGGCCTCATATCCGAAGAGAGAAACACGATCGTGAACGGCGCGGCTTGGAGTGTACGTTCGGTGATGGCCGATCACCCGTTGATCCGCCTTTCGCCCGGACGTCGTTCCGACTCCGAGCCCCTCCGCTTTTCGATTCCCCTCCGGACCGCTTCCCCGTCTGAATCAGCTTCGTCGGTCGGCTCGCAGCCGGCGGACGTGGCTGTGACTGATCCCGTCGCCCTTCCCATTCCTGCGCCTGCGCCGCTTCCGGCGCAGGCCCGGGTGCGGGTGGAAGGAAAGTTCTTCCGCGTGGGTGAAACCAAGTTCTACCCCAAGGGGGTGACCTACGGTCCCTTTGCCCCGGGTCCGGTAGGCGAATCGCTTCCCGACCGCCAGCAGACGTTGCGAGACTTGGTGCAGATCCGTGACTTGGGGGCCAACTTGCTCCGGGTCTATTATGTCCCGCCCCGTTGGTTCCTCGACCTCGCTCAAGCCCAGGGCTTGCGAGTTCTGGTGGATGTTCCCTGGAACAAGCACCTGTGCTTCCTGGATGACGAGCGTGATCGCACTACCGCCCGGGAAGCGGTGCGCGCGGCGGCGGTGGTGTGTGCCGGACATCCCGCGGTCTTTGCCCTGTCGGTGGTCAATGAGATTCCGGCCGACATCGTCCGCTGGAGCGGCGCGCAAGCCGTGGCGGATTTCATTGACGATCTGATCGGTGAAGTGAAGGCGGTGGACCGCGGGTTGCTCTGCACCTTCGGGAATTTTCCGCCCACCGAGTTTCTCCGCCCGCGCCGCGGCGACTTCCATTGCTGGAATGTCTATCTCCATAATCGGCGGCCGTTTGAGAATTACCTCGCCCGACTGCAATTGCTGGCCGACACCAAGCCGCTCGTGCTGGGGGAATTCGGCATCGATTCGTTGCGCGAAACCGAAGCGCTGCAGGCGGAGACGCTGGAGTGGCAGGTCGAGGCGGCCTTCCAGGGTGGGTGCGCCGGTGTCATCTGCTTCGCGTTCACCGACGACTGGTTCAAGAACAACGCGCCGGTCACCGATTGGGCTTTCGGCTTGGTCACCCGCGACCGCCAACCCAAACCGGCCTTTGCCGCGGTCCGGCGGCAATTTTCTGTCGGACCCTACTTCCCGTTCCCCCAGGCCCCGCGTGTTTCGGTGGTGATCGCGAGCTACAACGGCGACGCCACGCTGCGCGCCTGCCTCCAATCGCTGCAAGGTCTCAATTATCCGAACTACGAAGTGATCCTGGTGGATGACGGTTCCACCGACACCACCGAGCAGATCGCTGCGGAATTCCCCTCCGTCCGCTACTTTCGCCATGCGGACAACCAGGGCCTGGGCCTCGCCCGCAACACGGGCATCGCCGCCGCCAGCGGCGAGATCGTGGCCTTCACCGACTCGGACTGCCGGGCCGACGAAGACTGGTTGTATTATCTGGTGGGCGACTTGCTCCAGTCACGCTTCGCCGGCATTGGCGGCCACAATTTCCTGCCGCCGGATGACGCGGCCACGGCGGCGTGTGTGATGGTTTCCCCGGGAGGCCCGGCGCATGTGATGCTCACCGACCGTCTGGCCGAGCACATTCCCGGCTGCAACATGGCGTTTTACAAATGGGCGTTGGACAGCATCGGCGGCTTCGATGCGATTTACCACAAGGCGGGTGACGACGTGGACATCTGCTGGCGGTTGCAGCAACGGGGTTACCGCTTGGGGTTCAGTCCCGCCGGTTTCGTCTGGCATTACCGGCGCAACACCGTCCGGGCCTACTTGAAACAGCAGGCCGGTTATGGCGATGCCGAAGCGCTGCTAGAACGGCGGCATCCGGAAAACTTCAACCGGTTTGGCGGTTCGATCTGGCACGGCCGGATTTATTCGCCGGCGAAGTTCGGGGTCGAGACCCGCGCGCCCATCATCTATCACGGCCTCTTTGGCAGCGCCTTTTTTCAGAGCATTTATTCGGGTCCGCCCAGCTTCGCCTTGGTCATCGCTACGAGCCTGGAATACCATGTGCTGGTCACCCTACCGCTGCTGGTGCTCAGCTCGGTGGTGCCGTCCTTGCGGCCGTTTGGGCTGGCGAGTTTCTTCTTCTCGCTCGCCGTTTGCGTCCTCGCGGCCTGGCAGGCGGAGCTTCCTCTCGCCCAACGCCGCTGGTGGTCGCGTCCTTTGGTGGCGCTGCTCTTTTTCCTCCAACCGATTGTGCGCGGCTGGGCTCGCCATCAAGGCCACCTCCGCGGCCAGCAACGATCGCTGGCCGATCGGGAGACCCTCGATTCTCTCAGCCTGGAGGGATTCGAGGAAGACCTCGCCCAGTTGCTCTACTGGAGCGAAAATGGGGTGGATCGCATGGCGTTTCTCGGTCGGGTACTCGAGCGTCTCGACCAACGTAACTGGCCCAATCGTCCCGACGCCGGTTGGAGCCAGTACGACGTGGAACTCTACGGTTCGCGCTGGGCCAAGCTGCAGTTGACCACCGCTGGCGAATGGCATTCGGGCCAGCGGGAAATGATCCGCTGCCGCTTGACCGCCCGCTGGAGCTTCCTGGCCCGCGCGTTGTTCTGGTCGGTCGCCGGCCTGCAGTGGGTGGTCATCGGAGTGGTCGGCGAATGGTGGGCTTGGCTGCTGCTCTTGGTATTGCCCCTCATCGCGTGGTGGCTCAACGAGGAAAAACGCGACCTGACCCGCGTCACCGCCACGTTCCTCGACGAACTGGCCAAGGAATTCAACCTGGTCAAAATTCGCGCGTCTCAGTTGAACTCCCGACGCTGACCAAGCGCGGTGATCCGGCGGGCGGAGGTCCTTTGGGCGGCGGCCGGCGTTGGTTCGGCCGTCCGGTTAGCGAGGGCGCTGTCATCCTCATGCCTCAAAATCACCGCTGACGCGGCGATTTTGGGGTCTGGCGGGAGCGGACGGCTCGTCCGCTCGGGCCCTACGGACCGCAGGCTCAAGCCCGCTTCGCTGCGTGGAGTCGAGGCGATCGGGGGCGAAGCTCCCAAGGCCGACACCCAAACTCCAAGCCCGATCAGTAATTTTCCCGCCTACCGCTCCATCCCGCCCTCGGTATGTCGGATGTCCTGCGCCTCATAGAGGTAAACCACATCCTCGGCCACGTTCTTGGCGTGGTCGGCAATCCGTTCGAGAGCTTTGCTGATGGCCATCAGGTTGAGGCACCTCGTGATGGTGGCGGGCCTCTCAATCATGTAGCTGGCCAGCTCCCGGTAGAGCTGCTTGTTGAGGGCATCGACCTCCCTGTCCCGGGGAATCACCGCCCGCGCCTTGGCTGGATCCCGGGTCACAAAGGCGTTGAGCGCGTCGCCGAGCATTCCCAGCGCCATCTGCGCCATGCGGGGAATGTCCACGTAAGCCTTCAACTGAGGTTCCTGGCTCAGCTCAATCGAACGGCGGGAGATGGTGGTCGCTTCATCACCCACCCGTTCCAGGTCCCGGGCGATCTTGGTGGCGCTGACGATCATCCTAAGCTGGGTGGCCAGGGGAGCCTTGGCCAGGAGGCGAATGGCTTGTTCATCGATCTCCTTCTCCAACTGGTCGATCTCGTCGTCGTTCTCTTTCACGCTTCGCGCGAGGTCGTCATCCCGTTGCACCAGGGCGGTGATGGCGTTGGTGACCGCGCTTTCCGCCCGGCTCGCCATCGCCAGCAGCCGGTCCTTGAGCGATTGAATCTCGGATTCGAAATGGGTCATGGGGCGTGAGCAATGGCGAAACAACGAACCAATCGCAAATCGCAAATCCAAAATCGCAAATCCCCCCTCATCCAAACCGACCGGTTACATAATCCTCGGTCTGTTTTTTGGCCGGGTTCGTAAAGATCTTGCTCGTCCGGTCATGCTCGATGAGTTCGCCCAGATAGAAGAACGCCGTGTAATCGGAAATGCGCGTAGCTTGTTGCATGTTGTGGGTAACGATGACGATGGTGAAGTCCTTCTTCAATTCGAGGATCAGCTCTTCGACTTTCGTCGTCGCAATCGGATCCAGCGCCGACGCTGGTTCGTCCATCAGCAGGATCTGCGGCTGGATGGCAATGGCGCGGGCGATGCACAGGCGCTGCTGCTGGCCGCCCGAGAGCCCCAGGGCGCTTTCCTGGAGACGATCCTTTACTTCATCCCAGAGGGCCGCGCCGCGGAGCGACCGTTCGACGATTCCAGCGATCTCGTCGCGGTTCCGGATGCCGTGCAGCTTGAGTCCATAGGCGATGTTGTCGTGAATGGACTTGGGGAAAGGGTTGGACCGCTGGAATACCATGCCCACGCGCTTCCGCAGCTCGATGACGTCCACTTCGGGACTAAAGATGTCATGCCCGCCGATGCGGCAGGCGCCAATGGTGCGTACGCCCGAGATGAGGTCATTCATCCGGTTGAAGCAGCGCAGAAGGGTGGACTTGCCGCAGCCGGAAGGCCCGATAAAAGCGGTGACCAGTTTCTCAGGTATTTTAAGCGCGATGTCCTTCAACGCCTGGGAGGCTCCATAGAAGAGCGACAGGTCCTGGGTCTCGATCACCGGGTTGCCCGTTGTCGCGGGGGACGACAGGGCGGAATGGGCCGGAACAGGAGGTGACGGAATCGGGTTGGAGGGGGCCATAGAGTTCAATGGCCGGCCCGCATGGCTTGCCGCATGCGGGCGCGGACGATGATAGCAACGGCGTTGAGCGAAAACGTCAGCAACAGAAGCACCAGGACCGTGGCGTAAAGGATCGGTGTCGTTTTTTCGATGTTGGGTGACTGCGTGGCCAACACGTAAGTGTGATAGGCTAAGTCCATGAACTGGTCGGTCAGCCGCCGGGGCAGGTCCGCCATGAAATAGGCAGCCCCGGTGAACAGG
Organism: uncultured Verrucomicrobiota bacterium; assembly: GCA_964474315.1. Classification (GTDB taxonomy): domain Bacteria; phylum Verrucomicrobiota; class Verrucomicrobiia; order Limisphaerales; family UBA9464; genus UBA9464. The sequence goes on along the minus strand of CAYYSX010000024.1, from coordinate 19,449 downwards.
ATGGGCGCCACCTCTCCGGCCGCGCGGCTGATGGCAAGGATCCCGCCGGTGAGGATCCCCGGCAGGGCATTAGGCACGACGATCCGGACGATGGTTTGCAGCTTGGTCGCGCCGAGGGCCAGGCTCGCCTCACGCAATCCGGGGGGGATCGCCTTGAGCGATTCCTCTGTCGCGACGATCACCACCGGCAGCGTCATCACCGCCAGCGTGAGCGAAGCCCAGAGAACGGCCGGTTGGCCAAAGCTCGGGCCGGCCGATCCGCTCAGTTGATCGAGGTTTTTGCCGATGAAATTGATGAAGAATCCCAGGCCGAACAGGCCAAAAACGATCGACGGCACACCGGCCAGGTTGTTGATCGCGCCCCGGATGATCCGGGTGTAGAGCGAGCCGTCCCGGGCGTACTCGGTCAGGTAAATGGCGGTGATGACGCCGATGGGCATGACGAACACGGTCATGACCAGCACCCGGATGGTGGTGCCGATGATCATCGGGAGCACGGCGGCGGATTCGATGTCGAAAAAATCGCGTTTGGGAATGGTGGACACGAACCGCCAGGAAAAAGCGGGCAGGCCCTGAATGACCACGCTGCCCAGGATGACGGCGAGGATTACCAGAATGAGCGCCGTGGCAAACCCGGTCACCGTAAGTCCCAACAACGCCGTGGGGTCGCGACCCTTCCGCCGAAAGGGCGCTGGGGAAGGCCGGCTCATGCGCGTCCCTCCAGTCGTCCCTTGAGACGATGAATGATCAGGTCGCCGAGAAAGTTAGTGATGAAGGTCACCGCGAAGAGCAGAGTACCAATGAGGAAGAGGATCCGGTAGTGGCTTCCGCCCGCGACCGACTCAGCCATTTCCGCCGCGATGGTGGCGGTCATGGTCCGCGTCGAATCGAACAGACTCCACGACAGGGTGCTCGCATTACCGCTGGCAATGAGCACCACCATGGTTTCCCCGACGCACCGACCAAAGCCGAGCACGATGGCGGCAAAGACCCCGGGAAGCGCCGCCGGAAGCACAATCTGCCAGGCGGCTTGCCACTGGGAGGCGCCCAGCGCGAGCGCCGCCTGGGTGTAGCTGCGGGGAACACTGGTGAGGGCGTCTTCAGCAATGGAGAAAATCAGCGGCACGGCCGTTAGTCCCAGGGCGATTCCTGCGACGAAGGCATTCAAGCGGTACTGATAACCGAATACCCATTGGAGAAAGGTCGCCAGGAGCAGCAGGGCAAAAACGCCCATGACGACTGACGGAATCCCCGCCAGCAATTCGATGCCGGGCTTGACCCATTCCCGGAGGCGGGGCGAAGCGAGCTGGCTGACATAGATCGCCGCAGCCAGCGAAATGGGAATCGCGAAGATCAATCCGATCAGCGTCACCTTCAGGCTGCCGACGATCAGGGGAATGAGATTGTACTTATGAATGGTGCCAACCGGCTGCCAGATGAAGACCGGCCGGTCATAGCCGGTCCACTGACGGGGCAGCAGGAGATACCGCCATTGGGCCGTGTTGATCTTCGCATCGGGGTCTTCCCGGAAGTCCGGGGGAATCTCCGTCTCCGCCTCCTCGCGTGCCTCCATCAGCGCCACCAGGGTGTCGCGGTCCATTTCCCGGAACTGTCGGGGCGTCAGGCCCAGGTAGGCGCGGAGTTCTTCCGGACTCAGCCGGTCCATCTCCGAGGCGGGAATGACTTCCTGCAGAAGGGCGCTGTTCACTTGGCCGAACATGACCGGAACGGCTTCGCGCCCAACAAAGACGAAAATCAGCAAAATAAGCGCGATGGTGGAAAGGCTAACGGCAAAGATGAAGTGCTCGGCCATCCACTCCAGCGGGCGGGCGCGGTGCCCCCGCTTGAGGCCCATCCAGCCGATGGAGCGGGCGCTTGACGGTACATGGCGATGAGGCACGACGTGGTTGAGTTCAGCGGGTTCAGTCCCGGGTGGAGGCGTTTGTTACTGAAGGCGAAACGGGAAGCAAGCCGGGCAACGGACCCGCGCCGGATTTTACGTTCCAGTCACCAAGGGCTCAGTTGGTCCGGAGCGGCTTGGGCAGTGGATAATAACCGACTTCCTTCACCACGTTCTGGCCTTCATCACTACGGATCCAGCGCAGGTAGGCCGCCACTTCCCCCTGGTCGAGGGCCGGATTCACATAGGAGAAGAGATAACGGGAAATCGGATACGTGCCGTCCACTACCGCCTCTTCGGTAGGCTCGATCGCTGGACCTCCTTTAATCTTGGAAACCTTGAGATGCTTCGCACCCTGTCCATAGGCCGCGCCTCCGTAGCCGATGCCCAGCTTGTCCCGGGCGATTGCCTGCAGCACTTGGGCGGTCCCCTGAAGGGTCTGGGCGGTCGCCGCGAAGTCCCTTCCCTGGAGGACGTGCTCCTTGAAAAACTCATACGTGCCGGAGCTGTTCTCGCGGCTGTACACCGTGATGGGCGCGTCCGAACCGCCCACCTCCCGCCAGTTTTTGATTTTACCCATGAAAATGCCGGCCAGTTCCTCCAGGCTGATTTCGGTCATCGGATTGTCGGAGTTGACATAGACGCTGAGCCCGTCCATCGCCACCTGGTATTCCTTGGGCCGCTTGCCAAACGCTTTGATACAGGTTTCTACCTCTTTCGCCCTGATCTTTCGCGAAGCGTTGCAGATGTCGGTGGTCTGGTTCTGAAGCGCGGCAAAGCCGGTGCCGGTGCCCCCGCCGGTGACCTGGATTTTGGTCTTTGGGTGTTGGCTCATGTACGTCTCGGCCCACTTTTGAGCGAGCACTACCATGGTGTCGGAACCCTTGACGGTGACGGTTCCGGCCAGCACTCCGGTCGAGGTCAGCAGGATCACGGCGGCCAGGACCAACAGTTTGGGATGAAAGTTCATTTTCCGGGAAAACAAGACCGGGACAGGTTTCGGAACCATTGCTTCCAGGTTACGGAATGGTGACATCCGGGGCAGACCTGAACCCGAAGAGGAAGAACCGCCCTCTCGGAAATGAGGTGAGACAAGGGGCTGATATGGCCGAAATCCACGGGAATGGCCGTAAAGTGGTGGGGTCCCAGTCCGGTGGTCGGGTTGTCACGGAATCGTCACGGTTCCGCCACTCGCCCGACATCCCTTGTCCCCAGCGTCCGGATCGTGATTAGAACAGTCAGATTGCGATTAGCCATCGCGTTTGCCTTAGGACTTGCCTGCTCAGCTTGGGGGGCGGAAAACCCACTGGCGACCGCCCGCGATACGGTTGCGCAATGGGTGCAGACTCAGCAATTGGTCTCGAAGACCCAGGCCGAATGGGAAGCTGACCGGGAAATGCTGAACCAGTCCAAGGCTCTGTTTGAACGGGAGTTGAAGGCGGTGCAGGAGGAACTCGGCAAACAATCCGCGAACAGTTCCGTCGCCGACGCCGAACGCGTGAAGACCGAAGCCGAGCTGAAGCACGCCAATGAGGCGTTGGAACGCACCCGCGTGATTATCGCGGGATTGGAGCAACAACTCCGCGAACTGCTGGCCCTGCTGCCCGTTCCGGTTGTTTCCAGCGCGCCGCAACTGGTCAACCGGCTGCCGGAGGATCCCAACAACACCAAAGCTGGAATCACCGAACGGGTGCAAACGGTCGTGTCGCTGCTCAACGAGGTGGACAAGTTTAATAACGCCGTGTCGGTCTTTACCGAGAAACGGCCCAATCACCAGGGCGAAGAGGTTTCGGTGGAAACAATCTATGTCGGTCTGGGGGCCGCCTATTTCGTCAATGAGGCAGGCGACTTTGCCGGTCAGGGTCGCCCCGGTCCGCAGGGGTGGGAATGGACCATCGATCCCAAGCTGGCTTCCGCGGTCCGCGAAGTGATCCGGATCTATCGCAACGAACGCACCGCGCGCTTCGTGTCTCTGCCCGTGGCGATCCAGTAACCGCTGTGACTCCCGTGAATTTCCTTCGCACCCTTCCCCTTCTGGCCGCCGTGGCGCTGAGCTTCAAGGGGCCTGCCCAAGACCTCGTCACCGTGGCCACCGGCGCCTCCGCCGATCTGCAGAAAGCATTGGCCGACCTGGCCCGCGTCCGCCAGGAGGTGGAAGCCGAACGGCTGCCGCTGGCCCGCGAGGTGAACGATCTCGAACAGAGGCTCGCCGACCAGCGGGAGGCCCTAGCCAAGGCCCAGCGTTTCCAGGAGAACCAACTGGTGGAACTGAATGCGCTCAAAGCCGAGGCCCGCCGGCGGGTCGAGGAGGTGAATTATGTCGATTCTCTCCTCAGCGAATATACCCGAGCTTTCCGGTCCCGGCTCCACTTTGCCGAGGAACCTCGTTATCTGGCGGTCTTCGAATCCGTTGATAAGGCCGCGGTGGATCCTGACCTCACCTCAGCGGAACGCCTCGAGAAGCGGGCGGTTATCCTGGCGACGGCCATCGAGCGAGCTAAGCAATCGCTCGGTGGCGAGCTGTTCGAAGGCCGGGCCTTGGACCGCCAGGGCCGCGTTCAATCCGGAAAGATCGCCCTGGTGGGACCGGTGGCCATGTTTGCCGACTCGGCCGGAACCGTATCCGGCCTCCTGCAGCAGGAACTGAACAAGTCCGATCCCACCGTCATTTCCGTGAGTCGGGAGATCGATGCCGCCAGCCGAACACTGGCCACCACCGGACAAGGCGAACTCGCGCTCGATGCCACGGGCGGCAATGCCTTTAAGCTTAGTGCCATGGAGGAAACCTTTTTCGAGAAAGTCAAACAAGGCGGATGGGTCATGGTTCCGCTGATCATTCTCGGTGTTTCGGCGCTGCTCGTGGCTGCCGTCAAATGGTTCCAATTGTCCCGCGTCCGCGTCGCCACCGAAACCGACTTGCAGAAAGTGTTGGGGCATCTCGAAGCCGGAGAGCAGGACCAAGCCCGGGTCCACGCCCGTTCCATTCCGGGACCCGCCGGGGAACTATTGGTCGCCGCCGTCGAACATGCCGACGAGAAGAAGGAATACATCGAGGAAATTCTCTACGAGAAGCTCCTGGCCGCCCGCACCCGGTTGGAACGGGGCCTGCCCTTCCTCGCTCTCACCGCCACGACCGGACCTCTGCTGGGGCTCTTGGGCACAGTCATGGGTATGATTGCGCTGTTCAAACTCATCTCGAGCTTCGGCAGCGGTGACCCGCGGGTCCTCGCGTCCGGAATCTCCGAAGCTCTGGTCGCGACCGCCTCGGGTATGATTGTCGCCATTCCCTCGCTGTTGCTGCACGCGTTCCTGACCCGCAAGGCCAAGGGAGTCGTGGGCAGCATGGAGCAGATGTCGGTGGGGTTCATCAACGGTCTGCCGGAATCCGAGAAGAGCACCTTTGCCTGATCCTTGGTCTATGGATGTAACTTTCCAACAGTTCGTGCAGGCCTGGACCACGGGCGGTTGGGTGATGGCGGCCCTCGCGTTGTTGGCATTCGTGATGTACGGCACGGCCGCCTACCTGCTGGTCAATCTTCATTATCCCGGCCTGACGCAGGCTTCCGATGAACAGGTGCGCGACTGGATCGACCACCCGGACCGCGCGCCCCGCTCGCTGCGGGAGCTGATCCGTTATACGCAGAATGAGGTCCATTCCCTGGCGGACATCGAAGGGCGTTTCCGGGAGATCGAGACCAGTAAAGTGAGCGAAGTGGACCGGCGAATCACGTTCCTTAACGTCTTGGTGGTGGGCGCACCTTTGTTTGGGTTGCTGGGAACCGTTCTGGGTATGCTGCTCACGTTCAAAGCGATTGGGATTGGTGGCGGGTCCGCTTCGGAAATTGTTTCCAAGGGAATTAGCGAAGCCTTGGTGGCCACCCAAACGGGCATGATGGTGGCCATTCCGGGACTGATCGCCGCTTATGTCGCCAAACGCTGGCGCAATGAATTCGTGGCCTTCATCGCGCGCCTCGAGAGCGTGACCCTCCGCCATTTCCGGCCGCGATTTCGTGGTATGACCCGGAGTCCTGTCCAACACCCACTGGCGTCCACCGTCGCTCCGGTCACTCCAGCGGCCGCCGTTGCCAAAACCCCATGAGATTTCGCCGCAACCTCGCCGAGGCCGAAGATCCGATCGAGCTGAACCTGATCCCGCTCATCGACGTGATCATGTTCCTGCTGATCTTCTTCATCTCCACCACCAGCTTCATCGAGGAGCCGGGTGTCCAAGTGGACAAACCCCAGGCCGCCAGCGCGCGCCAACTGGAGAAGAACAGCATTATCTTCGCCGTCACCAGCGATGGAAAAATTGCTTATGGCGGCAAGGAGATCGGGCTCGGTGGCGTGCGCCCGACGGTGAAACGTTTGTGCGCCAAGGAACCGTTGCCGGTCGTCATCCAAAGCGATGAGAATTCCCGTTCGGGAATCCTTATTCGCGTCATTGATGAGGCGAAGCTCGGCGGCGCCAAGGATGTCAGTCTGGCGACGGAAAAGGGCTGAACACCCCGGTTCCCATGCGCAAGGTCTATCAGACGTCGGATTCCAAGCGGGGCGTGGTCATCTCCGTCGTGTGTTCGATCGCGGCCACGCTGTCGATCTTTCTGGTGCTGCCGTTCACTCACATCGTGGCCAAGCCGGAGCGGCATCTGGAATTGCGGAAGGCCAGTGCCGTGGATCTGCCGCCTCCCGTCGAAGAGGAACCGCCCCCGCCGCCTGAACAGCAGGCCCAGGAGGAGGTGCCCCCCCCACCCACCATGGATGACCTGCCCCAGCAGATCCCCGTGATTGCGGATCTGGATGTAGCCGTGGGGGCCGGGGGGTTCTTGCCGGGATTCATGGCGTCCGCCGGCGGCCCGTCCAGCGAGGAAGCCGAGGCGGTCAACGATGTCTTCGGCGTGGCGGATCTCGAAGAGCGACCCCAGCCCTCCGCCCAGTTTCCTCCGGCGTATCCCAACGAAATGCGCCGCGCCAAGGTGGAGGGGAGCGTCACCCTGGCCTTCGTGGTCGATGAAAGCGGCCGCGTGGAGGATCCGCGGGTGGAGAAGTCGTCCCACCCGGAATTCGAGCGGTCCGCCTTGGAAGCGATTCGTAAGTGGAAGTTCCGCCCGGGACGAAAGGACGGTCAGCCGGTCCGTGCCTATCTGGTCCAAACCTTTCGATTCCGTCCCCCCGGCAGTTGATCCCCCACCTCATGAGAACCCCTGTTATTTTGTCCGGCTTGCTGGTTCTGGCTTCTGCGTCCACCCCCGCTGTGGCCGCCGAAGCGCCGGCCTCGGTCTTTGCTCCAGTGACTTCCACCGATCCGCTGGCGTCGCTCTGGAACGATCCGGATTTCCAGAAACGCCTGTTGGGGAGCTACGGGATGAAGCCGGACATCGAGCCGCGCCTGACTCCTGAAGAACAGGCGGTCTATCGCGACAAAGTGGTTCCGGCCCTGCGCGGCGACCCGAAGGCGGCCATCGCCCTCCTGCAAGACCGGGCCAAACCTGGCGCCAGTGCCCAGTTCGATTTCGCCTTAGGAAACGTCCACTTCCAAAACGACGACCTGACCAATGCCATCAAATCGTTCGAAGCGGCCATCGAAAAGTTCCCGGACTTCCTGCGCGCCCAAAAGAACCTCGGCTTCGCGTTTCTCCGGGCGGGACGCTACGAGGACGCCGTCAAACCGCTGACCCGGACCGCTTCGCTCGGAGGTGCGGATGGCAAACTCTTCGGGTTCCTCGGGTACTGTTACAGCAACTTGGGACGCCAAGCTTCGGCACAGGGAGCTTATCAGCAAGCGCTGCTTTATGAACCCGACAACCTGGATTTCAAATTAGGCCTGGTGAAGAGTGCCATCGCGTTGGGCAGCTACGACGAGGCGCTGGCCCTGTTGGACGAGGTGATCCAGCTCCAGCCGGACCGCGAGAACCTCTGGACACTCCAAGCCAATGTCTATGTGCAAAAGGGGCAGCCGGAAAAAGCGGCCATTGCCTTGGAACTGCTGCGTCGCCTGGGCAAGGCAGGGGTTCCGCAGTTACTGCTTCTCGGCGATCTCTATTTGAACCAGGACGCCCGGGATCTGGCGCTGGGTGCTTACTTCGAAGCCGTGGAAAAAGGGGCTGGGGAAAATCTACCCAAAGCGCTACGGGCCGCAGAGATATTGGCCTCCCGCAGCGCGTTCAAGGAGGCGGGCGCTCTGCTGGAGAAAATTCAGGCCGGTTCCGGTGGCGCTCTGACCGGTCCGGACGAACTCAAATGGCTGAAACTGTCGGCCAAGGTCGCGATGGGGGCTGGTGATGGTGCGAGAGCCATCCAGATTCTGGAGGAAGTGGCGCAGAAGAATCCGCTGGATGCCGAGGCTTTGATTCTGGCGGGCGACTATTACGCGCAAAACGGCCAGGTGGAAAAAGCCCAGTTCCGCTACGAGACCGCCAGCAAGCTGACCGGCTTTGAGGCGGATGCCTTCGTCAAGCAAGCCCAACTGCTGGTCACCGCCCGCAAGTACGAGCCCGCTCTCGAGCTCCTCCGCAAGGCGCAAAAGGTAAAACCCAGAGATAACGTTCAGCGCTATTTGGAGCGAGTCGAACAGGTGGCGCGCAACGCCTCCCGCCGCTCCTGACGGTTCCTCCCAACCTTACTGTGGACGCCGACTTCCGTTTTCGAGGCCGGGCACGACTCCTGACACCAGGCCGAGCCCATGGTTTTTTTGCCGACTGGCTTCGCTTCAGTTGGCTCGGACTCCTGCTGCTGCTTCCTTGGGTGGCAGCGGCCCAGGAGACCGGCATTTTGACTGGAACGGTGGTCAACAGTTGGGACGGACGCCCGCTGCCGGGCGTCATTGTGACCGTCCGGGGAACGATTCTCGCCGCGACGACGGACGCCAACGGGCGTTATCGCATGGAGGGGGTCCCAGCGGGTGAGCATTCCGTCCGGTTCAGCAAGTCGGGATTCGCCATGGCGACGGCGACGGGCGTTCGGGTGGCGGCGGGCTTGACCCGTGATCTGCCCGGATCGTTGCGACCGGAGTTCTATGAAATGGAGGAGTACGAGGTCACCGCGGAGCAGTTCCAAGTGGAGGCCATCGAAATCATCGAGCAACGGCAGGCTTCTACTTCGTTTCTCGACGCCATTAGTTCCGACCAGTTCCGGCGGCTGGGCGCCACCGACGCCGCCCAGATCATCACCAAGCTGCCGGGCACCACCGTGGTCGAAGGCAAGTTCGCGGTCATCCGCGGCCTGAGCGACCGCTATAATATCACCCAGCTCAATGGCGCCATCGTCCCCACCGCCGATCCTTACCGGCAGGGTGCGCCGCTCGATATTATTCCCGCCTCGATGATCCAGGAGGTGACTGTGAGTAAGACCTTCACGCCCGATTTGCCCGGCGGCTTTGCCGGCGGATTGGCGAACCTTGTGACGAAGTCTTTTCCTGATAAGTTCATCCTGCAGTTCGAGGTGGGACTGGAATACAATTCGCAGGCCACGTTCAACAGCGACTTTCTCTCCTACCCCGGTAGCTCCACCGACTGGGCGGGGTTCGGCACCAGCACCCGGAATCTGCCTGCCGTCCTGGAAGGCCAAACCGGCGCCGCGCTCCGGCGTCCGCCCAATGCCCCAGCCAATGAAACCCCGGAGCAGGCCCAGCAGCGGTTGGATCAAGCCAACAAGGTGCAGAACGCCCTTGGCTCGTTTCAGGATTACTCCTTTGCGGGGACCACGAAGACCCCACCGCCCAACTACGGCGGTTCGTTCTCCGTCGGTGAGACACTGGATCTGAACGGCCACAATTTCGGTTATTTCGTCAGCGGGGTGTATCGGCGGAAATGGACATTCTATGATGATGGAATCCGGGCTCGATACCGCCCCATTGGTCGGGAAACATTGTATCCCTACCAACAGTTTCAGGACACGCGGGCGGTGATGGAGGCGACGTGGGCGAGCGTGGTGAACCTGGCCTATGAGATCGTTCCGGAGGATCACACCATCAGTTTCACCTTTTATTGGAATCAAAACGGAGAAGACACCACCCGGCGCCAGATCGGATCGGTTGAAAACGTCGAACAGGTGGTGGATCTCAACACCCTGCAGTGGGTGGAACGGCAGATCCACGCCTTCCAAATCCGGGGCGACGATCGGTTCGAGAACTTTCTGGATTGGAACACCGATTGGTTGGTTTCCATTGCTAATACCAGTCAGGACGAACCGGACTTGCGCTATTTTCATTACGGGCACCAACCCGATGGATCGGGTCCGTTCTTCAGCAACTCACTGCCGGAGCCGATCTTTCCGACCCGCTACTACCGGTACATCGATGAGGACAGCATCTGGGCGGTGCTGAACAATAAGGTACCGTTCAAGCAATGGGCGGGCCTCGAGTCGTTCGCCAAGTTTGGCGGGGGATTCAGTGGCTCGCAGCGGGAATTCAATGAACAGACCTTTCAGTTCGGCGGCACCTCCGGATGGGGAAGTCCGCCGACGCCGAATAATTACTTCACTCCGGACAACATCCGTTACACCCCGCAGGTGACCGTGCGGGGGACGAACTATGTATTCGAACGGTGGTTTCAGGAAGGTGTCTCGCCGACGTTCTACAACGGTCAGCTCCAGATTCCCGCCGGTTACGCCATGGTCGAAATGCCGGTGACGGAACGCCTCAGGTTCATCGCAGGCGCCCGCCTCGAGAACACCTTCCTTTCCATCGACGGTGATGGCGGCGCGGCCGGCTCCACCAACGCGACGATCGATCAACTCGACGTCATGCCCGCCTTCAGCTCCACCTTCCAGATCATCACCAACATGAATCTGCGAGCGAGCTTCAGTCAGACAGTGGCCCGGCCTTCGTACCGCGAGATTGCCCCTTACCGCTCCTACGATACGGCTGGTGACGAAATCATCCAGGGAAACCCCAACCTCCAAATGAGCCAAATCGACAACTATGACTTGCGCTGGGAGTGGTTCCCGCGTCCGGGGGCCGTCCTTTCAGTCAGTGGATTCTATAAAAAACTTAGGGACCCCATCGAGAAAGTTGCTCTGACTTTTGGCGGGGGGATCGTCACGTTCGAGAACCGGGATGAAGCCACTCTCTATGGACTGGAGCTGGAGGCCAACAGCAAGCTGGACTTCATCGATGATGCGCTAGAAGAACTCCTGGTCGGATTCAATTTCGCCTATATCCAGTCGGAGGTGGATCTGACACCCACCGAGCTGGCCAACAAACGGGAACTGTTTCCTGGCGCCTCGGCCACCCGGCCGTTGTACGACCAGTCGGAATGGATCGTGAACTTCGACCTTACTTACGATCACAAAGCGACCGGTACCACGGCCACGGTCTCGTTGGGAGCGGCCGGACCTTACATCTTCATCGTGGATCGGGCCGGGCCGGACGTCTATGAGTTTCCGCCCTTGCAACTCAACTTCGTGGTGACCCAGCGGCTGTCGGAGCGTTGGAAGATGCGATTCTCGGCTCGCAATTTGCTAAACCAGGACCAGGTCCGGGCCTACGGTGAATCGAAGAGTGGCCCGCTTTATTCTTCCTCTTCGTCCGGGGTGTTGATTGGGGTGACGTTGACGTATGAGTATTGAGAGGGAAGCTCCAAAAGCCAAGCTCCAAGCTCCAAAGAAGCTCCAAATTTCAAAGCCCAATAAGTGGCCTGACTTGAACGAGTGGTATTTCCCTCCCTGGTTCACCTTCCGCGGTGGTTCCTGCGGAAAGTTGGAGCTTTGGGCTTGGAACTTCTTTGGAGCTTGGAGCTTGGCTTTTGGAGCTTAGCCGGCGTCCTTCAATCAAACGCGTGCCCGGCGCAGCACAACACATTCCGCAATTTGTGCCGGACCAGTTCCTTCACCGCTTTCCGCGCGGGGGCGAGATACTTCCGTGGATCGAATTCCTTTGGCTTGGAAACGAGCACCTCGCGGATGGCGGCCGTCATGGCCAGCCGCAGATCGGTGTCGATGTTCACCTTGGTGCAGCCGGTGCGACGGGCAATCTCGATGTCCGCCTCGGGCACACCCGCTGTTTCCTCACCAAGGTCGCCTCCGAACTTGTTGATCTTTTGGGCGAGCTCCTTCGGAACCGAGGAGGCGCCATGCAGTACCAGCGGGTAGTCGCCCAGGCCGGCCTCCATCAGCGCCTTCTTGATCGCCTTGAGCCGTTCGAGGTCGAGGTGTTGTTCGCCCTTGAACTTGTAGGCGCCATGGCTGTTGCCGATGGCCACGGCCAGCGAATCGACCCCCGACTGCTTCACGAATTCGACGGCTTCGTCGGGATGGGTATAGGCCCCGCCCTTGGAGTAACCGCCGCCTTCCTCGCCATCGTCGTGCTGCGCGCCGACCAGCATGCCCAGCTCGCCTTCGACCACGCAGTTGTACTTGTGGGCGTAATCCACGACTTTGCGACAGACCTCCACGTTCTTCTCGAAGGGATCGTGTGAGGCATCAATCATGACGCTGGTAAATCCCTCGTCGATGCACTGCTTGCAGAGCTCGAAGCTGTCGCCGTGGTCGAGATGCACGGCGATGGGGATGGTGCTGAGGCTGACCGCGGCCTCGATGAGCTTCTTGAGATAAACGGGATGGGCATAGTCCCGGGCGCCTTTGGAGATCTGGAGCATCACCGGAGCCTTTTCCTCTTCGCAGGCCTCGATGATGGCCTGTAGGAGCTCCATGTTGTTCACGTTGAAAGCACCGAGGGCGTATTTGCCCTTGAGCGCCTTGGCGAACAGATCCGTGGTGTGGGTAAGTGGCATAACTTAAAATTGAGATTGGAGAGAGCAGCCGGCCGGAGCCGGGCAAGCGGCGAACCTAGGGAGGGGACGAAAGGGAGGAAACAGGTTTTTTCCCGCCGAAACCGCAGGGGGCGTCTCTTGAATTGGTTCTTCCGGCAGGAGACAGGGGACGGGAGCGCGGGCGGCTCGCCCGCCGGCGGGAAGCTCCCCGGGGAAGCTCCAAAACCCAAGGTTCAAGCTCCAAAGAGAAACTCCAAGCTCCCGGTTTCTGCCAGAACGGCCCTGGAAACTGGGTGTTGGGGCAGAGCATCTGTCGCGCCTCGTCCAATGATCGGAGGAAGGGTTCAGTGGCGTTTCATTGGGATTGGGGACTTGGCCTTTGGAGCTTGGGCTCGAAATCAAGATGCGCCCAACCGCATGGGGTGCATCTCAGTCTTTGATGAGGCGGGGGAAAGAAGACCATCACCCCACCAGCCCAGAGGACAACCGAGCTTCATTCCTTTCCTTCGCTCAACCCGAGCTGTGGGGGAGGAATCGAGCCCAAGGGGTTAACCGTGAATCCACCTTCTTCAATCCGCCCGCGCCACCCGGCGATCAGACTCAAGGCACCGGCAACATCGAATCGTTCGTGCCGGTCTGGGTACTGGCGGAGGTTAGCTTCGGCCAGGTTGAACAGGGCCACCGCGGGCCGCAGACGCCCCTTTTGCAGATGCACGAAGGCTCCGGCCACCTGGATCAATCCCTTGTAAAACGCGTAGTTCGGTCCGGCCCGGCCCTGCGCCAGCCACAGTTCTTCCAGCACGTCGTGGGCCTCGTAGAACAACTGTCGGTTGAAGCATTCAAAGTAGCCCAGGTAGTGGGCATCCAGCTCACGCCCCTGTTGCGCTTCAATCAAGGCGGCAATCTTCGCGGACTTCTTGCTCACGGCCCCAGCCTTTCTTCAAAACGAGCGCCCGGCCACCCGATTTCCCGACGCTTCACTTTCCGCCTGCGCCGTCGGTGTTCGGGTTGGAATCTGGCCCCGTCGAATCGGAGGGCTCCACTCCCCAAAAGCGACCCACCTCTTCCCACCATTCCGGCGGTCGGTCGTTGGCCTCCTCGTGGTCGGCCTCGGGCAGAACCCACAACTGTTTCCGTCCGGCAAAACCGTCATGCAACGCGCGACCCAGTTTGGGAGGAATCACCTGGTCCCGTTCGGCGATCAGAAAACCGACCGGACCGGGATAAGTCGCCAGCCACTCATCGGCCGGAAACGGATCGCGCAACAACCAGCGGACCGGCAGCCATGGGTAATGTCCGGCCGCCACATCCGCCAACCGGTTGTAAGGAACCAGCAACAACACCCCGGCGACCCGGGCGCCCAGCCGACCGGCCAGATAGGCCGCCGGTCCCGTGCCCAGCGATTCACCGATCAGGAACAGCGGTGGCCGGTCCGCCAGCAACTCGGCGGCTTCGTCAGCCGCGGCCAATAGGGTTGATTGGGACGGCTTGCCTGGCCGGTCGGCGTAGCCCGGGTATTCGAGAATGAACACGTCCAGCGGCCAGGCCGCCTGCAGCGGATCGGCCAGGTAGTCGCGCGCCACGGCGGAGCCGGCATTGCCATGCAGGATCAAGGCCGCACCGGCCGACGGCTGAATCGACGCGGGTCGCTGCCAGCCGATCCGCCGGCCGGCGGCATTCGTCCAGGGAAGCATCTGACGCTCGGCTGCCAATCCGGCGAGCACAGCGGTGGGAATCTGGGGCGGATAATAAATCAGGGATCGCTGCAGGAGGGCGACCAGCAGCACGAGTCCGACATAGGCCGCCAGCAGCAGCGCGATGATCCGCAGAATTCGCTCCATGGTGGTTCGACGCTCCAAGGGAGGAAACCTGACTGCGCCGGCAGTTCAGTCCACCGATTCCGGCTCGCTGGGTGACACTTTCGCTGCCGCTTCTTCTTTCAGGCGGCGCAGGGCTTCCAAAGCAGCGGCACTTTCGGCGAGCTTTTTACTGCGGCCCAATCCCCGGCCGAGCTCCAGCGAACCATGATAGACGGCGCACTCGAACTGCCGAAAATGATCCGGACCACTCACCGAAATCTGCTCATAGTGCGGTGGCTCGGGTGATTTGGCCTGCAGGTATTCCTGCAACTCACCTTTGGGATTGATCAGGTTCGGAAGCTCGACCAATTCGCCGAATTCGTCGCGGAAAAGCCGGAGAATCACCTCGGCGGTCCGCTCATAACCGGCATCGAGGAACAACGCGCCGATCACCGCCTCAAAGGCGTCCGCCAGCGTGGAAGCCCGGATTCGGCCGCCCGTGGTTTCCTCTCCGCGGCTGAGGATGAGATGATCGCCCAAGTTCAGGCGCCGTCCCTGTCCGGCCAAGGACGTGCGATTGACCATCTGGGCGCGGGCCTGGGTGAGCGGGCCTTCTCCGAACAACGGAAACTTGGCATACAGTTCCGCGGTGATGACGAGCTGCAGTACGGCATCTCCCAGGAACTCCAGTCGCTGGTTGTGTTGTTGCAGCGATCCGACGCCCGCCTCATGGGCCAGCGACGGGTGGGTCAGCGCCAGCACCAACAACGGACGGTCATGGAATTCATAGCCTAGCGCGCGTTCGAGCTGGGCGGTGTCCACCACGGGATCAATAGGCCCCGGCCAGCGTCGGAATGACACTGGGCGGATTGAAGGGTTCCTCCAGCGGGGTGGGTTCGACCAACCCGTGGGCGAGTAGGTCGGCCACCTGGCGCTGGACGGCCTCCAGTTGGTTCAACTGCAAATCCGGGTCGGCAATGGAGAACACATCACCGGTGCGGGGTTGCTCGTACACGAACACCCGGCGACCGCCTTCCTGGTGCTGAGTCTTTACCCGGAGCAGACGTTTCCGTTCCAGCATGACGGCCAGGATGTAGCACACCGCGGTGAATTGTTCGTCCTGCCGTTCCAACAACTTCCGCAGGAGAGTTTCCGCGTCGTCTTTGCGGATGGGTTCCGGCGGGGCCGGCGGCGGGGCCTCGTACACGCCGCGCCAATGCGACACCAGATTCGGCCGGGCCAGGATTTCTGCCCGGTGGGTCTGCCACGCCTCGGCGTTCAAATCGAGACGCTCGAATCCCTGATGTTTCCCGGTGAGTAACACGGTGTAGCAGGGTTCGCGGTCGTTGAAGGCACGGCCGGTGACGACACAAACGGCACTACGCGACTGAATGTTCCACTCGTTCATGAAAGGGCGCCGAAGCGCGGACGGACGGGCCGAGTATTCGGGGGAAGACCGGGACTGCAACCCGTTTTCCGAGAAGCGTTGACCCTTCGGGGCGGGTCTCGGTGTTCGGCGAGGTAGCGGGGTGTAGCTCCAGGAGGGACCGGTGTCGCTCCGGGAGGGACAGAGCCTCGTGCGAAGCTCCTAGCGGGAGCGCGGACGGCTCGTCCGCTCGATCACCCGGGGGAAACCGCGCGGATCTCCAAGGGACAGGGGTCTCCATGATGGACCGTGAAACCGCCGCCCACACCCTGTCCCAAGTGCTGTCCTCTGACGTTCCCGAAATCGATTGGAACCAACTTCGCGGCGTGCTCGACGAGGCGATGCATGACCTCAGCGAGGCCGACCGCAAGGCGGTGTTGTTGCGCTTTTTTGAGAAGCGTTCGTTGGCGGAAGTCGGCGCCCGGCTCGGCCTGTCGGAGAACACGGCGCGCATGCGGGTCGAACGCGCCCTCGACAAGCTGCTTCTTTGGAGCTTGGGACTTGGCTTTTGGAGCTTTCGTCCCCTGTCCCCGCTTGCGGTTCCGATGAGGACCCTTTCGAGATCCGCCCCCTTCCCAAAGATTCCCGAGGAAGTGCTTTTCCCTGCGTTCGAATCCGGTCAGGATACCGATCCTGTTCCGAATTACCCGGAGAACGTCTCCGGTCTGGTTGCTCAGAAGGAGGCACCGCTCGATCCAGAGCGAGCGGAAGACAGGCGTCGGCGGGGCGGGCAACTCGAGTCCGGTTTCGCCGCGCCGCGACCAGCCGGTAGCAGGTTGGGTCATCGGTCTCATCCCGAAGGATGATGGCTGGTCCCCGGCAAAGTCATCCCTTCACGAAACGTCGATGGGAGGCGGCCGAGGGCGGTTGACCCGTCGTTAGTACAATAGCAATGAAAGAAGAACCGATTGAAGTTGAGGGCCGCGTCCACACCGTGTTGCCCGGCACCATGTTCCGCGTCCAATTGGCCAATGAGCACCTGGTACTGGCCACTATTTCCGGCAAAATGCGGAAACGGTGGATCCGGCTCAGTGTCGGCGACCGCGTCCGTTGTGAAATGTCGCCCTACGACCTGAACAAGGCGCGGATCACCTGGCGCCTGAAGTAGCGCGGCGGGCCCGGAGACATTCTCCGGCCCGCGACGTCTCCGGTGGACCGCCTATTGCCAGTCCGCCACCGTCTCACCCGCCCAGATGTCCGCCACGGCTTGGCGTTTCCGAACCAGGGCCGCCTTCCGGCCGTTCACCAGCACTTCGGCCGTCAGCGGACGTGAGTTGTAATTGGAACTCATCACGGATCCGTAGGCGCCGGCACTGAGCAAGGCGAGCAGGTCGCCCTCGCCCACCCGGGCCAACGGGCGATCCTTGGCAAAGAAATCGCCCGACTCACAAATCGGGCCCACCACGTCGGACGGCACCGCCGTGCCCCGCCGCTTCGTCACCGGCACGATTTCGTGGAAGCTGTCGTAGAAGGCCGGTCGGATCAGGTCGTTCATGGCGGCATCGACGATCACGAAGTTTTTCCGGCCGGTTTTCTTGATGTACTCCACCCGGGTCACCAAGGCGCCCGCGTTGCCGGTCAGGAAGCGGCCGGGCTCCAGGAGGATTTTCAGGCCGAGTGGCTGCAACAGCGGCACCAGCGTGTCCGCGTAGGACTGGGGGGTGAGAATACGGCGAGCCTGGGGTGACTTCCACCAGCCGGGATCGCCGCTTTCGAGGGCGGGTTGATACACGATGCCCAAGCCGCCCCCAATGCTGAAGAAGTCGAAACCGTGTCGGGTGTTCAGGCGATGGACGAGCGGGGTCACTTTCTCCACGGCCAGCCGGAACGGCTTCACGTCGGTGAGCTGCGAGCCAATATGCATCTGCAATCCGCGCAACCGCAGGTTTGGGAGGCGTGCCGCGCGGGCGTACACCGCTTCGATTTCTTCGAAGGCGATACCGAACTTGTTCTCGTAGGTGCCGGTGGTGATTTTGGCGTGGGTGCCGGCATCGACGTTGGGGTTCACCCGGATCGCCACCGGCGCAATCCGGCGTTTCTTGGTGGCCACGCGACTGATCCGCCGCAGTTCCGCCTCCGACTCGACGTTGAAGCAGTAGATGTCCTGTTCCAAAGCGAAGACGATTTCCTCCTCGGTCTTACCCACTCCGGCAAAGACGCAGCGGCGCGGATCCCCACCGGCCGCGATGACCCGCTGGATCTCACCGCCGCTGACGGTGTCGAAGCCGCTGCCGAGGTTCGCCAGGGTGCGGATCACCGCCAGATTCGAGTTCGATTTCATGGCGAAGCAGATCAGCCGATCCAGGGGGCGGAGGGCGCGGTCCAGCTTGGTGTAGTGGTCGGTCAGGGTCGCTTGGGAATAGACGTAGAGCGGGGAGCCGAACTTCTTCACGAGCTGGACCAGAGGAACTTCCTCGCAGTGAAGTTGGTTTCGGACGTAACGAAACGAATGCACGATGGCACGTTATGCCAGAGGAAAGGGAAGGGGGGAAGGAGAGAACGTGGAGGTGGAAACCGAGGGGGCACATCTTGACACGGTCCGTCAACCCGAGGACCGCACCCCCACCTCGCTCCCCCATACCCCATTTCGGTGTGACTGGAAATTGACAGAATCCCAGTGGACAACGAAGGCTCGCCGGAAGCTGAGATGACGCCGATGGCCTGCGTCGTCTCCGGCGGACCAACGAGAACTCCAACGTGACGAAGACTCCCCAGCAGGCGAACAGGAAACCAGGCCGGGCCGCGTTGCGCCTTTTCCTCGCCGAGCTGGCCCGGAATCCCTGGCAGATGGGAACCGTCTGGCCGAGCTCGCCGGCTCTGGCCCGCGCCATGGCGCACTGGCTCCCTACGGCGGCGAACCAGTGGATCCTCGAGTTGGGGCCCGGAACGGGAATCATCACCGAACAGTTGCTGGCCACCGGTCTGGCGGAGGAGCGCCTCGTGGCCGTGGAAAAGTCCGAACGCCTCGCCGGACTCCTCCGGGAACGGTTCCCCCGCGCCTGTGTTCTGGCGGGCGATGCCTTGGAACTGGGCGCGTTGCTGGATGGCCGGCAGGTGGGCGCGGTGTTTTCCAGCCTTCCCCTCAAGGTATTTTCGACGGCCCAGGTCCGCCGGCTTTCCCAGGAAATCCAACAGGCCTTGCTGCCCGGTGGACCTTGGGTTCAGTACAGTTATCAACTGGTGAACGGACACGCCCCGGCCGAGTCCTTCCGAGCGGTGGATTCGTCGATCGTCTGGCAGAACCTTCCGCCCGCCAAGGTGAGCGTCTATCGGTCCCGGTCGTCCGGTTCCTCGAAACGCTAGTGAACCGCCGGGCGCGTCTTGAACGGGTCGTCAGACCGGAGACCACTCCCCAGCTCCCCAAGATCAAGATGCACCTGGGGCACATCTGGACACGGTCCTGACCGGGACGGGGATCGGGAGCCGGGGCGAAAGCTCCAACAGCCAAATCCCAAGCTCCAAAGAAGCTCCAAGGACCCACGTCCAAGCGCGCCGTCAGTTCCCTGATTGGTGAGGCCGCTCCACGGGCAGGGATGACCGAAACGCTGGGCCCCAACGCCTGTTTCGCCGCGGTCTGCACGGGAGCTTGGAGCTTGGGATTTCTTTGGAGCTTGGGTT
>CAYYSX010000023.1:0-39230 GCA_964474315.1 uncultured Verrucomicrobiota bacterium | reverse complement strand
CCCGCGATACGCGTGCCATCCCCTCGCCCACGATCGAAGGATTCACTCGAAGTGTTCTGATCGACCGATCCCTGCAAGTTCCCCGCGTTGTCGTAGAAGTAGAAAACGCCCTGGGCGCGCACGACGAATCCGCCCTTCACCGCGGCGAGGTTCGCCCATTGATCACCGTTGGCGACCAGGAAGCTTTCCGTCACCACTGAGCCATCCGGTGCGAAAATGGTGGCCACCGCGGCACTCCCATCAGGATTCCGCTCTCGCGACCGGTCGTCCACCAGGGAGACGAAGTTGCCGTTCTCAAGGCCCACCAGATCGCCGCCAAAGCGGGTGATCTCGGCGGCAAATGGGACACCAGCAGTCAACCGTCCGTTGGCCGAGTCGATGGCCTTGGTCAACGGAGTCTGGGCCAACGTGGCCGGATCCAACTGGTAGATTTGGATCGTGGCATAGCGGCCATCTTCGAGGCGGTCATAGCCAAGGGTCCAGCGGTTGTCCGATTTGAATGGATCATAGACATGGGGCGAAGCCTCACCGCCAGCGATGAAGTTGACCGCTCCCGGGCGCGGATCGCCGGCCACGCGGCCCGGATTACCGTTCTGCCGGGAGGCGTTGATGGGCTCGTTGAACGGGGTGCCCGCGTCGGCGTAGAACGCTTCGGCGAGCCGGCCAGCGCCACCTGCCGCCGGTTGCAGTGCCACCACATAGCGCTGTTGGTCGATAGTGCCTTCGGCGAAGGCGTTACCCTCGATCAAGAACGTGCTGGTTCCGAGCACCGAGGCATACGGCTCCCAGTTGCCCAACGCTGGCATCTCCTGGTTGATGACCGCGGTATCGGGAACGATGCGGGTCAGCCCCACCGACTCGATGGTGCCGGGTTCTGCGGCCAGGCCGAAGAACCGTGAGGCCACCATGGTCTGTCCTTCGGGATCGCCAAACGTGCTTTCCCACACGACCGCCACCGAGTCACTCCGGAAGGACACGCGCGGATTGACAGACGCCATGGATTCGCCACCAGGAGCTTCCGACTCGCTTACATAGAACGTACCCCCCAGTGGAGTTCCACTCGGATCCAACAGACGGCCCAGGATGAGATTCGTGGGCGGGTCGGACGCGAGCGCATCGTTGTACACCACCACCACTCGACCCGCGGCATCAATCGCGACATCACACCGAGTGCCGGCCGTGCTGGTCAGTTCCACGTCGTCAGAAACCGACTTGGCCCAGCGCAACGATCCGTCGGCGTTCAATACCGTGACCCACACCTCGATCTGACTACTCTCTGGATTGATGGCCCGAGCCACTGCCGCATAGGCATCCCGACCGTTTCCATGAAAGCCGACGCTATCGCCGCGTCCACCGGCGGCCATCACCTCGGAGCCGGCCACCTGGGCGAGATCGATATTGGTGCTGACCGGAGTTCCGGCGTTGTCGAAGAGCCGTACGGCAGCGCGGCCGGAGGCGTCGGCGAAACGAACGCCGAACCCGTTGGCGGTCACTCCCAAGCCATGCCACATCTCGGCCCGATCGGGAACCTCACTCACCAACTGCACCGCCTTCACCTCGGTTCCACTGGGATCGACGATTCGGATGATGACATGATTGGCGGGGGCTTCCCCGCCGTAGATCTCCACCAGATCCTCCTGTTGCCGGCTCTCTCCGGCGATCACCACGTTGCCCGTCTGGAGAAAATCCCAGTCCCCCACCCGAATGTTCCCCGGGCGCTGGGCATAGGGCGCGGGCACTCCCGAGACAATACCGACGGCCGTGGCGGTGTTACTCAACAACTGGACCGAAGGGAAATCGCCCGCGTTTTCGCCTCCGGAGTCAAACTGAGTGTCATGAAACTCCACCACCTCGATGCCGAGATCGAAGGAAGTGGCCCCCATGCCCAATCCGTCACCGAACAGGTTCGCTTTGATCTTGGGGCCCCAAGACGTGCGTCCGGGAATGGCTGATTCGTCGGAGCGGAAGTAGGAAAGAAAGTTGGAAAACAGCGAGTGACCTTCAAAGGCCGGATCGATGGTTGTGATCGAAGTGTACTCCGTTAACGGTTCTCCGCTGGGACTGTAGAGCGTCCACACGCCCGCCAGATCCGTCAGCTCGCCCCCATCATCTTCCCATCCGATCAGCACGTTGCCATTGCTGGCGATGCCGACCCCGAGGCTCTCGGTGTTGCCGTTGTTGATGGTGTCGAGGGTGTTGACGTAGAAGGTGTCGGTGACGGGCACCAGCCCGTTGTCGGCGGGTAGTCCAGGATCGGCGGCCTGCAACAGGCTCACCGGTGTGACGACGGCCAGGGCGGCCGCGAAGGCGAATGAACTCTTCATGGATGTTTGGTTTGCGGACTGGCTTACGCCGGGTCCAAACAGACCGGACGTCCCAGCCGATCCCTGACATGGCCGCGGAAGACACCGGGGCACCCGCCCTGAGCCGTGCCGCTAAACCATTTGAGGAAGTGGGAGAGGTGTACGACACCGGGAGACCTCCAACAATCCCCAATTTGGAGCCTCCGGTTACAATTTCGGGCGCACACGAGACCGCCGACACGCCATCCTCGTTCTGTCCGTCTTCCACCCCCCAGGGGACTGGAGACTGAGTGCCTGGTCAGCTACGCCCCAGAATGGCCTGGGCCGCCCGGTTCCCCGTCCGCGTGACCACCAAGGAAAAGGGCCGGGCATGGCGCCCGGCCCTGAGTTAGATTTCCCGCGCTATCCGGCGATTTCAGTTCCGGACTTGGTAGAACGAGGCCGGCTCCGTGGTGGGAGCGGTGTAGGGGCTGCTGGCGCCCGGGATCTGGGTCCAGGGGCCGGTCACTGAGGGCGCCGCCTCGAGTGTGCCCTCACCGGTCCAAACCAGCGTCACTTCACCCGACGCATTGAGCGTCACGCTGAGTTCCAATGGCTCCACTCCGGGGGTCAGCAACACACCGGCCCGATACGCCTTGATCGCCAGCGGATTCGTGCGCTCGTTGAGCAGGTGCAGCTTGCGGTCGCGAACCGAGAAGAGCTCGAGGATCGCCCCGGGTTCCTGATTCCTACGATTCTGGAGCCAGAGCAAGCGAACGGGATAGTAGCCGTCTTCCGGTGCGATCACGTCGAAGAACTGGTTGCGGGCGAAGTAGGTGGGGATGCGCGCGACGTCACCGGAGTTATCAAACAGGCTGACGACCGTTCCCCCGGGGCTTAGGCCGGTAGCGACCTGATGACCGCTTTCGGTATAAAGACCCAGCTTGTGGCTGCCTTGGGTCAGTTCGAGGTAGGTGAGGATTTCCACCACCAGCCCGTCCGAAACGTCGGCCAGGTTGGGAATCGGATCATCGTTGAGGAAGTTCAGGCTGGCCGACTCACCCGGAATCTCAAACCAGTTGACCACACCTTCCGCGACCAAGGCGGTGCCCTTCCAAGGTCCGCCGGGGGTTGGGTCGGCTTCGTTGTAGTACGGAGCGCCTCCTTCGGGCGCCAGTTCCCCACGCAACTGTTGCTCGGCCAGATCCGCCCGGCCCTGATAAGCATCGCGTTCACCACTTTCGATCTGATAGTTCGAGATCTGGGTGACATAGATGAGGAACCCGGTGTTGGCCGTATCCACCGAGGTCAGACGCCCGGCGGTCGGCAGGACGGTGTAGGGTCCGACCTGAAAGACGAAGTCGCGCGACTGCACCTCGCCGCTCACCGCGACGGACAGTCTCAACGTGTGAGTGGAATTCGGAGGGAGCAGACTGGCATGCACTCCGCTAACCGTGGTTACTCCGCCGGTCTTCGACGCTTGAGCCGCGGCCGGTGCGCCATCCAAGGTCACCGCCACCGACTCCGGATCCGCCTGTTTTCCCTCCGCATCCTCGATCCGAATCGAGAAGCCATAGGCATCGCCATCGAAAGTCGTGGGCAGGTCGATGCCGGGCAGCGCTCCTTCGCTGAGTGTCAGCTCGGCCGACTCGATCCAGTCCACGGCCCAGTCATCTGAGGCGCCCTCCTGGAAGGCGGACACGGCAATGGTCTGGCCCAGCGTCAATCCGAGATCGGCCAAGGGCAGTCGGACTTCCATCGTGGCCCCGTTTCGCTCCACGTCGAAGTCGGTGAGGATCGCGGTATCTTCATCCAGCGGATCATAGACTTCACGTCCGTTGAAGGCTCCGTCGCGCCAGCCCACCATGATCACCCGCTCCGCACCGATGGGGTGGTCGAGTCCGGTGGGGCTGCCCTCGTACTCGGCATTGCTGCGACCGGTGGCTGGGTTGTTATCGGTGTCCAGCAACCAGTGGTAGTAGTGACGATTGACCATTCCTTCGGCGGTCTCCTCCACCGTCGGCAGCACGGCCCCATACACGCTTAGACGCAGGACCAAGTCCCCGTTGTCCACCGTGACCTCGATCCGCCGAATGTCGCCGTTGGGATCCGCCATGTCCTCGGGATCGTCCACCACGGCGACCGGCGCCTCCGAGTCCTGTCCGGACTCCAACGTCAGCGGAGCTGACTCGACCCAATCCACCGCCCATCCATCCGAAGCGCCCTCCTGGAAGGCGGAGAGGGCGATGGTCTGGCCGTGAACCAGACCGACCGGCGCCAAGAGAATCACGGCGGTCAGCGTGTTGCCACTGGCCTGGAAGGGAAAGCTGCTAAGGATGGCGGTGTCCTCATCCAGGGGATCATACACCTCGACGCCGTTGGGCTTGCCATCGCGCCAGCCGATCATGATCACCCGCTCCGCACCGATGGGATGTTCGAGTCCGGTGGGGTTGCCTTCGTATTCGGCGTTGCTACGGCCGGTGGCCGGATTGTTATCGGTATCTAGCAGCCAGTGGTAGTAGTACCGGTTGCTCATCTCTTCCGGGGTATTCTCGATCGAGGGCGCCGCAATACCGTTCACCGTGATCGACAGGTGCAATTCATCTCCGACCACGTAGGCGGAAACGGCGCGGATATCACCACTGCTATCGGCCATATCTTCAGGATCGACCACCGTGGCGATCGGCAAATCCGGTCCATCCAGCGTCAGAACCGCCGATTCAATCCAATCCACTGCCCATCCCTCGGACGCGCCTTCTTGAAAAGCGGAAACGGCCACGGTCTGCCCGCGGACGACTCCGAGGGCCGCCATGGGGACGATCGCCACCACGGAGTTGCCGCTGGCCTGGAAGGGAAAGCCGCTAAGGATGGCGGCGTCCTCATCCAGGGGATCATACACCTCGACGCCGTTGGGCTTGCCGTCACGCCAGCCCACCATGATCACCCGCTCCGCACCGATGGGATGTTCGAGGCCGGTGGGATTGCCTTCGTATTCGGCGTTGCTGCGGCCCGTGGCCGGGTTGTTATCGGTGTCCACCAACCAGTGGTAGTAATACCGGTTGACCATCCCTTCCGAAGTATTCTCGATCGAGGGTGCCGCGATTCCGTCCACCGTCAGCGAGAACACGACTTGGTCGCCCAAACTGAACGCGTAAATGCTCCGAATGTCCCCGCTCGAATCACCGAGATCCGCCGGATCATTCACCACCGCGACCGAACCGGAAGGACCCTCGACGGTCAGCGTGATGGACTCCATCCAGTCCACCGACCAATTGTCGGAGGCCCCTTCTTGAAACGCGGACAAGGCGAAGGTCTGGCCCCGGACCAAACCCAGCGCTGCCAAGGGCACCACCGCCGTCAGGCTATTGCCGCTGGCGACGAAGGGAAAACCAGAGAGAATCGCCGTGTCTTCGTCCGCCGGGTCATAGACCTCCAGCCCATTGGGTTTGCCATCCCGCCAGCCAATCATCACCACCCGTTCGGCGCCCACCGGTTGAGTGACTCCGGTGGGGCTGCCCTCATACTCGGCATTGCTCCGGCCGGTGGCCGGGTTGTTGTCGGTGTCGAAGAGCCAATGATAGTAGTATCGGTTGCTCATCTCCTCGGGAGTCTGTTGCACCGACGGCGCGGCCACGCCATCCACCGTCATCGAGAGAAACAGGTAATCTCCCCGAACGGTGGCCCCGATGCTGCGGATGTCGCCGCTGCTGTCGGCCATGTCCTTGGGATCGGTCACCAGGGTGACGCCGGTCGCAGCCACCGCGGGGACGGAAACTACCCCGAAGGCCAACGCGGCGCCCGCCAGCCAAGCGGCGATGGGCCGTCCGGTCGGGTGATCCTTCCGGTATGTTGAATTGCAATGTGTTGGTTTCATGCTGGATACCAATGGAACATCTTTTTGATGGTTTATTTCTGTGAATGCCACACCCAAAAACTATTTTTGGAACCTTGCTGGTCAAGGATCGAATCGGATCGGCTGCAGTCAGTAGGGAAGCCCATGACCGGATTCTTGAGGCACGGGTGAAACTAACGAGTGCCGCCGCCGGTCGCAGACGGAGGAGACGATGTACGACGACCCGGATCCCCAACCATCCCCAAATGGAAGTTCCACGTTACGATTCAGAGGCACGCTGAAGCCGCGGCCGCCCCGTTCCGTGCGTTCCTATCCTTTCTTCCGACCTCTGGCCGCTCTCCCCGGCTCCTGTCTCCCCCCTCGCTCGCGGCCGTGGTGGGATCTCGACCGGACGGACCGGGATTCTGCCCGCGGCCGTTGTTTCCGCTCCTTCCTCACTGGTTCGATCGTCTTGGGGCGTCCCCGGGGGACCAACACCAGCGGACACCCCTCGAAGCCGAAAACCCGGCGCAATTCACCGGCGAGGTATTTTTCGTAGGCCGGACTGAACACCTCCTGGCGGTTGACAAAGAGCAGCAGAGTGGGCGGCGACTGTTGAACCTGCGTGGCGTAGAAGAACTTCAGCCGATGTCCCAGCTTGCTCACCGGCTGCCTTCGTTCGATGGCGTCGCCCAGCGTGCGGTTGAGGATGGCGGTCGGAATCTTCTGCCGCCATTGCGCACCGACATACCGGATCGCTTCCAACAAGCGATCCAATTGGAATCCATCCTTCGCCGACGTGAAGACGACCGGGGCATAGTCGAGAAAGAACAGCTTCTCATGCACCCAGTCGCCAAATTCCCCCAGCGTGACCATCCGCCGAGACTGCCCGAAGGTCCCCGCTTTCTTCCGACGCGAGAATTCCGCCTCCTGCGCCTTTCGGACGTCTTCCGCCACTAAGTCCCATTTGTTGATGACGATGATGCAAGCCCGTCGGGCTTCGGTGATGAGGTCGGCGATCTTCTTGTCTTGTTCCCGGATGCCGGTCTCGGCATCCACCACCAGCACGACGATGTCGGAATGGGCAATGGCCTCGCGGGTCCGCTCCGTGCTGAAAAATTCCACCGAATCATCCACGCGCCGGGCTTTGCGCAGACCGGCGGTATCCACCAACACGAACCGTTCTCGGCGTCCTTCGGTCTCCACTGCGAACGGGACATCCACTGCATCCCGGGTTGTTCCCGGCACCGGGCTCACGACCACTCGTTGAGATCGAGTGAACGCATTGATGATGGAGGATTTCCCTACGTTGGGCCGGCCGACGATGGCGAGACGAAGCGGAGCGGGTTCGGTCGCGGCAAGCGGCCGGGTTGGTTCGGGTGCTGCCGCTCCCGGCGGCGCAGGGGTCCCGGAGGGGGGAAGCTCCGGCCACTGGCGCAGGACCTCCTCCATGAGATCGTCGATACCGCGGTCATGAATGGCGCTCACCGGAAACAGGCGTTCGAATCCCAGTCGGGCGAACTCGGGAAGGCCGGCGTCGGCGCGGTCGTGATCCACTTTGTTCACGACCACCAGCACGGGACGACCGGCGGAGCGGAGGCGTCGGGCCACCTCCAGATCGAGCGGCACCAAGCCCTCCTGCACATTCACTACGAGCAGGATCAACGAGGCCGATTCCAGGGCCATCTGTACCTGGTCAAAGGCGGCCGCGGTGATGACGTCCTCGGCCTTCTCGCCGCGGAGCAGGCCAATCCCGCCGGTATCGATCAGCGTGAACGGACGTCCCTGCCATTCAGCCTCGACCATCACCCGATCGCGGGTGACGCCGGGTTGGTCGTGGACGATGGCGATCCGGCGCCGGGCCAGTCGATTGAACAACGCAGACTTTCCGACATTGGGACGTCCTACAATGGCGATGACCGGCGACACACCGGCACTGTGCGGAATTACTGCCGCCGGCAAAGGCCAATCCGCCGCCGCCGGAGCATCTCTCAGTGTTCGGAGGCCCGGCCTTCGCCGGCGGGGACTTCGGTTGAGACAACGGACCTGAGCCGATTGAGTCCGCCGTCCGCCGGCGGTGCGATGGACCCGCCTCCGCTCCCATCGCCAATCAAAAATCACCAATTCCTCCACGGAGTGCCTCGCATTCCCGATTCCCCTTCTGAATCAGCCGCGGCATGGTTCCCGCGCCCATGAGTCTTCAGGAACACCGGCAGGCGATCGACCGGCTGGATGAACAGATCGTGCGTCTGCTGAACGAGCGGACCCGACACGTACTCGAGATCGGCCAGATCAAACTCAAAGCCGGTGAGGAAATCTACGTACCCCATCGCGAACGGCTGGTCCTCCAGCGGGTGGCGCGGAAGAATCAAGGACCCATTACCGATGAAAGCCTCCGGGCCATTTACCGGGAGATCATGTCGAGCGCCTTGTCACTCGAGAAGACGCTGACGATCGCTTATCTCGGCCCAGAGGCGACCTTCACTCACCAGGCCGCTCTCCAGCGTTTTGGGGCGAGTCTCCGGTATTCGGCGCAGAAAACCATTGGCGACGTCTTCAGCGAAGTCTCGAAACACCGGGCCGACTACGGAGTGGTGCCGGTTGAGAATTCCACCGAGGGAGTGGTCACTCATACCCTGGACATGTTCGTGGACAGCGATCTGAAGATCGTGGCCCAGGTTGTGTTGCGGATTTCGCATTGCTTGGCGGGCAAGGGCAGTCGTGACCAGATCCGGCGGCTGTATGTTCATCCCCAGACGCTGGCGCAGTGCCGGGGCTGGATTCAGCGGAACCTGCCGCACGCCGAGCTGGTGGAAACCAGTTCGAATGCCCGCAGCGCCGAACTGGCGGTGAAAGAACGCCATTCCGCGGCCCTCTGCGGCGAACTGGCCGCCAGCCAATACGGCGTGCCCATCCTGGAACATGACTTGCAGGATAATGCGGCGAATGCCACGCGGTTCCTGGTGCTGGGACGCCAGTGCGGCCCCCCGGGTGGCCAGGACCGGACCAGTGTGATGTTCAGCATCCGAGATGAGGTGGGCGCCCTGCACAAAGCGCTGGCGCCCTTTCGCCGCTACCGGATCAACATGACCAAGATCGAATCGCGTCCGAGCAAGCGGAAGGCGTGGGAATACTTCTTCTTCGTGGACTGCGACGGTCATGCCGGCCAGCCCAAAGTGGCCCGAGCGATCGAGCTGCTGGGACATCACTGCAGCTTCGTCAAGGTGCTGGGGAGCTATCCCAACTCGGATTGAACGGGTTAACCAGACCCACCCGCACCTTCGCCAGATCCACCGGGAAAAAGCTCAAGCGCCCCGCGTGTCCTCTCATGGACAAGCGGGGGGGATCTGGTGTTGGATTGCTGCCACGCCTCCTGGGAAGAAAACGGAACCGCTGGTTCCGCCTCTTTCTGCTTGGGCGTCAGCAAGAATCGAGTCGCCATACTTATGAAACGCTACCGTCCCCTGAGCTGTGCCGGATTGGATATTCCCCGTTCCTCCCTGGCGATTGTCGCCCTTTTCGGCTTCGCTGCTCTCCCCGCCCGGGCCGAATTGTTGGTCAACCTGGACGCTACGACCCTGACCGAAGGCCCGTTGAGCGCCTGGCCGAATACGGCGTCGCTTCCCGGAACTTTCGATACCTCCAACACCGAAAACCCGCCGGTCGTGGTCGAGGTGGCGGGAATGAAAGGGGTGGCGTTGACCGGAGCCGCCTTCTACCAGGGGCCGACCGCGCCGGAGTCCCTGACAGGCGCGGGGGTCCGGACCATCGAGGCCTGGGTACACAATCCTTCCGGGTCGGATTTTGAGACCATTGTCGCTTGGGGGCGCCGGGGCGGTCCGGACAACACCAACAATTCCTTCAGTCACGGCGTTCATCCGGTCTGGGGCGCCTTCGGTGGCTGGGGTGCCGCCGACCTCGATTGGCAGGGGCTGAACGTGTTCGGCCGGTGGAGCTACGTCGTGTACACCTACGATGGCTTCACCTCGAGCGTCTATTCCGATGGTGAGCTGGCCAACTACGAGGAGATCACGCTCGATACGTTTGCCGAAAGCACCGCGGGAACGCCCCTCCCCATCCGTGTGGGAGCGGCAAACAACGCCGATGGCTCGGTGTTCAACGGCGAACCTCCGTCCTTCACCCTGGCGGTCCTGCGGGTCCATGACAGCGTGCTGAGCGCCGAGGAGATCCGGGCCAAGTTCGACGCGGAAAAAGAGACCTTCGGCCTCCTGGACACGGACAGCGACGGCCTGCCGGACTATTTCGAGCGGTCTTATCCGTTCCTGAATCCCAACGATCCGGCGGATGCGGCCTTGGATCAAGATTCCGACGGCCTGACCAATCTGGAAGAGTTTGAGCTCGGGACGAAGCCGGACGTGGCGGACACCGACGGAGATACGGTTCCCGATGGCGCCGAGGTGAAACGTACCGTCAATGGCGCCCCCGCCCCCACCGATCCCCTGAATCCGGACACCGACGGCGACGGTGCTTCCGATGGGGTGGAGACGGGGACCGGTGTTTTCGTGGATGCTTCCAACCTGGGGTCGGACCCGTTGGTCGCGGATACCGACGGCGACGGCTTCAGCGATGGTCAGGAGGCGTTGGCTGGTTCCAATCCGAATGATCCGAATAGTGTTCCCGAGCCGAAGCCGGTGGTGGATCTCGATGCGACGGCCCTGGCGGAGGGTGCGCTCGCCGAATGGACCAATGCGGGTTCGATTGGCGGCACCTTCGTTGCGAGCGGCACACCCGCGGTGGAAACCGTGGCGGCGGTCAAAGGCGTGACGGTGAACGGGACGACGGACTACCTCACCGGGCCGGCCGTTCCCGCGTTCCTGGGCGGGAACAATAACCGCACGGTCGAGGCTTGGATTTACAATCCGGCGGCGGCGGATGAGGAGACGATCTTCGCCTGGGGCCGCCGGGGCGGGCCGGATGGCAGCAACTGCTCCTTCAACCATGGGATGAACGCCAGCTTTGGCGCCATCGGGCACTGGGGGGCTGGACCGGACATCGGGTGGAACGAGGTTGGGCCTTATACCGGGCGTTGGACTTACGTGGTGTACACGTGGGATGCCGACGGGCTAACCACCACCGTGTATGCCGACGGCGAAGAAGCGAATTTTGAGACGCTGGTGGCCCCCTTGAACACCCACCTGGTGGACACGACGGGCGCGGCGCTGCCGTTCCGGGTGGCGTCCCAAAACGATGCCGGCGGGGCGGCTACGGCGGCGCTACGCGGTTCGATGACCATTGCGCGAATCCGGGTTCATGACCGGGTGCTGGACGCGACGGACATCGCCACCCAATACACGGCTGAAGCGGGTGAGTTCGGCCTGATTGACTTCGATAACGATGGGCTCCCCACCTGGTATGAACGGCAGTACCCGGAATTCCTGGATCCGAATGATCCCTCCGACGCGGCCCAGGATCAGGACAATGACGGCCTGACGAACCTCGAAGAATTCCAGCACCAGACCGACCCCACGAATCCCGACACCGATGGGGACGGTTTGACCGACGGCGCGGAGGTGAAGCGGCCCGCGGGTCCGACGAACCCGTTGCAGCCGGATACCGATCAGGACGGACTGCTGGACGGTGAGGAAACGACGACCGATCCAACGCTGGCCGATAGCGATGGGGACACCTTCCCGGACGGCCAGGAAGTATTCCGCGGTTCCGATCCCAATCTGGCCAGCAGTGTTCCAGATCTGACGTCCCCCCTGGTTCTCGTTGATCTCAATGCGGCGGAATTGCCGGCCGGTCCTCTGAGTTCGTGGCCGGATGCCGGCCGACTCGCTCAACCGTTTGTCGCCGGCGCCACTCCGGCGGTCGTCGGCCAAGTCAACGGGGTCAAAGCGGTGACCTTGGACGGCACCCAATATTATACCGGAGGCGCCGCGCCCGTATTCGTGGCCAACGACTCACCCCGGTCGGTGGACGCGTGGATCTTCAATCCGGAGGCCAACACCGAGGAGAACCTTCTGGCCTGGGGTCGGCGTGGTGGACCTGATGGCAGCAACGCCTCTCATAGTCACGGGACTAACCCCACGTTCGGCGCCATGGGCCAATGGGGATCTTATGACGTTGGCTGGAATGGCCAGGTGGTCACCGGGACCTGGACCCACGTGACCTATGTCTATGATCCCGCTACCACGACTGCGACGGTGTATTCGGACGGTGTGGAGGCCAACTCGCTGGTCATGCCCGGGCCAACGGCCATCTTTACCACCGACACGTCGGACCGTCCGCTGCCGTTCCGGTTGGGCATCCAGAACAGCGCCGCGGGCGGCGTGGAAGGCCAGTATGCCTCGTTCAGCGTGGCGCGAGTCCGGGTGTACGACTCGGCCCTGACGGCGGCGGCCATCGCGGCCATCTATGACGCCGAGAAGGATGCCTTCAGCCCTACCACGCTGGCCTTTGGTCCGCCCGTCTATGACCCGGCAGCGGATCGCCTGACGTTGAGCTGGAACGGAGTGTCCGGCACCAGTTACACCCTGGAGGGAGCAGCCGGCCTGACGGGATCCTGGGCGCCGGTGGCCACGGATATCACCACCGACACCTTCGTGATCGAAGGCGTTTCGACCCAGCCGGACACCTTGTACCGGGTCCGAACCCAATGAACCGCTGGGGTCAAACCGTCGAATCCACTTCATTAACCGGAAAAGCATAGGTTCCGGTCCGGCCGCCTGATGCCGTTGCGTTGGGCGGCCGTTTTCTTTCAATCGTCCGAAGCATTCATTACATGAAGGTATCCCAAGTCGTCGTCCTCGGGGCGGGCAGCGCGGGTCTGATGGCCGCCCTGACTCTTAAACGCCGGCTGCCGCAGTTGTCCGTGCGGGTCGTGCGCAGCAAGGACATTGGAGTGATTGGTGTGGGCGAAGGAACCACGGCGGTCTTTCCCCGGCACTTCTTCGAGTACCTCAAGATCAAGCCGCAGTCCTTCTACCAGGAGGCGAAGCCCACGTGGAAAATGGGCATCCGGTTCATCTGGGGGCCACAATACGACTTCTTCTACACCTTCTCGTATGAGTTCGAAAAGCGGTTGCCGGAACTCGCGCGCAACAACGGCTTCTATTACGATCCGGCCCAACCCTGGCTCGGCAATGCCTCGGCCTTTATGGCGCATGACCGGGTCTTTCCTCGCCAACCCAACGGCATGCCGCGCTTTCATAGCAACCACGCGTTCCATCTCGAGAACGTGACCTTTGTCGGATGGCTGGAGAACCGTTGCCGGGAGGAAGGGGTGCAGGTCACGGACGCCACCGTCACCGCCGAACCCGGGCCGCAGGGAGTGGGAGCCCTCGTCACCGAGGCCGGGGAACGCATCACCGGCGATCTGTACATCGATGCGTCTGGCTTCCGCTCGGAACTGCTCGGTCGGCTGCTCCGCGAACCCTTCCGGAGCTATGCCGACTCCCTCTTCTGCGATCGCGCCGTGATTGGAGGCTGGAATCGTCACCCGGGTGAGCTGATCAAGCCGTACACGGTGGCCGAAACCATGAGCGCCGGCTGGTGTTGGCAAATCGACCACGAACACCTCATCAACCGGGGCTATGTTTATTCCTCGCCTTTTATTAGCGACGAAGAGGCCCGGGAGGAATTCCTGCGTAAAAACCCCAAGGTGGCGCCGGAGACGACCCGGATCGTCAAGTTTCGGTCGGGCCGCTACGAGCGGAGCTGGGTGGGCAACGTGGTGGCCATCGGCAATTCGGCCGGCTTTGTCGAGCCGCTGGAAGCCACGGCGTTGCAGGTGATCTGCGTCGAGGTCAGCACGCTGGCCGACAGCTTGGCGGACAGCCTGTGCGAACCGGCGCCGACCTTGATCGGCCTCTATAATCGCTACAACGGCGATCAATGGGATGACATCCGCAATTTTCTCTCCGTGCATTACCGGTTCAACCGACGGCTGGACACCACCTTCTGGAAGGCCTGCCAGCATTGCGTGGCGTTGCATGGCGCGCAGCCCATTGTGGAGTTCTATCGGGAGAACGGCCCCAGCGTCGTAGCGGGCATTACGTTGGTGCATCCGAGCAATTCCTTCCGCATGGACGGTTTTTTGGCGCTGTTAGTCGGCCAACAAGTGCCCCATCAAAAGCACTATGAGATTCCTCCGGCGGAACGTGAGTTTTGGCGCCGGCGGCGGGATCAACTGGCCGCCGAGGCCCGTCAGGGGATGGCCTCCGAAGAAGCGCTCGCGGCGCTCCGTCAGCCGGATGTGAAGTGGGGTTGAGTGAGACGCGGGCCGGCCGGAGGGCAGGCATCCTGGCTACGGGTAGCCGCCGAGGGAACGAGGCGCACTCTTCTCGCCACGCCCGCTCGTCTCAGCTTACCCCGAACCCCATGGGAGCATTGATCGGGGGGAATTCCCTCGCTTGCCAGGTGGCTACGTTGCTGCGGGTCACAGACCCGCGCTCCGGCCCCAAGCGACCCACCCGCGCCCCTAAGTCAGCGCCCGGACGTCCGCCGGGAAAAGGCGTACTCATCCCACGGCGCGCGGAAAGAGCAATGATGCCAAGAAACTCTGAGGCGCGGAACCAAAGGGAGATGGCGCGGCCTGCCGCCCGCGGCTACGATCACTCACCCATGCCGGATGTCTTCCTCCACCAGCTTCCCCACAGCCCGTTCTGCCTCGCCATTGCCCAAGCCTTGACCGGTTGGAACGTGCGGTTTGTTCCAGTGAATGTCTCCAATGGAAATTGATCTGCTTCGCGCCTACCGCCATGGCTGACGTCGTCGCCCAGAACAAGTTTCCCTGTCCGGCCTGCGGTGCGGAGGCCACCTGGAATCCGGGTAAACAGGCGCTGGTGTGCAACTACTGCGGCACCACGTCACCCGCTCAACTGGAAACC
The DNA here is from genome assembly GCA_964474315.1 of uncultured Verrucomicrobiota bacterium. GTDB lineage: Bacteria > Verrucomicrobiota > Verrucomicrobiia > Limisphaerales > UBA9464 > UBA9464. The sequence goes on along the minus strand of CAYYSX010000023.1, from coordinate 24,264 downwards.
CGGCCGGGTGGCGAAACGGTCATCGAGGAACGCGACCTGGCCGCCGCCCTACGTTCCATCCCGGACGACCAGCGCGGCTGGCAGGCGGAGCGGGTCGAAGTGCTCTGTCAGAGTTGCCAAGCAATCTCCGTGTTCGCGCCATCGCGCGTCGGGCAGCGGTGTGACTTCTGCGGTTCCGCGTCGCTCGTTCCTTATAGCGAGACCCGGGAACCGTTCCGGCCGGAGAGTCTCCTGCCGTTCAAAATCAGCGACACACAAGTTCGGGAGAGTATCCGCCAATGGTACGGCCAGCGTTGGTTCGCTCCCAACGCGCTCGGTGCCCGAGCCATGACCGATCAGCTCAAAGGAGTGTACCTGCCCTATTGGACCTTCGACGCCCAGGTCCATGCCGACTGGAGCGCGGAAAGCGGTTACTATTATTACGTCACCGAACATTACACCGATGCGCAGGGCAAACGTCAGTCGCGCCAGGTGCGGAAAATCCGTTGGCAACCCAGCGCCGGGAGCCTGGACCATTTCTTCGACGACGAGCTGGTCTGCGCGTCGAAGGGCGTCGATCACGCCCTGATCGCCGAAATCGAGCCGTTTCCGACCAAGGATCTGCTTCACTACCAACCCGGCTACCTCGCCGGCTGGATTGTCGAGCGGTATCAGATAGACCTCATTGCCGCGGCGCAGCACAGCCGGCAAGTAATGTCGGCGAAGCTGCAACAACAGTGTGCCCGGCAAGTCCCGGGTGACACCCACCGCAACCTGCGCGTGGCGGCTGACTGGTCCGGCCAAACCTTCAAGCATATCCTCGTGCCGGTCTGGCTGCTTACCTATCAGTATCACGGCACCACCTATCACGTGCTGGTGAACGGGTACAACGGCGCCATCGCCGGCAATTATCCCAAGAGCGTTTGGAAGATCCTGTTCGCCGTGCTGGGCGTTCTGCTCTTCGTCCTCGTCGTGGTGCTGCTGGGAAAAAATCTGTAAGCTCCGAATTCTGAATCGAGACCCGGCTACGAGGGAAGCTTCGACTCCAGATCGGCGGCCGGGGCGGGAAAATGCACCCGTTGCAGAAGCACGCGGCTCACTCGCAGCCCGTCCAGCTCTTCCACGGAAAGCTCGAAATCGCCCAGCGGAACCCGGTCGGAACGCTTGGGGAACCGGCCCAACTGCTGCGTCATCCAACCGTTCACCGTGGTGGCCGATTCCGTTTCGAGCTTCTCGCCGGTCAGCTCCGTCAGTTCGAACAGCGGCAGGGTGGCATCGAGTTCCCAAGCGGACTCCCCGCGGCGAGTCAGCCGCGGTTTCTCGTGATCGAACTCGTCCTGAATCTGCCCCACCAGTTCCTCGATGACATTTTCTAGCGTCACCATCCCGACGGTGCCGCCGTATTCATCCACCACGATGGCGAAATGCAGGCGCCGTTCGAGAAACAGTTGGAGCAGGCGTTCGAGGCGCGCTGTCTCCGGCACAAAAATAAGCTTCCGCGCGGTCGGCCGGAGATCATCACCGGTCTTCGCCTGGTCGCGGAGGCTGAACAGATCCTTATAGTGAACCACGCCGACTGTACGGTCGAGGTCGCCCCGCTCGCACAAAGGGAACCGTGAATACCGGCTGCTCTCCGCCCGCTCCAGGCAGGCCGCAATGGGATCCGTGGTGCTCAGGCAAGTGATTTCCCGACGGGGACGCATCACCTGCGCCACAATCCGCCGGCGAAGGTCAAGGGAGTTGAGGACGATTTCCTGGCCCAGTTCCGAACCCCGTTCCCGCTCGTGCGCGGCCAGAAACATCAGCCGGAGCTCCTCCGACGTGTGGGCCTCCTCATCGAGCGAATTCACCCCGAGCCGCCGCAGGATCCAGCGGGCGGAACGGTCGATGGCGAAAATCAGGGGATACGCCACGTAATAGAACCAACCCAGGGGTCGGGCCACGAATAGCGCCACCGCCACGGTTTCCTTGAGGGCAATAGCTTTGGGCACCATTTCGCCGACCACGATCAGAGCGAAGGTCATGCCCACGAAGCTAAGCACGGAAACCGATTGGCGGATCCAGACCACCTCCGCCACGCCCAAAAACTGGAGCAACGGATCGGCGGCGGACTGCACCAACGGTTCCACAAAGCGACCCGAAAGCAGTCCAGCCAGGGTGATGCCGATCTGCACAGCGCTGATGGCGGCGTTGACGTTGGACTTGAGCCGGCGCGTGATCTGCGCCGCACGGTTGCCCTGTTTCGCCAGCGAATCGAGCTGCGTTTCCCGGATTTTGACCAGGGCCAGTTCGGCCGCGACGAAGAAGCCATTCATGGCCACCAGCAGGATGGCGAACAAGACCTTGACCGCGAGGCTCAGTAACGTCTCCGTGGTCACAGGTTCACCTCCCCGAAAACGCCGGCCAACACGTCGGAAAGGGTGATGAAGCCCCGTTCTCGGCGGGTGGAATCCACCACGATCGCCAGCGGCATCCCGCTGCGCTGCAACCGGCGCAACGCATCCTCCAGCCGAAGGCGCTCCGGTAGGAACAAGGCGGGGCGCAGGTAATCACCGGCTCGGGTCCGGCCGGAGTTGGGATCGTCATGGAGGACGTTCTTCAGGCTGACGACCCCGACGATCCGGGCCTGCTCCCGACCGGAATCCCATACCGGCAGGCGGGTGTGTCCGCGCTCGCGGCAGAGGCGGAGCAGGTCCCGCACAGGGGTCTCGACATTGACCGTGTCGGCCAGGGACAGCGGGCGGGCGACCTGTCCGACCGTGCGGTACTGCAGCTCGAGAACGCGATGGATGAGCGTTCGTTCGGTGGTGGAGAGGGAAGAGCCGGAATCACGCACCAGCGCCCGCAGCTCGTCGCGATTGCCAAACAATTGGGACGCCATTGCCCGTCCGTCGGACCAGCGCAGGAGCAAGACGGCGAAGGACTCCACCAGGGCCACCACCGGGGAGAGGACGAAATGCACCAGACGGAACGGCCAAACCAGGCGCAGGGCAAAGCGGTTGGGATAGGTCCGACAGAGGGCCTTGGGCAACAAGTCCGCCACGACGTGCAGGATCACGGCGGTCACCGCCAGCATTGGCCAGAACAGCCATGGTTGATGGCCGAATTGCCCGGAGAACCAGGCCACCACCAGCGTCACCACGACAAAGGTGGCGAGCGTGTTCCCCACCAGGATCGTCCACAGGAAGTTCTCCGGACGATCCAGGTAATCCTGGAGCAGGCGCGCTCCCGGCTGGCCCTCGCGAACCCACTGGCGGATGCGCAGCCGGCTCACCGCCATCACCGCCGCCTCCTGGCCAGAAAGAAAAGCCGAGAGCAACAAGGCCATTCCCAAGGCCGCCCATTGAATCCCAGACATGCTCATGCGGCTCCTCCCTCGCGTTCCACCAGGAGCTCCCGCACCCGGCGTTCATCGGCCGCCTTCACGGTAAACTGGAGGCCACGATGATGAAGCACGTCGCCGACGTCGGGCACCACTTCGTTGAGCTTCACCACCAAGCCCCCGAGCGTGTCCACATTCGGATCGGTTCCCAACCCCGGGTATTCGCGGGCGAAATCGTCCAACCGCATGGCTCCGCTGGTTCGCCACCGGCCCGGGGCCAGCCGCTCCATGACGAAGCCTTCGGGTTTTTCCTCCCCCCGGATCGGTCCCACCACCGCCTCCAGGATATCCTGAGCCGTAATCAACCCGGCGGTGCTGCTGAATTCGTCCAGCACGATGGCGATACCGCGCTGTTGCTGCTGGAGGGCACCGAACAATTGCAGGAGGTTCATGCTTTCCGGAACGAACGACGGAAACTCGACCGCCTCATCCAGGCCCGCCTCCGGATTGAGCAGAAGCATCCGCGTGTTCAGGACCGCGACGATGTTGTCGGGCGTCTCGTCGTAAAGGGGGATGCGGTGGTGCCGCGACTGCCGGGCTGCCTCGATCATCTGGTCCACGGGAAGGTCGTCGGGCAAGGAGACCATCTCGGCCCGGGGCCGCATGACGTCACCGGCCGTGCGCTGTTCCAGAGCCAGGATGCGGAGGATGATTTCCCGTTCCGAAGTGGCGAGCGCCCCGTGTTGATGGGCCAGCTCAACCAAGTCGGCATACTCCTGGTCGGACACGCCGGCGGGCAGGGAGATGCTATGCCGGACAATAGGCTGCAGAATTCGTTCGACGAATCCCTGGGACACCCGACGGACCGGCTGCGAGGCTGGCACCAGCCAGCTCAAGGGGCGGGCCAGTCGTAACGCCCAAGCCCCAGGCGACCGGACGGCGAGGGCTTTGGGGATGACCTCACACCCCAACAAGAGCAGGAGCAGGAGGCCGAAGAGGCTCAATACCCGGGGCCAGCCTCCGTCGAAGGTGCTGACGAGTCCCAGCGCGATGAGGAAGAAGTTGGCTACGGTGTTGCCCAACACGAGGGTCGCCAACAGGTCATCGGGACGGCTGAGCAACTCGTCCACCAGCGGACCGCGGCGGGCATCCTGGGCGGCCAGGCGGCGAGCCCGCCAGGAACCCAGCGAGAAGAACGCGGTTTCAGCCGCCGCGAAGAAGAAGCTCGCAGCCGCCAACACCACGAGCAGCCCGAGCACCCAGGGAAACGGCAGACTCACCGCACCCGATGATGCGCGTGGCGAACCGGCGGTTCAATCCAAGGGAATAAGCGAAAAAGGGCAGGCGTGTCAGCCTGCCCTTCTGGTCAACGGCCTAGGACTACTTTGCCTTCGCTGCCTTGCCGCCCGCGGAGGGGGCCGGCTCCGGGGCTGTGCCCGTCGCGGTACGTTTGCCGCGTTTCTCCGTCTTGGGCGCATCTGCCTTCTCTTCCGTGGGAGCGACAGCGGCCGGGACTTCCGGCAGTGGGGTGGTGCTCTTGATCGCCACCTTCAGATTGCAGCGCACGTCGGGATGAAGCCGGAGTTCGACATCATGGTCACCCAACGCGTGCAGCGGCTTTTCCAAATGAATTTTGCGTCGGTCGAGCGCGACATCGAGCTGGGTCTTGAGGGCATCGGCAATGGTGACCGCGGTGACCGAGCCAAACATTTTGCCATCTTCACCGGTCTTCACCAGGATGGAAATCGTGACCTTGTTGAGGCTCTTGGCCAACTCGGTCATGGAATTGAGCTCATGGGTCTCGCGTTCGGACCGGCGCTTCTTCAGGTTCTCGATCCATTTACGGTTGCCCTGGGTTACCGGTACGGCCAAGCCGCCCGGGATCAGGTAATTCCGGGCGTACCCGGCCGCGACGGTGAGGTGGTCGGATTCGGCCCCCAGGCCCACTACGTTCTTGATGAGGATGACTTCGGTTTTCGGCATAAAGCTGACGGATGAGAGCAGTTCGTTGAAGAAAGGGAGGGAAGGGTTCAGAACGGGACATCGTCCTCTTCCGGCGGAGGACCTTCGGAAACGGGAGGCTCGGAAGGACCGGCAGGCTTGGTGGGCGGACGGCTCGGAGGGGCGGAGGGCGTGCCACCTCCGCCGTCGGTGCGTCCCCCGATGAACTGGAAGTTCTCCATCACGATTTTGACGGCGGAACGCTTCTGGCCGGTTTGCTTGTCGTCCCACTGGTCAAGCCGCAAGCGTCCTTCGACAAACAGTGGGTTCCCCTTGCGCAGATACTGGGCAATCAGTTCGGCTTGCTTGCCCCAGGCATCGACGTCCAAAAATGTGACCTCCTCCTTCGTTTCGCCGGTATCGGTCTTGTAGGAACGGTTGACGGCCAATCCCAAGCGAGCCACGGCGGTGCCTTTGGGCGTATAGCGCAACTCAGGATCCCGGGTGAGGTTACCGAGCAGAATGACTTTGTTGTAGCTGGCCATGGCCGCGGGGAGGTTGGGATGGGCAACCGATCAGACGGCGGGTTCGGCCGCCGGAACCACCTTGGACGCAGCGCCAAACTGGACCCGGTACACCTCAGGGACATGGGCGAACCGGGCCGGCAGGGCCGAGATCACGGCGGGGGATGCGGTAAAAATCACGTTCACAAAATGGCCGCCAGTGACCTTCTTGTCGGTGATGCGGGCAAACGGCTTCTTGTCCATCTTCTGGACCGTTTCGACTTGGGCGCCGGCTTCGGTGAGGAGTTCCTTCACCTTGTCCACCGCTTCATTGAGCCCCTCCTCGCGTCCGGCGAGATCGAGAATAAACAGACCTTCGTAACGTTTCACTGCGATTTCCTTTCTGCGTTCGTTGATTCGTCAGGCCCCGTCGGCACCGAACCGTTAAACCGGTTCATGGCCACCGCGACCCCAGCGGAGACCCAGCATTCCACCTGCTGGACCGCCCGCTGCAAAACTAGCTGCCATATCGGCTGCTCCGGCGGAGTCAACTGACTGAGCACATGACCGACAATATCACGCCGATCTTGCTGCGGTCGGGCAATCCCCACTTTTAAGCGGGGATAAGCCCGGGTGCCGAAGGCGCGTTCCACGGACTCCAACCCGTGATGGCCGCCCGGACTGCCCTCCGGCCGTAACCGGAGGGTCCCCAACGGCAGGTCCGCATCATCCACCAGCACCAGCGTATCGGCCGGAGGCACCTTAAAAAAGGAAGCCACCCGGCCGACCGCCTCGCCACTGGCATTCATGTAGGTTTGCGGACGACAGAGAACCATCCGCCGACCGGCGAACCGGCTTTCGGCAATTTCGGCAAAGAACTTTTTCTCCATCCGCCACTGGGCCCGCCAGCGTTGAACCAACAGGTCGGCCACCATGAAACCAGCGTTATGGCGGGTATTCCGGTATTCGGGCCCCGGATTGCCCAATCCCACGACGAGAGCCGTGCCATTCATCGCGGACCAAAAAGCAATGGGTCCCGGTCAACCCGGAACCCGTCAGGAAAATCCTACTTCTTCTTCTCAGCCGGAGCGCCCTCGTCCTTCTTCTCCTTGATCATCTCCGGCTGTTTCGTGCCTTCCGCCGGTGCCGCCTCCGTGGCGACCTCCGTCAGGGGAGCCGCCACCGCAAAAACCGGGATCTTCTTGTCGCCCAGCAGTTCGACGCCCGCCGGTGCCGCAATCTCACCGATGTGCAAGGTCTGGCCCACCTTCAAATGGCTGACGTCCACATTGATCTGCTCGGGCAAATCCAGGGGAAGACACCGAACCCGCACCCGAAAACGCACATGCTCCAGGGTACCGCCACCCGTCTTGACCCCGTCCGGCGTTCCCACCGACTCCACCGGAACTTCGATGGTGACGTGTTCGTCCGGTTTCACCTCGTGGAAATCCACATGCAAGACGTGCCCGGAAAGCGGGTGATGCTGGACATCCTGGACGAGGGCCAACCGGACCGCGGGGGTATCGCCCTGGACGGTAAGGTCCACCAGAATGATTTCCGTGTGGGCTTTGTGAACCAAGGAGTCGAACTCCTTGGCATCTACCTCCAGGTTCTGGGGAGGGTGGTGCCGGCCGTAAATGATGGCCGGAATTCGGCCGCCGGCCCGGAGTTTCCGGGAACCTTTGCGGCGCGACAACGTGCGCGGATGAGCGCTGAGCGCGAGTGATTTCATGTCCAAGTCGTATCTGCCGGCGCCCAACCTAGCTGGTACGCCCGCCCTTAAACTCAAACAGTGACGTGACGCTGGAGTTGTGGTGGATGCGTTTCACCGCCTCGCCCAACAACGTCGCCACGGACAATGTTGTGATGTTTACCCCGGGATAATCGGGGCGGCGGACACTATCCGTGGCGATTAATTCGTCAATAGGCGAATTCCGGATCCGTTCGGCACCGAGTTCTGTCAACAAGGCATGGGACACGCAGGCAATAATCTTTTCCGCCCCCCGCGCCTTCAATAGCGATGCTGCACTGGCCAGAGTTCCGGCCGTTTCCGTGAGGTCATCCACCAGCAGTACATTCTTCCCGGCGATCTCGCCGATGACCGCCGTGGCCTCGGTCTCGGTGGGGCTCTTCCGGCGTTTGGCCACAATCGCCAGCTCGGCATCCAGCCGCTGAGCATACGCATAGGCCATCTTGATGCCGCCCACATCTGGACTGACCACCACGAGGTTCTCGAGGTTCTTCTTCAATAGGTGCTCGTAGATGACTGGCGCGGCATACAGGTGGTCCACCGGAATGTCGAAGAACCCCTGAATTTGCTGGGCGTGCAGGTCCATCGTCAGCACCCGGCTGGCGCCGGCGGCCACCAGGAGGTTGGCCACCAGTTTGGCGGTGATGGCGACCCGGGGCTGGTCCTTGCGATCCTGCCGGGCATAGCCGTAGAACGGCATCACGGCCGTAATCCGGCTGGCGCTCGCCCGTCGCAGGGCATCCATCATGATGAACAGCTCCATCAGATGTTGGTTCGCCGGCGGGCTGGTGGACTGGACGATAAAAACGTCCTGGCCGCGGACATTTTCCTCAATTTTTACGAACGTTTCACCATCCGGAAACGTGCTGACCGTGCAACGGCCGAGCTGGACCTGGATGGCATCACACATGGCCTGGGCCAGAGCGGTATTGGCCGTGCCGGAGAAGATCTTCACGCGTGGGAAATCTGCCGAAGGATAAGCCGGAAAAGGCAAACGCCATCGTCACCGATGGTCGTGGGGCGACACGGTAACAACCGACCCCTGAGCGGCAAGGACCTTTTCAGGCGGAGAGGCGACGAGGGCGCACCTTGAGTTTGACCTTGAAGCTGTGGGCCGAGCGCAAAAGAGCGGCCCATCGCCTTCCTCAAGCTCAACTGAACATTTGACCCCTCACCAGGACCTGCAAGGCTGCCATCGGCGCCTCCGGCTTCCGAGGGCGTCACTATTTGCATGAAATCAATTCCCTCTGTCCTCCTGCTCGGAGCACTCAGCCTGAACGCCCCGCTGCTCGCCCAAGAAACTCCTAACCTCAAGGATCCCAAGCAACGCCTCAGCTACGCCATCGGTACCCAGATGGGTGCGAGCATGAGAGAGCAAGGGGTAGAGGTGGATCCCAAGGCCTTGGCCGCTGGCTTGGCGGACGCCTTGGCCGGAAAACCCGGAATGACCGACGCCGAGATCGGCGAAGCCATGATGCTCCTGCAAGAGCAGATGATGGCCAAGCGACAGGTGGCCGGTGAACAGAACGCCAAGGCCGGAGAGGCATTCCTGGCCGCCAACGCGAAGAAGGAAGGCATCAAGACCACCGCTTCCGGACTCCAGTACAAGGTATTGAAAGCCGGTTCCGGCAAGTCGCCCGGACGGGAGGATACCGTGAAGGTCCATTATCACGGCACCCTGATTGATGGGTCGGTGTTCGACAGCTCGGTGGACCGGGGCGAACCAGTTTCGTTTCCGGTGGACCAAGTGATTCCAGGCTGGACCGAAGCCCTCCAACTGATGAAGGAGGGCGACAAATGGCAGATCTTCATCCCGTCCAACCTGGCCTATGGCGAATCGGGATCGCCGCCCAGGATCGCTCCCAACAGCACGCTCGTGTTCGACGTCGAGTTGCTGAGCGTCGAGCAGTGACCTGTTACACCCTGGGCCGCGGACAGTTCTGTTCCGCACACCATTCCTGGTCTGCTGTTCCGTAAGCTTGCAGCCTGCCCGTGAACCCAGACGGGCAGGTCAAAGACCCCAAGTGCGGCAGACCGGGAAGGTCTGCGGTCCAGGGTTTCCTGGTGATCCCCCCTTCCCTGTTCCGAGTCACAAAGCCCGGTGCAGTCGCACCAGTTGGGCCAGGAGTCGGCGCATCTCCGCCAACGGAATCATATTCGGACCATCACTGAGCGCGTGATCCGGATCCGGATGCGTCTCGATGAACAACCCCTGCGCCCCGGCCACGACTGCGCAGCGGGCCAGGACCGGCGCAAACTCCCGCTGACCGCCCGACCGGTTTCCCGCGCCTCCGGGCAACTGCACGGAATGAGTCGCATCGAACACCACCGGATATCCCAAGCCGCGCAGGATCGGCAGGCTCCGCATGTCGGCTACCAGGTTGTGGTAACCGAAGGTCGTTCCCCGCTCGGTCAGCAGCAGGCGGGGATGCCCCTCAGCGGACGCTTCCGCCGCCTTGGCCACCACATTGGCCAGGTCGGACGGCGCCAGAAACGGCCCCTTCTTGATGTTCACGATCCGTCCGGAATCCACCGCCGCGTGGATCAAATCGGTTTGCCGACAGAGGAAGGCGGGAATCTGCAGTAAGTCACACACCTCCGCCGCGGCCGCCACCTGTCCGGTCTCATGCACATCGGTCAGCACTGGCACCTGCAAACGATCCCGCAGGCGGCCCAACGCGGCCAAGCCCTCGCGGAGTCCTAGGCCGCGGTAGGATTGGCCCGAAGAACGGTTCGCTTTGTCGTAGCTGGCCTTGAAGACGTAGGTGAGGTCCAGGTCGGCACAGATTTGTTTCAACTTCCTTCCCACCCGCAGGCCCAGTTCCTCACTTTCCAAGACGCAAGGACCGGCGATTAGGAACAGCCGGCGCGGGTCGTTGAGGCGACGCCATAGAGCCGCCGCTGAAGAGAGTTGACCGGAACCCATGGGGTAAGGATTGCCGGTCCGGCGCGGAAGGTCACTTGCGTTTGGCCCTAAACTGCGGCAGCCGTCCGCCCTCGTACCGCAGACCTCTGTGGTCTGCTGTTCCGCAGGCTTTCAGCCTGCCCGTGGACCGTGACAGGCAGGTTAACAACCGGCGGTACAGGGGCAGGCAGTCCCCACTTCAGCGCCGGAATACCAGCCAGCCGAACCGCTCCGACGTGTGAAAATTGCCATTCAACGTCGGGTTGGAAGCCAGGAAAGCCCGGTTGGCCCGGTCAATGCGATACAGATTGGCCCGCCAGCGGGTTCCCTCGACCGGCGCTTGCTCCGCGAGAGACGTCAACGGAATACGCACTTCGCAGGTCCAGATGCGTCGTTCGCGATCCACCCGCACCTGCCATTCCATCCCGCTGCTCCAGGCGAAGTCGAAGTCGGGCTTCCGGATCCGGAGATCCAGCGCCTCATTATTGGGCGCCCATTCGTATTCCGTGTACCAATCCAATCGCTGCGGATCCGGTGCCACAAAGAGTTCCACTACGTCGCGATCCCACAGAGCCGAGGGCGATTGGATGCGTTCCCCGGGTTGGGCCGGCCCGAAATCGGTCAGCTCGGTGAAGGGGCATTCATAGCCAAGGTAAAGAAAGCGATCCGACCATAAGGCGCGACACCGGGTGCTCAGTTCGGGCCGCGCCCGTCCATCCCGAGCCTCTTGCTCAAGGTGCAGCGGAACCGCTTTGCTCCATTCCTCTTCCTGCAATTGCCCGTCAGGAACAAAGTCGCGTGATAGATAATGCGCCTGAAGGACCGTCGGAGGCAGCGAGCGCACGAGCAGTCGCCGCGCGTTGTCGAAGTAGATCTTCCGTAAAACCTCAGCAGGCAGTCCGATCGCACTGATCTTCCAGTCGCCCTGAATCGGCGTCATGTGCGGCCAGTCGCGGTCCCGCGTTTCCAGCCAGCGCCACTCCTTGTGAAAAAAGGTGGCTGCATCGTCATCGGAAGGTCGTTCGCCGTCTCCGGACGACCCGAGGATCAGCCGGTCCAGCACCTGGAAATCCGTGGCGAAGAAAATCCGGTCCGCCCGCTTTTGGAAGAGACTACGGACCCGGTCTGGGTCATGGCGGCCCAACTCGGGAATCCGCGCGGCCAGGTCGGCATTCAAATTGGGATACCGGTCGAGTTGGCGATCCACCCAGTCCAGATCCTCGGCATTGTTGGCGAAGTGGACCGCCACAAAGGTGGTGGCGGGATGCCGTTCAATCACCCGGTTGAGAGCTGCCAACAATTCTTCCCGCGAAGGGAATTGCTGGGGATCCCCAAACCACCAACTGCGATGATCCTTGAGTTCTTTCCAACGCTCGTTCTGCGCATGGTAAGGAAGCCAGAAGGCGCGCGGGTCGGCGACGTGGATGCTGACCGGCAGGCCCAGTTCCCCGCAGCGACGCCACACGCCATCCAGACGCGGATCATCGATGCGGATGAGCTCGCCTTGGCCGTCTCGGAGAACGAGTCCGAGGCGCTTGAACTCCTTCAGTCCGGCGGCCCCGAGACGATGTGCCGTCTCCACCTGTTGCACGGCCCGGGTGGCGAAGTCCGGCTCATCCCATCCGGTGTAGTCCAGGTTGAAGTAGGCGACAAAACGCCCCGGCGCCACGCGTTCCGCCAGTTGCTGCCATTGCTCGAAGGCGGATGGTTCACCCGGTTTGGCGGTCACCGTGCCTCCGCTGAGGTTCACCGCGATGCCGAGCCCAACCCGGTCCATGATCCCTACTGCCCGGCGCAGATGCTCTTCCGTGCCACGGATGTGCTGGTGGAGATCAATGATCCGATGCTCTGCCCGCCAACCGTCACCCGACCACGGAGGTGGCGTTTCGACCTCGGCCGCCTGGGAGGACACCGCCAATCCAGCCAGTAGCAGGAGGGCGATCGGACCTCTCCGGCAGAAATGATTCATGACGAATGGAAGTCCGGCCGGAAGCGGTTGGCGAGTCAGTAAACTTACCCTGTACCGCAGACATTCACTCCGTAGCGCAGACCTCTTTGGTCTGCTGTTCCGCAGGCCTTTCAGCCTGCCTATGGACCGGGACGGGCAGGTTAAAAACCTGCGGTACAGCAGGCCAGGAGGCCTGCGCTACAACCCTTGTACCGCAGACCTTCCGGTCTGCTGTACCGCAGGCTTTCAGCCTGCCCGGCGGACCAGACGGGTAAGTCAAAAACCTGCACTACGGCTCCCATGCTTCCACCACTTCCGTGGCTCCGGCGGGAACCGGTCGGCGGGAAACCCGGCCGTCTGGCCATCGGATCTCCAGGAATTCCGCCGGATGCGGTGCTGCCATTACCAGGGTGGCGCTGTCACAACTCCAATAGCCGCCCCCCGCCTTCACTTCCCGCCGCGGTCCGACCACTCCCCGGGCAATGAGGCGGCACGAAGCACCAATCGCAGTCGGGTTTCCGTCCGAACCTCGAAGTCGAATCCGCAGTCCGGGGCGTCCGCCGCTGTTGCGAAACAGCCGGGTGGCGGCTCCGACTTGTGCCACACAGAGATCCGGACGGCCGTCACCGTCGAAATCCGCCACCGCCGTACCCCGGCCTTCGCCCCAGATTCGCACTCCGCTTTCCGAAGGTCGCAAGGGCGTAAACGCGCCACGCCCATCGCCGCGCAACACCAACCCGCACCCGGCATCGAGTCGGGCCGAATAGGGATCCACCCCGAAGAAATTTTGGGACAGAAACAGATCCTCATTTCCATCGCCGTCGAAGTCCGCGACGCAGAGCCCGAAGACCGGTGCCCACTGGGCCTCCGCCGGCAACGGTCGGACCACAAAATGGTCCCCGCGGTTGAGCAGGACCAGCGAGGAGGAACACCGGACGCGCAGCGGTCCAGAGACGACGGCGTCCGATCCAAGCACTTCCTCTGTCGTGGTCCGATTGAAAGCGGCAAAGGTCGGAAATCGTTCGTGAAGGACCGGCCAAGCGGCTCCGAGAATGTTCAACGGCCGGATGGGAACATCCTTCCCGCGTCCAGAATCCCGCATCATCTCAATGACTTCCACCGACCCCGCCTGGGCCAGATCGCCGAAGAACAATCCCGGATCTTCGCGTGTATAAGGCACATTCTCCCCCCAGTTGCCGAGGACCAAATCCATCCGTCCATCGCCGTCAAAATCTCCAGTGGTCACGCTGATCCATCGCCCTGTAAGCTGACTAAGACGTTCCTGTGGCCCGCCTCCCAACGCAGAAAAGTGCCCGGCACCGTCATTCCATTTAATTAGTGGATCCCAAGGTTCCAACCGTCCCTGCCCGACGCGAAACAACTGCGGCGCCCCCCATTCGACCGCCAACGCCAGATCCGGACTACCGTCCCCGTCGAGGTCGCTAAAAACCGCACCACTGACCAACCCCAACCCAGGAAATTCTTGGGCGACGGTAAAAATGCCGCCCTGATTCCGCAGCAATAGCGACGTGGCCGGTTCCGGCCAACGTCCAGGAATCACGCGCCCGCCCACAAAGAGATCGAGATTACCATCGCCGTCCACATCCGCCACGGCCAGCGGACCGGTCGAGGAGGTTCCACCGGCCACCAGTGTGCCCACGGAAGCCGAATTGGACACCACCATTCCCACGGACGCCGCATTCGTGGACCCGTCCCGACAAGTGGACTGCCCGACAATCAGTTGACCACCGAGAACCAGGGCGGTCGTCAGGTCCCGGAACACCGGCAAATCCATCGCCTTCTCCGCCTGGCCATCGGGGCGAAAGCGAAAGACCGTAAGCCGTCCTCCCGCCCCATCCGGCAAGATGAGTTCGTCCCGTCCGTCCGCATCCAAGTCCGCCCAAGTCACGCCCGGTCCCAGCGCGCTCAACCGGACTGGCAAGAGCGGCTGACGCGCAAAATCATCGAAGACCCCGGTATGATTGGTGTGTCCCAGGCGGTCACTGACCTCGGTGAACCAGGGAATCGGTCGGGGAGAAGGAGGCGATGGATCGGCCGGTTGCGCCTGCTGCTCTGCGACTTCCAGGATGGCGTTGGCCGGAACAGCTTCCAGGCGGCTCAGCAGACCGGATCGCCAGCGTACCTCCACGGTCACCCGTGCCGCGTCACCGGTTGCGAACACGCGCTGGTCGTCATCACCGCTCACATAGCGTCCTCCCGAGATCATCTCTTGTTCCTGTCGGGGAATGGCTCCTCCCCGCACCGTGATTCTCGCCCCGATGCCGTGGGAATTTCCCCCTTCACCCCGTAACCGTACCGCCAAGCGGGGCGCGCGGGTTTCATTACGATAGATATCTGCCGACGCATTCAGATTGTTCACCACCACGTCCAGATCTCCGTCTCCGTCCAAATCCCCCAAGGCCATCCCGTGGGAAACGCCGTCGAGATCAAAGTGCCAATCAGCGGAGACATCTTCGAATCGCACCGCCCCGGCATACTGCTTCGTTACATTACGAAACGCTCGATTGGGCTGGGAATGACGTGGATACATGAGCAGCTTCTGCGGCATCCGGGCCTGGGTCCACGGACCCGCCGCCTGAATTCGCGCCTCGGCGTCGAGGTCCTGTGTGTCAAAGGCGTGTCCGGTGGTGCAGAGCAAATCCTCCCAGCCATCGAGATCCACATCGAGCGCCACGGCGGACCAAGTCCAGTCGGTCGCGGCCACCGCGGCGAACCAAGCGACCTCCGCGTAAGTTCCGTCCCCGCGGTTCAACTGAAGTGCGTTGCGGTCATACTGGGGACGGTCCAGCCACACGCCCGGCACATACGCATAGGGATCCGATGCCGCGATCTGCATGAGACGCCGCTCGTGGCGGACACCCAACATATCGGCAACCAAGAAGTCATCGTATCCGTCGCGGTTGAAATCCGCGAAATCCACGGCCATCGAAAACGTGGAGGTATGCCGCAATGTCAACACCGGCGCGGCTCGAAAGCGCACTCCCGCGGGCGTGGACTCATTGAGCCAGAACCGGTCCGGCGAATGAAAGTCGTTGCAAACGTAAAGATCGGGCTTCCCGTCGCCATTCACATCCCGGAATTGAGCGCTTAGTCCCCAGTCGAATGGCACCTGGGTCAGCGGGCGGCCCTCCTCATCCAGGAACGCACCCCGAATCCAGGACACCGGAACAAACTGTCCCCCGCCCTGGTTGAGATACAGAATGTCGGGCTCTCCGTGCTCCAGGATTCGTCCTTCCGGTGTGATTTCCAAGAGATTCCGCTGGTCCGGGGGGACCATTCGCTGGCCGTTGACGTTCAGCAGGGTGAGTCCGGTCGTGCGGATGGTTTGCGACCGGTACACGCACACGTACACGTCAAGATCGCCGTCGCCGTCCACATCCGCCAAGGCCAGCGACGTGGCACCGCCCCGGCTAAAGAAGCCTGTCTCCCTACGCTCTTCGAAGCGCCCGGCTCCGTCATTGAGGAAGAGGCGGGTTCCAACCCCAATGCCGTTGACCAACAGGTCCAGGTCGCCATCGCCGTCCAGATCGGCCAGCACCGCCCCGGTGGAATCCTGTCCGCGGCAGGCGATGGCGGGTGATCGCGTATCCGGAACAAAGCGCCCGTCTTCACGATTCAAAAACAAAGCATTGTCTCCCTCCAGACTGCATAGATAGATATCGCACGCTCCATCTCCGTTGACGTCCCCCAGCGCGACTCCGGACCCGTTGAGCCGGATCTGATTGGCGGCAGCACGCTGGTCCGACAGGCGGTTGGTGAAAGTCAATCCGCTCTCGGCAGAAGGAATCCGGACAAATCCCGAGTGGCCACTCGCGGGCGGCGACAATTCCCGGACGCGTCCTCCCGGGAGTTCACGCCAGCCGTTGGTGGCTGCCACGGCCATACAGGTCGCCATCCCGAACCATTGCCCCCAAGCGATGAGTGTCCTGGCTCTCACGGCGGCGGCTCCCTTCGGCCGGTGAACTCCACCCGCAACTCCCGGGTCCCCTCCGGAACCGGAAGGCGTTGGAGAGTCCCGCCGGGCCAGCGGACCTCCACGGATTCGGCATCCAGCGTCACGATGCGCACCGGACTATTCTGACCCAGATACCCACTGCCCGCTTGCACCTCGCGCCAGGGTCCGGCGGTGGCCCCGCGTCGGCCGCGCACGGCTGCTCCGATTCCCGTGGGATTCCCCGGCGGTCCCTGGAGACGAACCCGCAAACCGGGGCGCCCAGTCGCGTTGTGGTACAGCTTGGTCGCTGCGCCGTTCTGGGTCACCACCAAGTCCACCCGGCCATCGCCATCATAGTCGCCGGCCGCAGCACCCCGCTGATCTCCCCAAATTCGGAGACCGCTCTCCCTTCCGGTCAATGCCGTGAACGCGCCGCGCCCATCCCCCTTGAGCAGCAAACCCTGCCCCGCATCACTCCGCGTGCCTTCCGGACGCACCGGAAAGAAGTTTTGCCCTAAGAACACATCCTCATGCCCGTCCCCATCAAAATCCGCCACCACCACCGCGGAGGCCACTGCCCACTGGGCCGCGTCCGGGAGTGCCCGCACTTCAAAGTGATCCCCCCGATTCAGCAGAAGACGGGTCGCGAAGGTCACCGCGGGAAGCATGGTGGTGCGTGTGTTTTCGAGAATCTCGGATAGGGTGGCTCGGCTGTAAGCCGTGTGATTGGGGAAACGCTCGCGCACCTGGGGCAACCCCGCGGCCAGCGCATCCAGTCGAAGCAGCGGAACCCGGGCGCCCATCCCTGAATCCCAGCGCGCTTCCAAGGACTGCACGGCTCCAACTCCTCCCCAGTCGCCAAAGAATAATTCCCTCGGATGATCCAAGCTGGGGCGAAATTCCGTATTCAAACCCCAGTTCGATACGATCAAGTCCGGCCGGCCGTCTTCGTCAAAATCCCCGGAAGCCACCCCGCGCCATAGTCCGGTCCATCGTTCCAGACCCCATTGAACGGTAGCGTCCCGCAAGGCCCCATCCCGGGTGTCGAACACCCGGACCGGACCCCACTCGCAAGCCAACACCAGCTCCGGCCGCCCATCACCGTCCAGATCGGAGAAGCACGCGCCATTGACCCGCCCGATGCCCCGGAGGCAGGCCGAGTTGGTCGCGTCGAGAACCCAGTGTCCGTCCACGCTCCGATATAGCGCGGAATCGGACCCCTCGGGAAATCGCCCGCCCGGCGAGCGGCCGCCGGCAAAAAGAACCAGCGAGCCATTCCCGTCCAGATCCCCCAACGCCAGCGGACCACATCCATCCGGGAGTTCGGTCAGAATCTCCCGCGGCCCGGTCTGGCCGAGGGACCACTCCCAAGCCGCGGCTCGCTGGGCTGGTTCCTCCTCCCAGTACGAGATTCCCGCAATCACCCGGACGGTGCCATCCGCCGCCGGAAGGGCCACCACACCCAGGAGATCAGAACCGGATTCCGGAGCCTGCCAGTCACTCCAGGGTTGAAATGATCCGTCGGGACGGTTTCGCAACGCCGCCCAACGTCCGCCCCGGCCCGCTCCGATCACCAGGTCATCGCGCCCGTCGCCATCGAGATCGGCCCAGGCCACTCCCGGCCCCTCCTGACTGTACTTGCGCGACAACAGCGGCTGACGCTGGAAGTCATCAAACGTGTTCTCCCAATGGACGTGATTCAATCGGTTGGACCGGTCCTCGAATAGCGGCGACACCGCGAGTTCCGGGTCTGGTGTTGTCGGGATAGATGCCGACTCAAACACTTCGCAAACCACATTAGGAGGCAGATTGGAAACCACCGTCACGCTGCCACCGGACCAGTTGACGATGAGTTCAAACTCGCGGCCTACCGTTCCCGCCGCCAGCAGGCAAGCCGGTTCATCAGAGGAGAGATAGTGCGCGCCGGCGCGCACGGTCTGGCTTTGGAGTACCGGACCACCGCGCAGAGTGACTCGCGCTCCGATTCCCTGCGTATTCGGGCTCCGTCCGCGTAACCGAACCAGGATCCGTGGCGCCGGAGCCTCATTACGATAGAGCAAAGCCTCTTCGTTAAGCCGGTTCACCACCACATCCAGATCGCCGTCGTTATCAAAGTCTCCGAAGGCCAGGCCATGGGACACGCCCAACGCATCAAAACCCCACGCCTGGCTGGCGTCGGTAAAGCGAAGATCTCCGCAATTCCGATAAGCGATATTATGACGGGCCAGACGGGGAAGGCGTCGCCGGGATTCCACCAACGCCGACAACGGCAGGTTCCGTCCCGCCGCCTTGGCCTCCGCTTCGGCCACCAGATCGGAATGCTGCAGATCCCGCTCGTGGCCGGTCGTGATCAGCAAGTCCTCATACCCATCGAGGTCCACGTCGAGGAAGGCTGGCGTCCAGGACCACTCGCTGGCATCGACGCCCGCCCATTCCGCGACTTCGGCAAAGGTTCCGTCCCCCCGATTGATTTGCAGCGTATTATGAAAGAACTGAGGACGGGCATCCAGAACGCCCACTGGAGGAACCTCTGGTCGCGTCACCCCGATGTCCACCATGCGTCGCGCGTGTTCCCGACTCCGCATGTCCGCGACAAAGATATCATCCCAACCATCCCGGTTGACGTCCGCGACATCCGCACCCATCGAGAAGTAGCTGGTGTGGCGCACCGCCAATCGAGGAACGGCCCGGAAGCGGAGTTTTCCCTCCACCACTCCCTGGTTAAGCCACCAGCGATCGGGAGACATGAAATCATTGCACACCACCAGATCCGGCCGGCGATCCCCGTTTAGATCGGTCACCACCACTCCCAGTCCCCAATCATAGGGAGGCTCCGTCAATGGCAGGCCCTCTTCCGTGAGAAAAGTCCCGTCCGTCCAGGAGATCGCAGTGAAGCCTCCGGCGCCGTCATTCAGATACCAGGCATCTGGTTCGCCGTTCTCAATTCGTTCCAGCCGGCCATCGCGGGTGACCATGGAAGTGAACCGTCCTTGGAGGGAAGGATCGGACACCGGAACTCCGTTGACCGACTTCAGCACCGGCTGCCGGTTTTCGTCATAACCATAGGTGAAGCGGGTATTAGGATCGTCCCGATAAGTCGCCACCCGGTAGTTAACCACATAGAGATCCAGGTCGCCGTCGCCGTCGAAGTCTGCTAAGGCAAGGGACATTCCCGCCCGGGCTGGATTGAGGGGCGGTGAATCGGGGCGGGCGGCAAATCGCCCGTGGCCGTCATTGAACAAGATCCAGGTTCCACCTCCGACCGTGTTGATAACGGCATCCAGATCTCCGTCCCCGTCCAGGTCGGCAAGTGCCACGCCGGTGGTGGTCAGTCCGGGCCATTCCAAGCCCGAATCGGCCTGTCGCTCGAATCGCCAATGGCCGCGATTCAGGAACAAGGCATTGGGTGAATCGAGCCCCGCCAACAAAATGTCACACCAGCCGTCCCCGTTGACATCGCCACACGCCACGCCGGATCCGTTGAGAAAAATCTGATTAGTTAGGGATCGCTCCGCGGCCAGCAGGTTCGTGAAATTGAGCCCGGACGTCGCCGACGCCAAACGGGTGAACCCGACCGGACGGGTGGATTCCGGCGCCACGGGAAACCAGCGACTGAACGTATTGGTCCGCCAATCCGGAGCCGCCCCCCCGGTTAGTAACGTCCCTCCAAAGAGTAGGAGCGCCAGGAGGTACCACCCGATTCGTCCCCTGAATGCTGCCCCCCAGGGAATCCGGTGACTTGGGATGGACAGCATCATGGCGGGGAGTGAACGGCGTCGCCTAAGCTGACAGAGCGACCCAGACCCGCCAAGATGGAGTATCGTCGCCGGGGGTCTTTGTACGCCTCTTGAGTCCGTGTCCTTACCGAAACCGCGATGAGACAGGGGGGCGAAAGCTCCAAAGAAGCTCCAAGGCACCCCCCCAGTTCAGTCTGCCACCTGGCCCGCTATTTCCGCATTCCGCATTCCGTATTCCGCATTCGTTCGGAGTCCCGGCTTGAGCCGGCGGAGGGGTTGCTTTTCCCGACGCGTTGGAAAACGACCAACCTGGTTGGAGAAGCCGAGTGCTCCGCCGGCTCCGAACGAGGAGCCCTCTCATTCACTCGTGCCTCGGGTTGCCTCGGTCTCTCGACGCAAAAAAGGGGCCGGATTGCTCCGGCCCCTCCGTCAAAACCAGTCCGACGCCTTCAGTCGGACGAGCGGAAGAACTGTTGATCGCTTCCTGCCGGGACCGTATAGGGGCTGGTGGCCCCGGGTACCGGGGTGAAGTTGACGTTGAGCGACGGCGCGCCCTGGAGCGAGCCGGTGAAGGTAATGATCACCTCTCCGGCTGGGTTGACAGCAACCGCCACGGTAGGCGTTGGCGTAACCGTGCTCGGGATCAGCATGAGATAGTCGAAGTCTCCCGATCCCATTTGCAGGCGAAGCGTTTGGGTTCCGCCGAGGGGCACTGTGGTGCGCGCACCGGTGTCCGTCGCCAGGGGGTACAGAATGTTATTCCCCCAGGCACCGCTCCCGGCGCCGCTGAAGGTGCCCAGCCTCACCGTGGTCTGGTTGGGCTGAGTCGGATCACTCGTTACCTCGAAGAGGGTGGCGGCCACTGCCGCGGGAGGATCGCTTCCTTGCGACAACGCGGCCCACACCTCGTAGTTCCCTTCCGGGAATGTGCGGGTGTAGGTTCCCCAGTCGGCTGCATCAGCCCAACCAATCCGAAAGTTGACCGTATTAGTCCACAGACCGCGGTTCAAATCCACATTGTTCGCCAGGATTGGCAGCACCGGGGTTAGACTCGTGCGGTACGCCTGGTCGCCGGGCGGAAATTCCGCCGGACCATCGCTGGTGAAATCTACCAGATTCACGCCGGGCAAACCGGCGTAGGCGTTGCCCGTGTAAGGCATCACACTGGCGGCCGCCTGCGTGGTGCCATTGCTATTGAAGTCCTCGGCTTCGATCAGGAACTGGCCGGGCGTGCCCAGAACGCTGGTGTGATAGCGAGTGGTGAAGTTCTGGGCCGCTCCCTCCGTGTCCTGGAAGTCCACAATGTAATCCACCGTAAGGTGCGCTGCCAGTCCACTTGGATCGTAGGTAAGAGTGGTCACGTCTCCGACTTTATTGATCGTGGCTGCTGCGGTCTGGTCCACACCGTTGAACGTGAACTTCACCGAGGTGGGATCCACCGCCGTCGTGAAGTCGGTGATCTCCACGGTGACCTTCCCTTGGTTCCGCGGGACCGTGGCATTGTTGCCCGGGGTCGCCTGGGTGATTTTCGGGGGAATCCCGGTGGCCGGCGCGAGAATGAGATAGTCGAAGTCGCCGCTACTCATGTTGAAGCGGAGCGTCGTGGGACCGTCTCCCGTGATCTTGATAAACCCATCGCTGCCGTCCGCTGCCTTCATCGGTACCAAGTCATTCTGCCCCCACCCGCCGGAGCCGGGCGCGCTGAACGATCCCAATTCCTGCAAAGTTTGGTTTGGCTGAGAAGGATTACTGGTAACCCGTGCCAAAGTTGCATTGAGCTGGTTCGCCGCAGTTCCGTCGAAGGATAGGGCGGCATATACATTGTAGATGCCGGCCGGAATATTGCGGGTATAATTACACCAATCACCCCCCGCCACCCAGCCGATGCGATAGTTCACAAACATCTCCACCTCCCCCGGACGGATGTTGGTATAGCGTCCCGTCAAATCGGCGTTCATATTGACATTGTTGGGCGCTTCATCCGGGCGATAGTTGTTCGCATCGTTTCCGTCGGTGTTGAAATAGTCCACGTTCAGCACCGCCGGCAGCCCCTCATAGGCGCCTCCGAGGTATGGCATGATGGAGGCCTCGGCCAAGGTTTGTCCGGACTCGTAGTTGTAGTCCTCAGCCTCGATCCAGAAGGAATTGGCAGGAAGATCGCTTGGCGACAGGCCCTTGACGATGAACTGAATTGGAACGAGGCGCGCTTCGGTCCCTCCGCTGACCTGATAGGAGAGGGAGCCAGTATGTGCCGAATTGAACGCAAAGCCCGAAGGCGGGCTGTAAGTCACCGTGGTCACTCCGCCCGCCGTATTGATGTTGGGGGTGACCGTGGCGCCGTCGAGTTCGAAGACAATGGAACCGGTATTCACCGTGGTACTGCCGTCGCGCAATACGATCTTGATGGGCACTGCAGGTTCGGCCCCGGTGTACCCTACCGCCGGCACCAGGGATTCGACATAGGCCGTTCCGGTCGCGGTGGTGAACACTCTTACCGAATTGGCGTTGCCAGGATCATTCACCAAGACGG
This sequence comes from uncultured Verrucomicrobiota bacterium, assembly GCA_964474315.1. Classification (GTDB taxonomy): domain Bacteria; phylum Verrucomicrobiota; class Verrucomicrobiia; order Limisphaerales; family UBA9464; genus UBA9464. The sequence goes on along the minus strand of CAYYSX010000023.1, from coordinate 1,694 downwards.
CCTCCCCATTGGGTTGCACCGTGAACCAGGCACAGGAGGCGTTGTCTCCGCCTCCGCCATTGCCCTGCCAGTACAGGAGCCGAACCGGATAGAAGCCGTCTTCTTCCACCACGAAATCAAAGAGCGTGTCCGCGGCACCGCGGCCGCCATTGAATTCGCCCACGATGGTGCCGTAGGGATCCTGAGCCGCGCTAAAGAAGGTCAACTTGAACCCGTCGTCGCTGTTCACTCCCATCCGATAGACGCCTTTCTGGAGTTCGGCATAGCCCCAATATTGGACCACATAGCGACCCATGGAACCATCCCAGATGCCGATGGTCGGCTGGGGATCGGGGAAACGGACAGGCTCGCCGTCCTGTGGCCAATCCACGGTATTGACGACGTTCACCACTCCGGACTCCGGAGAGGCCAGATTCAGCCAGGGATTGCCGGCGTCGTCGAGAAAGCCGCGACTCCACTGATGTTCGGCGTTGGCTGTGGAATTTGCATCACCCGGGCCGCGGGGCGCCTCCATCTGGTAAGTCGAAACATTGATGCCACGCGTGGTGGCGTTGGCGACCCGATAGCCGCCCGGCAGCGTGGCATAATTCGGCGTTTCGACGTTTTGACTGCTCTGACTGGTCACGCCGTTGCTATCCTCATACTCGATCTCCAAGGTATGCTGGGAACCGGGTGCATAGATGGTGGGCCCGCCGTAAGAAACCGTCGTCACATTGCCGCTCTTGCCGGTAGCCGCCGTCACCTCCGCGCCATCCCAAGTGACCTTCAAACTGGAAGGAACCAGCGTCGAGTCCACCGCATCCTGAATCTGGAAGACAAATCCGTTCGGAGTGCCTTGGACATTGATGACAATCGGAACCGTAATCAGGTTGAAGCGCAATTGCGAGAGGAACAGGCGACTCCGGGGTTCGCCTAAGGCTGAATTAATATTGTCTGTTTCTGGAAAGTACGCCGGCCCAACGAAGAACTCGCCGCCCCACCCATCCAAGGTGCTCATTTCGATCCACTCTTGACCGTCGTTCGATCGGTAGGTGGTAACGGTTTCGCCCGTTCGCTGGATGCGGGTCCAGGCGTTGGGATATTCGGGGACACCTCCCGCAGGCCCGGTATAGTCGCCAGCGGTTGTTTCGCGGTAAATAGACTCATAGGCGTTGTTCCCAGCGATGAACGGCGGACTGGCCCCTTCATTGTTGAACGCGAGCGTTGGATTGGCTCGCAGATTAACCACCCGGGCGGCCGTGCCTTCGGGACCTTCATCCGGGTTACCCGTCTGCACTGCTCGGTCCTCGCCTTCGTTGAGATCGTCCCTGATCATGGCACCCGCACGTGCCCAGATACTTGACGTGTCTTGGAACTCCACCCGTACCTGGAGGTCAAAATCACCCGTCTCGGTTTTGTAAACGAGGACCCCCTCGTCATACACATTCCACATCGCCCGGCCATTGCTATAGATGTCGAACCCGTCGGTCCCGATGGCAATGACCTGACTCTCCTTGGCGGGCACCCCCACGTCGGCCCATTTATATCCCGAGGGCGTGAATTGCTCCACCGTGTTCGGAAGGGTGCTTCCATCGGTACCCTTTACCCCCTCGATGGTCAGCGTCTGCGCGCCATTGAGCACTCCGTTGACGACCAGGATGACGCATTGATTATCCACCACCCGGCCACCGATGGGTCGATTGTCAATGTTGCCC
>CAYYSX010000022.1:0-39773 GCA_964474315.1 uncultured Verrucomicrobiota bacterium | reverse complement strand
GGTGGAGCTTTGAGCCGACGGGAACGCACGGTGGGTAGTTAATCCTCCCCAGGCCTCGCCGCTATCGCCACTTTTATTGATAGCTGCCTCTTTGGAGCGTTGGAGCGGTCCCGTTGCCATAGTTGTCCTGTCCCCAATTTTTCGTCCCCAATTTTTCCACCTTGAGCTTTCCACCCCAGGACAGATGTCCTGCCTCCTGCCGAAAGGATACATGCCAGACTCGCCCCTCAGTCGGTTCCACCCTCCGAAACACCCCAGCCTCCGTCCACGGCGATCACTTGTCCGGTGACGAAACGGCTCTCCTCGGACAGCAGCCAGACTACGAGTGAATCGAGATCCTCGGGTTGTCCAATGCGACCTCCGTCGAGGGGTTGTTTCGTGCGGATGAAGCGTTGAATGGCGGCATCCTCCTGAGCGCGGCCGGACATCGGGGTCGCCACCAGCGCAGGGGCCACCACGTTGAAGCGGATGTTCTGTTTCGCGTAGGAGGAGGCGGCGGAGCGAGTGAGCCCGATGATGGCGGCCTTGGCCGCGGCGTAGGCATGCGTCGCGAAAAAACGAGGTGACGGCGAGAAGCCGAGTACCGAGCCGCAGTTTACAATGCTCCCTGGCCCCCCTTGATGGAGGAACTGACGAACCGCCGCCCGGTTGGAATGAAACAGGGAGCCCAGGTTGAGGTGGAGGGTGAATTGCCAGCCGTCGTCGGACAGTTCGTGCAGAGGGCCGTCACCGCGGCGGCGACCGCTTCCGCCCGCCACGTGATAGAGGCCGTGAAAGGCGCCAAACTCCGTGAGCGCCATCCGAATCGCGGTCGGAGCGGTGTCGGGATCAGTGGCATCCGCCGCATGAGTCCGAACCACCGGGCCGAGCTCCGCCGCCAAGGCGGAACACTTCTGGGCATCGCGCCCGACGGCCACGACGCGCGCCCCTTCCCGGACGCAGGCCCGGACGGCGGAAAGCCCCAGTCCACTGGTCCCGCCCACCACGACCAAGCATCGGTCCTGCAGCCGTCCGCTCATATCCCGGCACTGTCCGGCGAAGGCCCCTGCGAATTCAAGAAGGCTGACGAATCCAGACGTTGTTCAATGGGGGGCGCCCGCCTCGGGCGCAGCCGTCGGCGCCCTCACCAAAAGTGCTTCTCGTCCGGCGCCCCTCATTGTTGGACCACGGAGAAGCGGCGGACACGGAGCAAAGAAACGGGGAGAGTTCAGCACAGAGGATGGGCTATCTTGAGTTTGTCCTTGAAGCCGCGGGACGAGCCCAAAGAGCGGACCATCCCTTTCCTCAAACTCTAAAAGCCTAGCTTCAAAGAAGCTCCCAGTTCCAACTTCCAGCGCGCTCCTGACAAGGACCGCACCCTTGAGGGCGTTTCACCGCCACTACTCCGGCCGCCCCAGAATTTCTGACCGCCTCGGCTCCACGCAGTGAAGCGGGCTCAAGCCCCGCGGTCCTCGGGGGAACTCCGAGCGGACGAGCCGTCCGCGCTCCCGACTCCCCGCCCGTCCGGGACGGAAGAGATTCGTGATCCCCGGGTTCTTTCGCCCCTCCGGGCTGGGGAATTTCGCCACCGGTAACCCCCCGTTGAAACGGTGGGCTATGTTCGCCGGTCCCGGCGGGACCAACCTCATTCCTTCTCAGTGTCGGCCATCACACGGCCTCCCCAGTAAGCCCAAGTCGTCCAGCGTTACGGCTGAGGTACCTGGACCACCCGATAGAACTGCGTGTCGGGTTCCGGGTCGGGAATGGGCAACTCAAACACAAGGGAATCGGTCGTGGCCACCACCAGCGACAGCTCGGTCCAGGGAGGCGGGGTGAACAAGTTGGTCGTGGTTTGAATCGAGTATCGCTCGCCGGGAATCGTATCGAGTACCAAAAACGGGGGCGGTCCCACCTGGAAGTCCACGTTCAGCGGCTCGCCGCTGATCAGCAGCCCATCTTGTTGGGTCGCCGCGCGGACGGTGAAATCGATGACGTCCTCGGAGTTGACCCGGACTTCAAGGAACCACGGTCCCGAGAGCACGGGCACCGTGTTGGTCCGGACGGAAATACGCTCACTGGCGGGGCCGGGATTAGGCGCCGTGAACCGATTGTCCGGAGCCGCATAGGGAGGTAGGACCCCGCGCGAGACGACAAGGTCCGCTTCACCGGTCAACCCGTAGATTTCAAAGAGAACGGCACCGATGTCTTCCGGAACATCGAAGCTGAAGAAAAGGCTATTGGTGGGAGGTGCGTCGAAATACGGGAACGGCACGCTGTCTTCCAGTGGAATGATGGTGAAGGTGTTGGGAATGTAAGTGGCCGTTACGGTGAAGTCGATCGGCAAGTCGTCCACTGCCACCACGGCCAGATACCAGCGCCCCGGGGTCAGCCCCACCGGCAAGCTGCCCGGAATGATCGTAATGCTTTCCTCGGCCAGGCCCGCGTTGGTGCTTGCATAGTCGAAGTTGCCGGGAGAGGGGAGCGGCAGATCCCGCTTGAGGAAGAGGTTGGCGTTCCCCGTCAGGTTGGAGAGCGTGAAGGTCGCGGTGAGCGGAAGTTCGTTGATATCGAGATAGAAATAGCTGATGCCGGTCTCATTGGTGAGGGTGCCGTCGTACGGAATGCCGTTGGTCAGGGCGACCACGGTTCCCTGCACCTCGCTGGCCAGGATCGTATAGGTCACCGGCTGCAGAGGAGTCGTACTGGCGGAATAGACGCCCAGATACCAAAGACCGGGCGAGAGCGGCACCGGCTGGCTGGACTGGTCGATGTTGATCACCTCCGGAATCGTCCCCAGATTGGTACTCGCGTAATCATATTGAGTCCGGCTGGGAAGCTGCGGCCCCTTGCGCACCACCAAATCCAGGTTGTCGGAAAGGTTGGTCAGGACGAATGAGACCCCCAACCCATTGGTGGAAACTTCAAACGAATAATAGTCGAACAGGCCATTGTTGGCGTTGGTGGCGTCGAAGGGAATGTTGTTGGTCAGCGGCGTGATCTTCAAACCAAAATCCACCTGGATCACAAACTGGTTGTTCTGCGAGTTGTTCACGTTCTCTACCGATAGATAATATCGCTGACCAGGAACGAGAACAGGCGGAACGTTGGTATCAAGGGTCCGGGCGAAGATTCCATCGCCAACGGTGGGAGGCATCAACATAAAGTCCTCTTCCAGCAAACCTTGGGCCGGCACGCCCAACGGGTTATACCAGAGAACCAAGGAGCCACCATCCAGACTCTGCAGGATGTTCGTGGTCGCCTCCACCTCCAGCGGAACATCAATGTAAAAGTACTGGGGGGTCGCCCCGGCGACGTTCGTGGTGAAGGGAATCCCGTTCGTCAGACGGGTGGCCGGCAGACTTTCCGGAGCAAAGGTCATCGTCAGCTCCCACGACAGCAGCTCTCCAACGAACGGAGTGCGGGTGTCGTTCAGCTCCAGGGTCCACGTTCCCAAGCCCGGTCCCAACAGCCCATCCAGCTTTTCCTCGGCCAGGTAGGAAACGCGGCCCTCGCTCTGCAGGAAGGTAACGTCATCAACCAGCATGCCCGGCGAACCCACCGGAGTGGACCGGTTGTCGAACTCCAGCACCACCGTGGGTTTCGTCGCCCGGATTTCAAAGACCAGATTGGTGTTCCAGAAATTGGTGTTAAGGAGCAGCGGCGGCGGCGTCACTTCCACGCCGTCGAGCGCCACCACCGGGTTGATGACATTGGTCTCGCCCGGTGCGAGACGACCGGCGAAGGCGATCTTATAGCGTTCGCCCACCACCGCATCGAAGGTGCGACGAACCACGCCGTTGGAGAGAACGAGGAATTTGCGGCTGTCGTCGAAGGCCAAAGCCGGGTCTTCCACGACGGCGACGGTGTTCTCCAACACCTCCCAACCACGGAACACCGCGCCGACCGAGAAGGGTTCCGCCTCCACCATCTCAAAATCATCCACCGACAAAACCTGTTCGCTCTCGAGCTGTCCGGTGAACGGCGGGATGGCGAACTTGATCATCGCATTCGCCCGGTTGGTATTCTCGCTGAAGGTGGCAAAGACCGCATTGGTCACCACCACTCCAAACCGAAACTGGTCGGGTGGACTGGAGAAATACGAACTGGTGCCGTCCAGATCCGTCATCACCGCCGTCACCGATCCGACACCCAGGTTACCGGCGGAAACCAAGCCCGGACCGAATTGTGGGGAAGTGGCGCTTCCCCAACCGGCAATCACCACGTTGGTGACGTCGGGCGGAATCGCCACCCAGCCTTCGATGGTGAACCCTACGGAGGCCGGAAGAGAAAGCGCGTTAGTCACCCACGCCAGTCCGGGACGCCGGAACTGGAGAGCGCCCCCGGTGAATTGACCCGGAACGACCTGGAACGGTGGACTCAGGAAGGCGTGATTGGTTCCGGCTAGGTCCACGCCGGACCCGTCAAAGGGCCAGAGGGAAACCAACCCATTGTTACGGTCAGAGGCCTGTTTCGGTTCTCCCTCCACCCCTCGGAAATAGATATCCCGCACTTCCTCCGGTCGCAGCGCGCGACGCCAGACTCCGAAGTCGTCCAGGATGACCACCTGGTTGGTGAATTGCAGGATGGGATCCCGACCGAAGAAGAACTGGTTGCTGGTCACCGGGACATAATCCGGAGGCATGACGCGTTGCTCCACCATCCGGCCGTTCACGAAAACGCTGGCCTGGCGACTCGGCGGCTCGTAGGTCAATGCCACATGCTGGAAGGCGGTGGTGTTGGTGGAAACCACCGATCCTCCCAAGTTGGTGGCGGTGGTGCCTCCCCGGTTCTCAAAAAGAACCGAGCTGAAACCAAAGGGATTCTCCAACCGCACGGCCAAATCCGAAATCCGTGGGTGATCGATGCGCAGGCCCACATCGAGGGATGCCACCCGCCGAGTGTCGTCCACCGTAATGGAGGAAAACCGGCGGGCCTCATCGGGAATCGTTCCCAACTGGTCGGAGGTGAACGTCCGCGTGAAACTGGCGTCCAGGTTGTTTTCGGTCCACGCCCGGTAGTCCGCACAGACCGTCACCGAATGCGGATTATAAATCGCCACCACATAGAAGCCTGCCTGCAAGGGCGGCACATCGCGAGTTCCCAACGTGACCCACCCACCGGTGCCGGGGATCTCGCCATACTTGTCGTTGTTGAACGGGTCCTCGAGGTCGGGAAACTCCTGGTATTTGATGAAGACCTGCAGCGGGAGCTCCGGTACCAGGTTGGTCAGTAACACCGTGAGCAGGCTCGACGAAGGCAGGACCGGGACGATATCGAACTCGAATCCATTGGGCGGAATACAAATGCGCACGAACTGCGACGCATCGAAGTCGGGTCGGATCCCCAAGCGGAAGTTGACGTTGATCCCATCGTAACCCAGGGCGTTGTCCACCTGATTGAGAAACCACACGCCCGAGGGAACTGCTCCCAGGTAGTCCCGCAACGAACCGGGGCCGTCGGAGGGCAGAACATTGGTGAACGACCCCGGGGAGATATCATCATAGATCACCGTAATGTTGGTGCCGGCCGCCAACCCGAACGGGGGCGTATGATTCTGCAGCGTGACATCCCGCCGGTTGTAACTCAGTTGGGTCAGCAGATCGGTGAAGTTCTCATGGGTGGTGGTGACCTGTGCCGTCACCGCCAGGATCGGCCGGGAACCGATGCTGACGGCCAGCCATTGGCCCACGCCGGGATTGGCTGGCGTGCCATCCGGGATGTTGGGGGTCAGCGGAACCGCGATCGGGGTGGGATTTCCGTTCGCATCCATCAGGAGTTCGTCGGTGCTGATGCCGAAGATCCCGAACTGCCCCGCTTGATGGTCCTCGGACTTCACCCCGACGTAGAAGACATTGTCTTCGCTAAGTTCTTCGCCAATGAAGTCAATGAGTTCGAAGGTTTCGCGTGACGTGGACTTCCGGGCGCCAGCGACCGCCGCGGGCACCAGGTTGGTGAAACCCGGATCGCGCGAAACATACAGGTCGATGTCGGGACCGTTGGTGCGGCCGCGCGAAAGATTGCCCCCCGGCTCGGTCAAATAGGTGATGAAATAGACGTTGGTTCCATTGGTCCGGGTCAGGCCATTGGCGCTGATGACGCCGGGGGAATTGGTGAAGACATAGAAATGCCATTGTCTGAATTCCCCGTTCGTGTTCCCCAGCAGAGGCGAATTGGCGCCCGCCCTTTGGTTCAACAGAGGAAAGCTGTTGGTAATGATGTCCGTGGGCGGCCGGGTGAAAGCGAGGGCGATCGGATTGGCGCCGGAGGGAAAGGAGAGTTCGCCTATGACATTGGTTTCAGCGGGATCTCCCCCGGAGGCGAACGCGAGGGAGAAATCCTGAACGATGGCGTCGGGGTAATCACGCCGGGCATTCACATTCACCCGGTGACCGACCACGGTAATCACCACGTTCGAACCGATCGGAGGGGGCAAGACCACGCGCTCCACGTTGTTGATCCGGTCGAGCGTGGGGAGCCCGTTGGTCGCCACCTCATTGGTGGAATGAGGCCGCGAAAAGCCGGTTTGGGAATCGAAGTCATTACCCCAGTAAATCTCGCCGGTGATGGTGTTGGAGACGATGAGATCCAGGTCGTTGACCAGCTTGGGGCCGGCGAGCGGATCGCCCGGTGGATCCGTCCACACGAGCGCGAGCTTCAGAGGCTGATCCAGGGCGTTGGTCAGGGAGACGTTTAGTTCGATCGTGGCGGATTCACCGGTCGCTAGTCCAAACGCCTCGATGCCGATTACATCCCGACCATTCTCCCGGAATCCCCGGCCCAAGGCGCGTTGCAGATTCGGTTTGCCCCACCCGGCATAGTTAATGACGGTTTCCTGACTCGGGATATAGCCCGGGCTGGTGGCGTCGGCCGAATTGATGAGCAATGCCTTGTACGACGACGCCGAGGGCCACTGGTTGACCTTGTATTCGAAGTTTTGCTGCAACTGGGCGAGCAGGCCGGAAACCGCCGGCGCGGCCATGCTCGTTCCTGATTCGAAGCGGTACCACGGCAGGATTTCCGCATCGACCTCGTTGAAGAGAAAGGCGATGGGGAAGAAGGGATCGTCCTCCGGTGGAAGGGGAGGGATGCTCCACAGGGCGGAACGCACCGACGCGACAAAGCTGCCTTCCGCGACCACATCGGGCTTGAATCGGCCCACTGGTCCCTCGATGCCGATGCCCACGTTGCCCCGACTGGAATAGGAGGCGACCTGCCAGTCGGTATCCGTCATGGGCAGTAGCACCTCGTTGGTAAAGTAGGGGCCGGCATTAGTCTCCCATCCCGGTACCACGGGGAATCCGCCAATCTGCACCGTCGCGCCGTTGGTGTCGGTAATGATGGCATTAGTGATGGAGCGGAAATTCTCGAGTGCCCCGACCGTCACCACATTCTTGGCATTCCCCGGGGCCGGAATCGTGTCGGCGAAACCACCGATGCCATTGTCGCCTCCGGAACCCTCGTTGCCCGCCGAGAAGACGTAGAGAATCGGCTGATCGCCTATCATGTGAGGCAAGGCATCCCGTACCGCCGCATCGTAACTCGCTGAGTGGGAGGAATACTCGAAGGGGTCGAGCCCAAAATATCCCCACGAATTATTGGAAATGAGGATATCGTTAATGCTGTTGAAGCGCTCGGGAGCCTGCGCCGCCGTTTCCTGAAGCCAAGCGTCACCCGAAGCCGGACCAAACAGAAGATCCACGGGCAAGGCATAGAGCCAGGCCTCCGGTGCTTTGCCTTTGAAGTTGGCATCGGTGACCGAGCCTTGGGGGGGCGGGTTCACCTCGCCGGACTGCCTTCCGCTGCCCGCGATCGTGCCCGCCACATGACTCCCATGGCCGGCGGGATCCGTTAAGACCTGCGGTTCGCTGGGCAGAGTGAACACCCGGCCGGCCAAGTCAGGATGGGAAGCATCGATCCCGGAATCATTGACATTGATCAGCACGCCCGCACCCGTGAGATCTTCAAAGGAGTTGGTATTTTCCGCCGTGGTCGTGGAACCGAGGGCAAACGCGGTCAGGTCATTGGCGAAGCGCACGCCCCGTTTGGGTTCGACGCGGTGGATCTCAGGAATCCCGGCGAGGGCGACCAGAGAATCAGGAGGAGCCTCCACCGTAATCAACGTGCCGAACGGCCCCCGTTCCCGGAACACTTCACGAACTCCCAACTGAGTGAGTGAGGCCACTTCCGACGACGCCTCGGGAATCGTGAGAATCAACCGCAATCCGTCCGGCAACGGAACGTCGTCCAGCGCCAGGGCTAGCAAACCGGGGGTGAGCTTGAAATACGGTTCCAACGGCAGGACGGCGGCGGTTCCCAAAGTCACGGCAATCTCGTTGGCCACCTCCGGCGACGAGCGGACCAAGAGGGCATTGTTGGGAACATAGGAAACGATCTCCGCCCCCAGGGACGTCAACCGGTCTTGAAAGGCCCGGGTCAGCAGCCCTTCGGCCTGCACCACATACGCCTCGGGTGGCACCGGGGACCGCAGACGGGCGGGAATCTCCAGCGGTGCGTCGCTGGCCGTGTCGATCAGGGCGTTGCGGAGCAAAATCGCCCGATCGTTACGGATCAACGCCTCCATTCCCGCGTCCGTGTTCCGTAAGCGATTGGTGAAATCGGCGTCGCGAAAGGCCGGTTCCTGGCCAGCCGCGAGCGTGGTCACCGGCACCCAGCGAGGCGTCGTCGGGGCGGAAAGAACCGCGGCCGGCGCCGAAGACGTCAGCGCCAGCGGCTGGGTGCGCGCGGATTGAGTCGCCGCCTCGGTCGGCGGCCGGGCCGCGACGGGACGAAGGAGACCGCGGTCATGAATCCGCCAACCCAGGTAGGCGCACACCAGGGCCAGAAAGAACAGAGCCAGCTTTTGGGAACGGGAACGGCGCATGGAAATCGGGGCGGCGGAGATCGGAGACGGTCTAAGGATTCGCCTGGAGCACGCGTTGATCCTCGATCACGGGCTGCAAACGTCGGGGATCACCGTCCAGGCGTACTACCGTCTTCGTTACATACTCGCCGGTAATCAGGTAATTGGTGACGATACCGTAGAGAGGGCCGGGGCGTAAATTGACGGCGCTGGGCGCAGGTTTCAGAGTCTGTCCGTAAGAATAGATAACGAACCGTGGTTCATCGGCCCGCAACAGCGAAAGGACCTGTTGAGGCAACCGCTCGAGAACCTCGTCGCTGACATTGCGAGCGCCTGCCCAGTTGATGCGGGAATCCAGGAACGGCGCACGATCCGAGAAGGCGGGAACCTGGAGGATGGACCCCAAGTTGGGAAACACACCGTCGGGATTGATCAGCACCCCGCCGCTGTTCGTCCGGAAATAGGCCTGGACCAAGCCCGCCACGAATTGTCCGGAACGGTCCTGGTACCCGCCCACAATTTGCGTGATTTCCGGTCGGTCCGGCCGGAGAAACAACGGCTGCGGGTTGTCGAGATTGCCCGGGCTGCTGTTCTCCAGCAGGGGCACGCCGGAGAGCAGGGCGGCCCAGGCCGCTAAACCGGGTTGGTTGACCGCCAATTGACCGCGCGCCGCATTGTCGTTCAACGCGGTGGTGAAGAGATCGACCAGCTTCCAGTCGTTGGTCGGATGCGTCCGGCGGTTGCCAGCCCACCCTCCCCAACTGAGCTGTCCGCCGCTCAAACGCGTCGCGAGAGTCGGCTGATTCGGAGGCAGCTCTGGAGCCACACGCGATTTCAGATAAATGGTCTGCCACGGAGTGCCGCGATGAATCCGTCCCAACTGCCCCACTCCGGCAAAGCGGAACGACGTGTTGGTGCCAATGGGAAAGTTCCAAAAATCGGACGAACGGATGAGCGGATCCTTGAATCCATAGTCCAAGGCCGCGCTGGCAGCGGTCACCGGGGGAGGCAACCCGGTCCAATTCGCATTCGTTCCCCAGGGCGCGTAGGCATTGATATATTTCGGACGCGGCCCCAGATCGAATGCCGCAATGTTGGTCGTCAGTTGAATTCCCAACTGGGACCCCGGAACCAGTCCGAAGAATTCATGCGGCACCTCGGTGTAGCCGGCTTCGGTCACCAAGAAGTAACCCGGCGCCAGATCGTCTTTGGTATAATGAACCAACGGATCGTTGGCCATCCGGCGGTCGGACATGAAGATTCGCGGTGAGGGATTGAATCCGACCTGAACGACCAGATTGGATCCATATTGCTGCCGGATCCGGTCGGCCGAACTCCCGGTGGGCTCAACGCCATAGAGGAAGTACAGCAAGCCCGCGATGGCATCGTCACGGGATTGAACCGTTACCGACGCTCCGAAGGGATCGCGCCAGAGGTTCGCCGGGACATCGATGTCGCCAATGGACGCCAGCATCTGGTTGTCCATGCCGCGGGTCCGGTTGTTCTCGACCAGATTGGTGCTCCAGAAGGCCGGCATTTGCCCACCCTGCCCGCCCTGCTCGCCCGCCCGGGTCTGGAAAAACTCCTGGACGGTCCCCTCGGGGTTGAGTCCCAGGGTGGCAATCAGGTTGGTGCGAATCATGGTGCTGCGCAGGGTGGCGATATCCAAGAGACGCCCGGTCTGCTCGTCGGAAATGGCAAAGAGCAAGCTGTTGGTGACGTAGGCGGAAAGGACCGGGTTCAGGAAACGACGGTTCCCCTGCGAAATAACGATCCGGCCCTCGTTGGTTTGCGTAAGTGGAAAGGCCTGCCGGTCCACCGGATCATAAATGAAGCTCGTTCCAATGGTCATCCCTGGTTGGCCCAATCCCGCCAGGACCGAGTTGGTGATCGTCAGGGGGTATTGCAAAAACGCCGGAGAGGCGGTGTTGCGAGTCAGCCCCGGGGCTTCGTATTGCCGCGCCGGCCAGCCCGCCGGCTTCACGTAGTTGGTGGATAACAGTTCCCGCCGCTGCAGGATGATCGCCGGATTTCCCGCGATGGTCTCGTCCACCAAGCTAAACTCCAGGAGGTTGGTGGCGAAAATGCGCACGGCCCGGGGAAAATTAGTCAGATACGAGTTCCATGCTTCCACTCCCACCCGGTTGGTCACATTGATGATAAACTGATACTCGGTCCGGAATCCGCCGCGGTTGGCTCCCGAAAAGGGGAGCTCGGTCGGGGCGATATTCGCATTGCGGGTGGGACGGGTGATGATCAGTCGGCGGGTGGGCTGGATGATGGTTTGCCAGAGGCCCTGATTGAAGTTGGGCAGCCCTTGTTTGGCCCCCACCACCCAGGGAAGGCCGAACACGTTGAATCCGCGTTCCCGAGACGTGACCGGCGGAACGGACTCGGGAAGGCTGCGTGCGAGCGTCGCGGCGGGAAATGGAGCGCCAGGCGGCCGCGGGGCGCCATTGGTCACCAAGTCAGGCGAAACCCAGAGACGCTGCAGCAGAAAGTCGGGCCGGCCACTGAAGATGGGCTCGAAGCTATGCAACCGCAGAATGCCCGGACTGCGTGAATCCTCATAGACCAAGGGGCGGAACACCGTGGGCGCGGCAATCGATGACTGGGGAAGGAACTCGTTCGTGGTCGCGTCAAAGATATTGGCCGCCAACTGCAGGGAACGATGAACCTGGGCATCATAGGTGTAGTTGGTCACGTAGTCGATGTTGTTCACCCGGAACTGGGTCCAGCCGTGGACGCCGAGGCCGGGAACCGAACGATTCCCTTGGGGCGGAAAGAACGGCAATCCGTTAGTGAACTCGCCGAGCAGCAGCCGGTGGGTGGCATTGGTGAACCATTCGAGCGCCTGCCACGGCCGGAACTCCGTCACGCGGGCGGCCTCAATCCCCTGCCCTTCCGGATGGTCCGGCGCATAGTTCAAATTGAGTTTGGCCCGCCGGTAGAATCCAAAGGGATTCACCGCGTCCCGTCCCCGATAGGCGTCGGCATAGGCCGGATGAACACCCGTTTCGATGCGGCCATCGCTGCTGTCCGTTCCCAACTGGCTGATCAACCGATAATAGGTGTATCGATCATACGTGCTCCGCGGCGAGGTGCGGGCGATGCTTTGGTTGGTGTATTGGCCGGTCAGGCGGAGCGCCAGGGTCTGGCTGGGGTTCCCAGCCGTCGGATTCAGCGCGGTGCTGAAGACGTTGTTCAGTTCGGTGAAATGATTCGTCAAATCACTACCCGACCAGGCATTGTCCGGCTGGTCGTTCTCCAGCCGCAGGCGGAGATCTTGCAAGGTCACCACCAGCGGGCCATCCGAGTAACCATCCACAAAATCCTGCTCGAACGTGTCCCGCACCGGGGTCACCGACCCATGGCCCGCCTCCAACTCGAAGAACCGGTCGGCTGACTCCGGGCGATAGTTTTCCTGACGAAACCGGCGGAAGCGTTCGGCATCTGAGAAGGCGATTCCCGTGCTGCCCGTGAAGTTGGTCTCGTACTGATAGTCATTCGGACTGAAGCCCCAGATATTGGTGTTCAACGCCCCCAGGAATCCGGCCAGATTCACCTCCCAGCTCCCCACCCCCTGGTTGCGCAAAAACCCGCTGGGCAACAGATCCTGATTGTTAGGGAGGCCCACCCCCTCGTTCAGCCGTTTGGCATTGTTGCCGCTGAAGTTGATGTCCAGAGTGCGGCTGGGGGGAATCACCACATAAGCGGTCCGGCCGATAAAATGATTCGTTCCCGAATGCGGGACGTCGGGATGCTCCAGCACACCGATCCATTCCGGGTCGCCCCAATAGAACCGGGGGTCCAAACTGAGGGCCTGCCCCTGTCGGTCCTGTTCCACGATCAGTCCGTTCGTTTCGAACTGGCTGTTGCGGTTCAAATCCAGATAAAAGCGGAAGTCCAGGGGCAGGTTGGGATTCCGATTGGTCTGGATGAAGACGGGCGGTCGCGGATCATAATAAAGGTTTCCTAGCATCCGTGCGTAATCTTCCCGGTGACCGGCCTGGGTCAGGTCAAAAAGCGCGTAGTTGGTGTTGCGGTAATAGCTGACATTGGTGAGCTGCCGATAGTCCCTGCGTTCCAGGAAGGAGCTCGCGCTGTCGAGTCTAAAATAGGGATTGGCAAAGTTGGTGGAGACGAAATATCCGCCGTAGGCCATTCGATTCGTCACCGCCGCAATGCGACTGGCGACCCTTCCCACGGCATGCTGCACTCCGATCTCCGCAATATACCGGGCGTCGATCTGTTCGGCGTTCGTGGCGACCGCTTCGCGTTCGCGCCGGCTCACGGCCAGAAACGCCACGGCCGTGATGGTCACCACCGCCAGCATCAGCAGCGTAATCACCAACGCGATGCCCCGACGGTTCGGGCGTCCGGCAACGGCAATGGAGTTAGGACACTTCATGGGAAAATAGGCGAGGTGGCCATCGGGATGCGTTGACGGAACACCAGAATGTTGGCCGCATTGTTGATTAGAAACCGCGCTCGAATCGTATCGGGCGTCTGGGGGAGGGCGCGGTAGCGCTCCAACAACTCCGTGGGCAAAACTCCCAGCTCCAGTTCCAGCGCGCTGGGAAACGCGCGGCCACGGAACTGAGTCGCGCTCAAGTTATAGGGAATGGTGTTGTCCGGACCGATCAGGACGTCGGGCGGGTTGGGAAAGATATTGGTCTGCGCTCGCAGGGTCTGATCCAGCGCCTCGCCGAGTGCTCCAAATGGTGTCACCCGGAAGAACACCACCCCGTCGATCAGCCGGCTGGAATTGGTGGGGGAGAGCCGGTAGTTCAGCCCATTGCCGGACGTACCGAAGAACCGATTGTACAGATCCCAAACCCGATCGGCGGCCCGGGCTCCGCGCAGGCTGACTGGCTGAATGTCTTCATACCGATAGAGGGTGCCCAACCCGTGGTCCGGAAACCGCGTATCTTCATCCGCCACAAAAAGACCGGCCCCCGTCCATTGCCCGGGCCGCTGTTCCGCCAGATAGAACAAGTCATGCATCAGAGCATCTCGCCGCCATCCGTCGGTAAAGAGCTGTTTGGCGGTGGGATTGGCGATGCCGGCCGTGGTGCGTAACACCACCAGGTTGGGAGCGGGATTGACCACCTCCTGGATGTTCGTCGTGCCGGGTAGAAAGATGAAGTTGCTGCCCAGGCCGGCGGGCCGCGCCCGGACCAAATCCCGGACCAACAGATCGATGATGGATCGTCCGTTCTCCATCACGTCCGACTGGGTGACGTTGGCCAGCAAGGCCTTCTGGGTTTGGTTAAACAAAGAAAACAAAGCCAGAACGAGAAGGGAAAGAATTCCCATGCTCACCAGCATCTCGAGCAGCGAGAAAGCCGAAGTGCGACGGGGGCACGCGGAGGTTCTGGAGGTGAGCGACTTCATACGTCGTCTAACGGGTGAGGTCTCCGTGAATCGAACGGGAGTCAAAATGACGCGGGCGGATCGAGGTCATGGGCCAGTACACCGAGTTCACGTTATTGGGGTCGAAGATGGCAAAGCGCGGTCGGCCCACGAGCTGAGTACGCAACACCCGCCGGTTCGGCCCGAGCGTGATCTCTCCTCCCACCCGAAACACAGGCCAGCGGAACACCAGCTTCAGGTCATAAACCGTGGCCGTGAACAGATCCCTGGCCGGCGTTCGCTCCAGCGGTGCCTCCAATACTTCCATCAGGTTGGTGTCCAGACGGAGCGCATTGAGATAGCCGCCGAGGCTAAGTCCCGCCTGCGCCACCATGTTGGTAGGGTCCACCCCCGTCGTCGGCAGTTGCGCCACCGGTGTCAGTTCCACCTGGATCTGATAGCGGAACGAATCGTCCAACTGCCGTTCGGCGGGAGCGAAGCTCAGGGTGCGGTCCGGATGAATCTGAGAATTGAGGGCTCCACTCACCGAGCGGCAGACCGCGGTCACCCGGTTGCTGTAGATGATGCCTTGGTCCACCTCGAAACGCGGAAGTGACAAGAGACCGACCACCTGCGCCGTGGTGGCGAGATAGGTGTTGGGAGGGGGAAGCACATATTCCGAGGAATAGAAGGGGCCACGGAAACCGTTGGTGATCGTCGATCCGTTTCGATTCACCGGCGTCCGCTCCACCAGGATGAAGTCCACGTAGTTGGTTACATCGTCCCAGCCAATGCCGCCGCGACGGATCAAATCCACCCACATCGGGCCTTCCTGATCGATGATGGTGTCCTCGCGATTCTGTTTCTGCACGTTCAGGCCCAAAGGCAGGACGCCGAGGATCGCCACCATGGCGAAGGCCACGATGGCAATGCAGAGGGCCAGCTCCACCATGGTAAAGGCGGCCGTCCGGCCCTGGCGATGAGACGTCAGTTTCATGGAATGGACTCCAAGGGGGGCCGCAAGGGTTTGGCGCGACCGGTCAACGCCGACACCCGAACGAGCTGGTTGGTGTAGTTCCGTCGGGGTGTCTCCACGACATCCGCCGTCTGCTGGAAATCGAACCGTTCCGGCTGATCCTTCGGAACCACATGTCGGCCCAGGAGAACGCTCCCCGCGGACACGGCCAGATAGCGGTCGGCGAGGGTGGTGCCGTTCCCGATGGGCCGGCCCTGCTCGTCGAAGTTAAACAAGCGTCCCTGGGCATCGAACGCGATCGCCGGCAGCCGGAGCCGGAGGGCCTCGGTGACGGCGACGTTGTCGGGTTCCGGGGCGATGGGGAACGGGAAAGGACGGGCAGAGAGGTTGGCGACGACGACTTGGTTGGTCTGTCGCGTCACCCAGACCGGGAGCAATAGTTCCATCCCGTTGGTGGGAAAAAGCGCACCTTCCGGCAACGTCCTCCAACTGGTCAGAAACCGCATACGCTTGTTCCCCGGCTGCTCGCCCAGACTCGATTCGGTGAACAGCGCGTAGGAGACGAATTGTTTGGGAAAAACGTTGGTGTAGGCATGCAAGGCCAGGTCGCGGTATTGGCGATCGAACTCGGCGGTCTGCGGCAACCCCAGGATGCTGTTATGGATACCTGCCAGTTGGTTGGCAAAGTTGTCGGGAGACTCGTTCCAGGGCGGCATCAAAAACACCATGTAAACCGGAGCCCGGTTCTTCACCGCCAGTTGCCGCGCGTAACTCACGTCATCCTTCAATTGCTGCTGCGCCGCGGCCATCACATTGGATTGCCCAAACCCGCGGAACGCCGGCACGGCAATGAACATCAACAGGCCGATGATCGAGATGACGACCAGCAGCTCGATCAACGTGAACGCCAGGCGATCCGAGCGTTCCGGTCCTGTGATGGAGGAAAGATGCATGTCCGTAGGGCCGGCGCCTTAGCGCCAACTGTATAAGTTGTCGGCGTTGACGGTACTTTTGGCATCCGCAGGCAAAGAGAAGTCCGCCTGCCCATCCGGTCCCAAGGACATCACCAGCACCGGCTGCGAAATGAACCTCGCCGCCGGATCCGTGGCGGGCCGGACCGACTGGCCCGCGGACTCGGGAAATGGGTTCACGATCCGGTTGTCGTAATCGGTGTCCACCCAGACCAAATACGGCCGTCCCCAAGGATCCCGTAGCACCCGATCCAATTCTCCCGCGCCATTCGGGCTGACCCCTTTGGCCACTTTCACGTTCAGGAAGGTGTTACCCTTTTGGTTCAGGGCGTTGTTGAAATTGATTGGACGATTGTCCAGGTCGTTCTGCGGGGCGTAGGCGGGATGGCCGGCGGGGAAATTGGCCAGCTCGGTGCCAGTCAGGATGGCCATCAGTTCCGCATTGCTGACGTTCCAGGTGATCTGGAGCGGATTCCGCACCGGCTGATAGTCGGTCCTTAGCTTCGAATCCAGGACCTGCGTTCCCCCTTGCTGGGTTCCATAGAGGAAATCGGGCCATTGTTCCGTAATCGCCCCCCGGGTCCGCTTCGAGGTCGGCATTCGGCTGTAAGCGGCATTGTAGGCAGTGATGGCGGCGACGAGGTTGTTCATGCTCACCTCGGCCGTCTTGATGCGGGCCGAGTTACCGGCCCTGGTCACCGCCGGCAGGAGAAGACCGGCGAGAATGGCGATAATGGCAATGACCACCAGCAGCTCAATCAGCGTGAATCCACGTCGGCGCCGGGGGTGAAGGGTGACATTCATGGGTAAGGACGAGTGAAGGAGATAAAGGTGCTACCAGTTGCCGAAGACGTTGGTCCGGTCGCCTTCCACGATCTCGGCCCAGAGATCGAAGCGTCCGGGATTGTTGGTGGGGTTGGTGGAAACGTAACGCCAGGGATTCAATCCGGGATTGCTAGGTACCGGGTGCTGGTTTTGGGGAATCCGCGGCGGCCAGGCAAATCCCGAACCCCGCTTGCCCGAGGCATCCGTGGAGAATCCGACCGCCAGGACTTCGAGGTCCACATAGCCGCCGTCGGACTTGGACCGGAAAATCTCCGCATGCTGGCCGGGTTTGAATTCGCGCCGGATCAGATTCTTCTTCTGCTCCACATCGAGCTTGTGCTGCGCGGCCCCGGCGGTGGTAGGAATCCGGGGGGCACTGTTCAGCACCCCTTCCCGGCCGAAATACGTTTGAAAGGTGTCCGGATCGATGGCGAAGTTCTCGTCGGCGGTGAGCAGCCGCGGGTTCCCCGGGTTGTTGTCCGCCAGGACTCCGGTCAGTTCATAGAACAGGGAATGGAGGGTCGGGTTGGTGACCCGCCGGATCGGATCGTAATTGTCGGGCGGATAGACCCCGTATTTGGCTTTGTACGCCTCGATGGCCGCCTCCAGCGCCACCAACTCCGCCTTCAACCGCGCTTCCCGCATCCGCTTGCTGGCCACCGGGGCCACCCCCACCACGAGACCGGCCAGAACGGCGATGATCGAGATCACCACCAAGAGCTCGATCAGGGTGAAAGCCCGTCCGATCCATGCGGGCCGGGAGCTTCCGAAGCATAAGGAGCGAGGTCGATTCATGGCGTGGAAGTGCTTGAGAGTGAATCACCGGTCAACGGTCCTTCAATTCCTTTTCCATCCGTTCACTAAGCCACTGTTTAATCATGCTCTGGTAGTTGAGAAAGCGTTCACGAGCGAGGCGCTTGATCCGCGCGAGCATCCGCGGATCCATGCGCAGCGTAATGGTCACCGATTCGGTCTGCTCCGTGGCGCCGACGGTGGCCGATTCCATCAGCCGAAGATCGACCTGGTTGTCCGCCCAGAAATCTGCCTCCGACTGCTCGCTGTCGAACAGCGGGACTTCCTCCCAGGACGTAACCAGGCCGACGGACATCAGGATTCGAGGGCTTGGCGGAGCTTTCGTTGATAGAAGAACTCCTCCTGTTCCGTGAACTCCCGGGCGCAGATCACCCGGAAGATGCGGCCGTTGGTGCGGTAAACACTGAAGACGCCCTGGCCCGAATCCGCCTTGCCCAGGTTGAAATACCGGGCCTGCACCCCAAACCGGGGGGAATCCGGCAACAGCCGGACCGCGAACGGGTCCTCGAACGACTCTTCAATGTCCCGCGCCTTCAAAGAACCATCCAATGCGAATGGCTGATTGTTCCAATCGAACTCCACAAGGAAGACGGTAAGGCCAACGCCAATGCAGTGTAACTACTTTGTATTTACAGGCTGGGCGTTCGCTGTGTCAAGTCTGGTTGTTTAAATAAGTGAACAAAAGTAAAAAAACCCGGCCCGCAACGCGGCGGACCGGGTGGTTTCGGGCTTCGGATCATTCTCCGTCGCCGCCGTCGCTGCCGAGCTTGTCGATCAGGGTGATCAACGGCAGGAAGAGGGCGATGACAATGCTGCCGACCACGACCGCCAGGAACACGATCATGATCGGCTCCAGGAGGGACGTCATAGCCGCCACGGCATTGTCCACCTCGTCATCGTAAGTATCGGCGATCTTCAGCAACATTTCCGGCAACGCACCGGTCTGCTCGCCGACATCGACCATGGAGATGACCATGGGCGGGAACACGCCCGACTTTTCGAGCGGGGCGGTGATCGTTTCGCCTTCCTTGACGCTTTCGTGAACCATTTGCACCGCATTGGCCACCACCACGTTGCCGGCGGTTTCCCGCACGATGTTGAGCGCCTGAAGGATGGGTACACCCGAGCTGACCAACGTTCCGAGGGTTCGGCAGAAGCGGGCGATGGCCACCTTGTGGATCACCGAGCCCACGGCGGGGAGATGCAGCTTGGTCTTGTCCCAGAGCCAGCGTCCCTTCTTCAACCGGACCACCAATTTGAAGAAGATTACGAAGGCCACGATCCCCCAAATGACCGGTCCCGGATAGACGTAAGGGGGGCCCTCGGTCAGGACGATGGTCTTACTCTTGATGGCGTCGGAGATCGCCAGAACGAACTCGGTGAACTCCGGCATGCCGGCGTCGCCCAGCAGGTCGGCGAAGATCTCTTTGAACTTCGGGACCACCACCACCATGAGGAGGCCGAGGATGCCGACCGCGACGGTCATGACGGCCACCGGATAGAACATGGCAGCGATGACCTTGCCCTTGATCTTCTCGGCTTTCTCCATGAATTCGGCGAGGCGGTTGAGCACGACCTCGAGCACGCCGCCGAGTTCACCGGCTTTCACCATGTTCACGAACAGCCGGTTGAAAATCTTGGGATGCTGAGCCAGGGCCTCGGAGAACGTCGAGCCGCCTTCAATGGCGAGGGAAAGATCGTCGATGCAGTTGCGGAGAGTCGGATGTTTCTCCTGCTTTTGCAGCACCCGGAGACCGCGCAGCAGGGGCAACCCGGCATCCACCAGGGTCGCCAACTGGCGGGTGAAGGTCGTGAGGACCTTGGTCTTCACCCCGCCGCCGATTCCGGGAATCTTGATGCTGATGTCCCCGAACCCTCCTTTCTTCTTTTTGCCTCCCGCGGCGGGTGCAGCCGCCTTCTTGCCATCCTTTTTCCCCTTAGGCTTTTCGGCCTCCATGACCTTGGTGGGGAAGTAACCCATTTCCTTCAACCGGTTGATCGCATCCGCCTGAGAGGCGACTTCCAGTACTCCCTTCTGTTCCTTGCCCCGGGAGTCCATGGCGACGTATTGGAACTTTGGCATACCTGTTCTTTCCCGCTGGAGTTATGTGTATTTCAGCACTTCTTCGACGGTGGTTTCACCGGCGTAAATGTTGCGCAAGCCATCTTCCCGCAGCGTGACCATGCCCAACTCGATGGCCTTCTGGCGAATGACCACGGTCGGAGCCCGTTCATTGATCAGCGTGCGGACCGCATCGGTGATGACCAGCAGTTCGTAAATACCTTTCCGCCCGCGGTAACCGGAGTCGTTACACGTCGGGCAACCGCGACCGTAATAGAAGGTCCGGTCCCCCAGGTCATGAGGGGAGAGCCCGAGCTGGCCCAACTGCATTTCGGTCGGTTCAAATGGCGTGCGGCATTTGACGCAAATCTTCCGCACCAGGCGCTGGGCCAGGACGCCTAGAAGGGTGGAGGAAATCAGGAACGGCTCCACGCCCATGTCCACCAACCGCGTCACCGCCCCGGGGGAATCGTTGGTGTGCAACGTGGAAAGCACCAGGTGGCCCGTCAGCGAGGCCTGAATAGCAATCTGCGCGGTCTCCAGGTCGCGCATCTCCCCGATCATGATGATGTCGGGATCCTGCCGGAGAAAGGCCCGAAGGGCTTTCATGAAGGTCAGACCCGACCCCTCGTTGGTCTGCACCTGCATAATCCCCTCGATGTCGTACTCCACGGGATCCTCGACGGTCAGCAGCTTCGAATCGATGGTGTTGATCCGGCGCAAGGCCGAATAAAGCGTCGTGGTCTTGCCACACCCGGTAGGGCCGGTCACGGCGAAGATGCCGTTCGGTTGGCTGATGGTCTCGACCGTGAAATCATAGACATTCTGGGGAAAACCCAGTGATTCGAGTTCCATCTTGACCGCCGAGCGGTCCAGCACGCGGAGCACCACCGATTCGCCGAAGGCCGTGGGTAAAGTGGACATACGGAGATCGACTTGGCGGTCCCCGATGTTGACCGAAATACGCCCGTCCTGCGGGAGGCGGCGTTCGGAGATGTTCAAGTTGGCCATGACCTTGAGCCGCGACGTCACGGGACTGGCCAGGTTCTTGGGAGGCGGCGACATTTCGTACAAGGCCCCGTCCACCCGGTAACGAATCTTGAACTCGTCTTCGAACGGCTCGAAGTGAATGTCACTGGCGCGGTCCTGCACGGCCTGCATCAACACCAGGTTCACGAACTTCACAATCGGGGCGTCGTTGGCATCCGCGCTCAACTCGGAGCCCCGGGGTCCGGAATCCTCCTCCCCGGAATCTTCCGCCGCTGCTCCCAGCTCCTTCAGGATGTCTTGATACCCACCGCTGGCCTGCGCTTGGTAAAACTTGCTGATGGCCTGTTGCACGGCGGCGGGGTCGGCCACGACCAATTGAAGCTGGTACTTCACGGTGAATCCCAATTCATCCAGCACGGCCGGATTCAAGGGATCCACAATGGCGACCTGAACGGTATCTCCATACAGCGCCACCGGCATGCATTGATACATGCGGGCACTCTCCCCGGGAATAGCCGCCACCACCTCCGGCGTGATCGACGCCTCGTCGATCTCGACGACGGACGTGCCCAGATGGTCGGCCAGCAGTTGCAGCACCATGTCCTTGTCGAGCAGGCCGTAATCCTGAATGACCTGCAGGACGGGCTTGCCACTGCGGCCGGCTTCCTGGCTGACCTCCTCGAACTGGAGGTCATCCAACATCCCCCGCTCCCGGAGCAGGAGCAGCAGCGGATCGGTAACGGGGTCGGACATGGTGGGTTAGCGATGGGATTCTTCCGCCGCGGCCGCGGCCGCCTTGGCCGCCTTCATCTCCTGCAGTTTCTGCACGATGGTGGTCGGATCCTGTGCCTTGGTCAGCACTTCTTCCTCGGCAATCATGCCGGATTCGTATTTCTCCAGCAGGAAGCTATCGAGCGTCACCATGCCGAACTTGGCGCCGGTCTGGATATCCGACTGGATGCGGAACGACTTGTTGTCGCGAATCAGAGCCGCAATGGACGGGGTATTGACCATGATTTCGAAGACTGCGACGCGGCCCGGCTTGTCCACCCGCGGAATCAGGAGCTGGGAAATCACCGCCTGCAACACCGTGGACAACTGGATGCGGATCATTTCCTGCTGGTTCATCGGGAAGGCATTGGTGATGCGGTCAATCGTCTTGGCCGCGCCCGTGGTATGGAGCGTGCCAAACACCAAGTGGCCCGTTTCCGCCGCGGTGATCGCCGCCTCCATGGTTTCCAGGTCGCGCAACTCACCCACCAGGATGACATCGGGATCCTGTCGCAACGCCCGGCGCAGCGCTTCGGCAAAGTTGGGCACGTCCACATTGACCTCCCGTTGGGTCACCACCGCTTTCTTATGCTTGTGGTAGTACTCGATGGGATCTTCGACCGTGATGATGTGGGCCTCATCACGCTCTTCGTTGATGATGTTGATCATCGAGGCCAGGGTGGTGGTCTTGCCGGACCCCGTCGGTCCCGTCACCAAGACCAAACCGCGGGGCCGCCAGAGAAGTTCCTTGGCACTCGGCGGGATGCCGATCTGCTCCATCGTCAGCAGCTTGCTGGGGATCTGCCGCAGCACGAGAGCGAAATTGCCCTTCTCCTTGAAGGCCGACACGCGGAACCGGGCCAGTTCGCCGAACGCAAAGCCGAAGTCGGCCCCCCCCTTCTCGCGGATCTGCTGGATATGGTCTTCCGAGGTAATGGACCGCATCAATTCCTCGGTATCCTCCGGTTTGAGGACGGGACCTTCGACCCGATGGAGAATGCCGTGCAGGCGAATGACCGGAGGGATACCCACCCGGATATGCAGATCGGCGGCGCCTTCGGACACCACCAACTGCAAGAGATCGGACATTTGGTACGACATGGCTAATTTCGGAAAGAATGAGGTGGGCGACCGTGGAGCTGTCGAGTTAGCAGTTGCATTGCCATCCGGGTCCTCAATGTTCGCTGACCGTGGCCCGGATCACTTCCTCCACGGTGGTTAGACCGGCCAGCACCTTGCGGGTTCCGTCTTCCCGCAGCGTCCGCATGCCCAGCTCCAGGGCTTTCTTCCGGAGGACATTGGACGGCACTTTTTCGAAAATCAGCCGCCGGACGTCATCCTGGACCAGAAAGATTTCGAAGATGCCGAAACGACCGCGGCAGCCGGTTTTATTGCATTCGGAACATCCCCGTCCCAGGCGCGCACTGGACTGCTGGAGCTGCTCCGCCGTGATGTTCAACGCCTGGGCTTCCTTTTCCGTGAGCGTGTGAGGAGCGCCGCAATTCTTGCAGACCTTGCGGACCAGGCGTTGGGCCATGAAACACCGCGCCGAGGAAGCAACCAGGAACGGCTTCACCCCAATGTCAATCAACCGGGTCACCGCCGACGGGGCGTCATTGGTGTGCAACGTGGAAAAAACCAGGTGACCCGTCAGGGAGGCATTGATGGCGATCGAGGCCGTCTCCAGGTCACGGATTTCCCCCAGCATGATCACGTTGGGCGCCTGGCGAAGCATCGAACGCAACGCATTGGCAAAAGTAAATCCAATGTGCTCATTGACCTGCACCTGGTTGATGCCGGCCAGCATGTACTCCACCGGGTCTTCGACCGTGATGATCTTGCGGTCGGGCCGATTGATGTAGTTGAGACAGGAATAGAGCGTAGTGGTCTTGCCGGACCCGGTCGGACCGGTGACCAGCAGAATGCCGTCCGGAAGCCCGATCAACCGCTCAAAACTCGCCTGGTCGTCCGCGAAAAAGCCCAACTCGGCCAACCCCAGCCGCAAGCCCGATTTGTCCAGAATACGCATGCAAATCGATTCGCCATGCTGCGTGGGAATCGCGTTGACGCGCAGGTCGATGGTCTTGCCGCCGACGTTGGTGTTGATGCGGCCGTCCTGGGGAATGCGTTTCTCCGCGATGCTCATCCCGGACTGGATTTTGAGCCGCGCGATGATCGGCGCTTGCAGGCGCTTGGGCAGGTCCGACTGCTCCACGCAGATACCGTCAATACGGAACCGCAACCGGAACCGCTTCGCCAAGGGCTCGAGGTGAATATCCGATGCCCGCTTTTTGAAGGCATCCACGATCACCTGGTTGACCAGCTTGATGATCGGCGCGTCGGCATCGACCGCCTCCGTGTCATTGTCCACGGCCCCGGTAATGCCAGTGACCTCGACCTCACCCTCGGTGATGTCCTGGATCATTTTGGCGATGCCGCCATCGTCGCGCGCGGCACCACCATAATACCGGTTCAACGCGTTTTCGATGTCGTCACTGCTGGTGACGCGCAGTTCGACATCCCGGTTCAGCGCATGACGCAGACCGTCCACCGAGTCGATGTCGGACGGATCACTCAAGGCCACCACCACCGCCCCGCTGTCGCTCTGGGCCACCGGCACGGCATTGAATTTCTTGGCCACGTGCCGGGGGATCAACCCGATGACTTCATCCGTAAGGTGGAGGTCGGTCAGGTTCACCGATTCCACCCCGAAGTAGGTGGCCTTGGCCATCGTGACCACGGAGGAGTCCACAGACCCCTTCTTCACCAGAGTGTCGAGGACACCTTCGCCATTGACCTCGGCCTCGGCCCGGCCTTCCTCGACCAGCTCGGAGGCCAACAGGCCCGTCTCGAGCATCGTGTCCAACAAGTAATCGTCTTTTGCTGCCACAGGCGGATATGCTGCCGCCCCCGGGACTACGTCCAATCAGCCGTCAGCCCGGGGAGCAAGCGCGCGTGAGTAAAAAGGACCGTACATTCCAAAGTCAAACGTTGAGCCGGAAAGGATTCGTTACTTCGAAGCACCGGCGGGCGATGACCGAAAGTTTATCATCGTAAACGTGAAGAGCAAGCCGCCTGAACTCGCGATTCCAGGAGTCGCGATCCATTGACTTCACCCTATCGTCACCCATGAAGCGATGGCACTGGCTGGGTCTCGGAACACTCCTGATCCTGGCCACCCCTCCACCTTCCAGCCTCGTCGAAGGACGCCTCCTCCCCTGCCCCGCTTCCCCCAACTGCGTCTGCAGTCAGGATCCCAGTCCTGTTGGCATTGGGCCTTGGGCTCCCGCCTCTCTTCACCGTTCGTTGAACCAAATCTTCACGTTCTTCGTGGCCCGTCCCGCCGCCACCAGGTCGAGCTTTCCATCCCCGTTCAAGTCGCCCACCGCCAGGTCTTCGCAGGCCATGGTATTGTCATCCAGCAGCGTCATGCGCCATTCCTTTCCCGCCGCATCCACCGGCGTGAACAAGCGCAGCCCGACTTTTACCCCGGGGCGGTTCATCGCCCGCCAGCCTACGACAATCTGATCCCGACCCAACCCGAGGAAATCTCCGCACACCAGGGCATGGCCATCCACCAGCGATTCATCCAAGACCAGCCGCTGCCGAAGGCCTTCCTGCCCCAGGGGAGCGGCATAGACCGCCAAGGTGTTTCCATGCATCGGCTCGACTGCCGCCAAAAAATCAGCGCCCGGCAACCGGCCGTGGCGAATTTCCCCGGCGCCTCCAATGTCATTCGTTCCCTGGGGAATCAGGGTGGCTCCGGAAGACGCTGGCAACAGGAACAAACCCTCTTTCGCCGCAATGGCTAGGCTCTCCGTCCCGGAGGGCGCGGGCAGACACGGGTCGAAGTTGTGGGTCTTGTGCAGCGTCGGCCACCCCGGCTGGCTGATCGGTGTGACCTTCCAAGCTTCCCGCGGGTTGGGCGGACGCTCGTAGCGCAGAATCTTCACCGGCTCCCCCTCGCCCGTCTGGGCGTTGTTGCCCCGTCCGTGCAGCGGAACCACCACCAACGAAAACGATCCCGCAGCATCCCGCACCCACCGCATGCGATGCACCGTCGGCTCATGCGGCAACGGCACCGCCTCCCATCGTTGCGTCCGGTCTGCGGGTGGAATCAGATAAAATACGGCCCCGGAATTGAGGGTATCACCTGGATTCCAGCCGGCCCCGACCGCGATCTCCGCCTTGCCGTCGCCATCGATGTCGGCCGCGGCAACGCAAACGTGATCCAGTTCCGTGAGCTTCTCCGCGATGACAAACTTCTCCCAGCTCGGATTGCGGTACCAAACGATCTGCGCCTTGTCACACAGGACGATGTCCGGCCGCCGATCCCCATCGACATCGGCGATCGCCACGCCGTATCCGATGGCGATGTTGGTATCGACATTGACCGCCCGGAATTTGGGCTCCGGCAGATCCGCGCCCAACAAGGTCATCGCCACCGCCAGTCCCCATCCTCCAAACAACGCTTTCATGGTGAAAGACCAACCCTGAAAGTGGGGCCATCGCCCGGCAAGCTCGCTCTTCTCGGAGTTCAAGCCGGCCGCTCCAGACGGAAGAGTTCGCCCAGTCGGACGTAGTCGTTTCGCCCGGCTCGGCCGATCAGATCCAGTTTGCCGGGATCCGGCTTTCCATCCGAACCGAGGACGGAGTCATCAATGTGGAATTGCACGATCCGGCCCAGGACGACGTTTCCGGCAATCGGTCCTTCGCCGACCCGGATAATCCGATCGAGCCGGCATTCGAAGGCCACGGGAACACCGGCCACCCGCGGAGGCCGAACCTGGAGCGAGGGAATCGAGGGGACTTGGAAACGGGCGAACTCACTTTCGCCGTACGGCAGGGTGGCCGAGGTGGCATTCATCGATTCCGCCAACGCCAACGGCACCAGGTTCACCACGAATTCACCGGTGGCTTCGACATTGCGCAGAGTGTCTTTCGGTCGTCCGTGCCGGTCGTTAGCCGGACAGAACAAGAGCGTGGGCGGGCGGGCACAAACTCCCTGGAAAAAGCTGAAGGGAGCCAGGTTGGTCACGCCCTCCGGCGAAATCGTGGAAACCCAGGCAATCGGTCGAGGCAGGATGGTGGTGATCATCCACTCGTACATCTCGCGGGGACCAAGGGAATCCGGGTCGATGTTCATGGCGGGGAAGGAGGAGATCCAAGGGAGCGCCTTACAGCAGACTGCCCTGTTGTAGTGACCCCGGTTCGCCCGGTTCGCCCAGTTCAGCCAACAGGCTGCGGAAATGCCAGCGTTGATACATCGTGCGCAAGGCGGGCTTGTCCGGGGGGCGAGGAATCAAGGATTCGAGCGGCGGCCCGTCGGGCAGAGTGCAGTTGAGGCGGACCATGAGTTGGTTCCTCCGGATTCGATCGACCGCAGCCTGTAGCGCACCGCGCTGATAATCGGACTTGATCTCCGACAACCGTGCCAGGAGGGAATCAACCGTTCCGAACCGCTTCAGCAACTCCGCGGCGGTTTTGGGGCCAACTCCGGCCACGCCCGGAATGTTGTCCACGCTGTCCCCGACCAAGGCGAGCCAGTCCACCACCTGCGCTGGTTCGACTCCGATTTTGGCCACGACATCAGCATCGGCCCAGATTTTTTCGGACTTGTCATTGGGATTGAAGAGGCCAACGCGTTCGTTGACGAGTTGCAGAAAGTCCTTGTCCGAGCTGGCGATGATCACGCTCCAACCGGCCGCCTCGGCCCGGCGGGTGTAGGTGCCGATCCAGTCATCGGCCTCGGCCCCATCCTGCGTGAACTGCGGGTGTCCGGCTGCGTCGAGCCACGACTCGATCTGGGGAAGCTGGCTGGCCAGGGCGTCCGGAGTGGAGGGACGGTTGGCTTTGTATTCGGGAAGGGCCGCCATTCGCTCCGCCGCCAGTCCGCCATCCCAGATCACCAAGAGGTGCGAGGGTTTCAGATTCCCGAGCATCTTCTGCAGCATCTTGATAAAGCCGAAGATGGCGTTGGTGGGAGAACCGTCGGGGGCGTTGAGGGAACGGATGGCGTGGAAAGCCCGATAGGCATAGGCGTGGGCATCCACGAGAAGCAGGCGGTTCGACATGGCCGCAAGGCTGTGGCGCAGGCGGCCCGCGGCCAGCAAAATCCGAGAAGGCGTTCACAGCTCGTACTGGGAGGTCCGTGGGTTGGGCGACCGTCAGCGTTCGGAGTTCCGGCTTGAGCCGGCGGAGCGGTCGGCTTCACCAACGGGATCGGTCGTTTTCCAATGCGTCGGGGCCAGAAACGTCTCCGCCGCCTGAAGGCGGAACTCCATACCTTCCGCGTGTCGTCCATCCAGCGGTCTCTCGGGAAAATGCCTTTTCATGCTTGGTGGAGAACGAAGTTCATAAAGACTTCTGTGCCTTCCAACTTGGGCATTGGCCCTTGGAGCTTCGGAACCCCTGACCAATGTCCCAACCACGCCGCTCTGCTCATTCCGCATTCCTCATTCCGCAATCCGCATTCTTGGAGCCTACACGGTCACTCCCGATTCCACCCGCTCCGGCTCCACCCACTTCCCATGCTCCTTGATGAGATCCACCAGTCGCTCCACGGCTTCAGTCTCCGGAATGTTGAACTTCACCGGCTTCTTGCCGACGTAGAGGTTGATCTTGTTGGGCGCGCCTCCGACGTAACCAAAATCGGCGTCGGCCATTTCACCCGGACCATTCACGATGCAGCCCATGATGGCGATCTTGACCCCTTTGAGGTGATCGGTGCGGGCTTTGATCCGGGCGGTGACGGTTTGGAGATTGAACAGGGTCCGTCCGCAACTGGGGCAGGCCACGTAGTCGGTCTTGAAGGAACGGCAGCCCGCGGCTTGAAGGATGTTGAAAGCCAGGCGCAGCGATTGGCCGGCCCCGGATTCGCCCCGAACCAGAATCGCGTCGCCCACCCCATCGGCGAGCAGCGCCCCAACGTTCACCGCCGCTCGCAGCAAAGAGATTTCCGGAGTCAGGGGAACCGGATCGAACGCCAGGCAGTCCTTGAGCAGAATCGGGTTCCGGCGTCCCAGTTGATGCAACCGGGCCGTGAGCAGGCGGAATGCGGTGATGGGCGGCAAGGCCACGTCATCCGCTACCGTGACCAACTGCGTGTCGCAATTGATGGCATCGGGCGGAAGCGGAGCGCTCGGATCCAGTTCCAGGACGTTGAGATCCTCATAGATCCCTTCGGGCTTCACGTCGGCTTTCAGTGAGATCTTCGGAGCCACGTGGTCGAACGTGGCCTGGGTAACGACGACGCGGACCACGTTTTCTCCACCGCAATGGGTGTCCCCCAGGTCGGCCACCGCAGAATCGCGCCGTTTGTACACGAAGGGATCCCACGGCACTCCCGCAGGAGCCGACGTGAGGAGGCTCTGACGGGAGGGTGAACCCGATCCCGGAGCCACCGCAGCGGCGGAAGAGTGAGTCTCGTCACCTCGACTCCTACGGTCGATGACGAGTTGGGGAATCTGCGCGAGCAGGTCGTTGCAGACGGCAATCTCGCGGGGACTGTCCTCCGTCAGAGAAACCCGGATGGTGTCGCCGATGCCGTCGCCGAGCAAGGAGCCGATCCCGATGGAGGACTTGATCCGGCCATCCTCGCCTTCGCCCGCCTCGGTCACCCCCAAGTGCAGGGGATAATTCCAGTCCGGCCCCTCTTGTTCCAATCGTGCCACCAGCAGGCGGTAGCACTCGATCATGACCTTGGGATTCGAGGACTTCATCGAGAACACGAAGTTGTGGAAGCCGTGTCGCCGGGCGATCCGGGCGAACTCCAGGGCACTTTCCACCATGCCGAGCGGAGTGTCGCCATACCGGTTCATGATGCGGTCGGAGAGCGAACCGTGGTTGGTGCCGATGCGCAGAGCGCGGCCAAGCCGTTTTGCCTCCAGCACCAGGGGAGAAAATTTTTCGTCGATTCGCTGCAGTTCGGCCATGTAGGCGTCGTCGGTGTATTCTTTCACCGCGAACTTTTTCGAATCGGCATAGTTTCCCGGGTTGATCCGGACTTTCTCCACCCACTTCACCGCTTCCATCGCCGCCTCGGGCTTGAAATGGATGTCGGCCACGAGGGGGACGTGACAACTCCGCGCCCGCAATGCGCGGGCGATGTGTTCCAGGTTGGCGGCGTCTTTCACGGTCGGCGCGGTGATCCGGACGATCTGGCAGCCGACCGCCACCAGTTCCAGCGTCTGCCGGACACACTCGGCGGTATCCATGGTGTCGCAGGTGAGCATCGATTGCCGGACCACCGGGTGTGGACCGCCGATGATAACGCCGCCGCGGGCGGGATCGCCGACGATGACTTCACGGGTGGGACGCCGCTGAAAAAACCAAGGAGACGAACAGTAGTTCATCGAAATGCAGTCCTCAGCCTAGGGGCAAAGGACGGCCCGGGGAACAGAACATTTTATTTCTCAACCGCCGCTCCCCGGTTGAAGAACACGGTCAGGCTTTTCTGACCGCGATACTGTATTTCCCGGTACCCCTCTGTTGGTTCCAGTGCCGGATTTGCACGAAGTATTCGCCGGGAATCAGGTCGGCCACGATCCGCGCGTTGCTGCCGGTGCCGGAGTCGTCATCCTCGGCGATGACATTGGTTTCTGAATCCGGCCCGAACAGTTTCATCACCACGTCAGTACGTCCCTTCGTATCCACCACATACCGTGCCCCAGTCGTTGCGTTGAACCGGAATAGATCTTCCTCACCCGGCTTGCCGATGGAGGCCTGGGTCCGTTTGGACGCATTCACTTTGAGCCGCGGGACGTCGCCGGCGATTCCAGGGTTGGCTTTCGGGTACATTTTGGCGCCGGCGACGAACTCTTTATCAAGCTGCGAAAGAAGTTCATTCTGCTGGGTTCCGATGCCGTTGAGGGTCCAATTGGCCGGGAAGAAGTAGAGCATGATGGAGTCGGGATCGAAGCCGGTTCCATGAATCTGGTCCGCCTGATATTTGTTGAGGACGTTGTGACGGGTCGTCGCCTCATCCCAAAAATTCGGCGGCCCGGCCAGCGCCTTCAGGACGACCTGCTCATTCCACCGTATGCCGCCGGAGGGATTCTGGTGTTCGTGCGCCAGCCCGATGGCGTGTCCAAACTCATGACCCACGGTTCCGCCATCGAGAAAGCCCAGGTTCATCGTGGCCTGAGCGGCGGGAATGCCGCGGGCGTCCGTGCCGATATAGCTCCAGGCTCCGTCATTGGGGTCGAACGAAATCCGTATTTCGGCGTTCGGGGCATTGTCGAATTCGAACTTAAGGTTCGCATGCGCGGTCCACCAGTTGGCCTGCTCTTGGGCGATAGCGCGCTGCGACGCGTTACCGCCCAAGAACCGGACATGCAACGTCGATCCGTTCATCCAAAGCTTCCCCACCGGCGTGACGGCGCGGGACGGCCCGCCACGCCGGGTTCGAATGGTTTGTTGGAACTGGAAAAGGTTCTTCGGCAGGACACGGTCGAAGCAAACACGAGGCGGTTTGGCCATAGGATTCCTCCAGGAAACTGATAAGAATTTAGTTTCTGCGTTTTGCCGAAAAGGGGGAAATGGGATTCCACTTCACTCGACGATGAGAGGGGACATATCAAGCGCCTTGTCCCGTGGCAATGGGCTTTATCTGGCGGTTCCTGAACCGCCAGCATCACGCCTTGATCAAGGTGTCGTCGAGGAGTCGGCGAATGCGAAGCCGGAGGGTGCCTCCCGGCACGGGCCATTCCAATTCGTCACCCGCCCGGTAACCGAGCAGGCCCACGCCCAGCGGGGCCAGGATGGAGATCCGTCCTCGGCTGCTATCGGCCTCCTGGGGTAACACCAGCGTGACCGTGAGAACTTCTCCGTCGTCCAAATCCTCGGCCTCCACCATCGAGCCTAGCCGGACGGCATCCGGCGGCATCGCTTGGGCGGGAAGAATGTGGGCGCGGTTCAGCTCCGTTTCCAGTCGGTTCAACTGGTCCCGGTCGCCGGGCATCAGAGTGGAATGGCGACGAGCTTCGATCAACCGGCGCAGCCGGCGTTCGTCTTGGTTACTAACAAAGAGAGTCGATTTCATGGATACAGGGGGGTTGCCCAGGGATGGGCGGCCGGGGCGGATAGAGGGAAACACGCCCCGAACTGACGGGAGACACAACGGTTGAGGTGAGGCGGAAGGAGGGAGCCGCGGCCGGAATCGACTGGCGCGGCTCCTTAAGCGCGGCCGGCGGAGAGCCGGTTGAGGCCAGTGGCAACCAACAGCGAAGACTGAAGGAGATCTTCCTTCAGCCCACGGATGCGGTTGGCCGGCGCGAACATGAAGGACAGAATAGGATGCGATCCAGTGAGGGCAAGTCCAGGAAGCACCAGGCCGGCGAGAACGGGCGCGTCTTGAAGTGGTGCTGAACCCGAGATCAAAGCTTCAAAGGTCCAATTACAGAGAAGGCAATTTCACCACCCTGGTTCGGATCGAACGGATATCCATAGTCCTCGGGCATGACGAAGTGATCGGTGGGACGCGTGCGCCGGCCGTCGCTTTCTCAGGGGGCCGCGCCCACTTCATGACGCGCACGCACGGATCAGGCGTTCAAGGTGCTTCAAGCCACGGCTCACTTCGATGTGGCGGTTGATGCTGCTTCATTTGGGCAGTGCGGCGGCGATGGGTTGGCCGGCCTTGGGCTCGACCGCGTTGTAGTCCTCCCCCAGCAAGGCCGCGAGCGTGGCGGCGATCTGATGTTGGAAGACGGTCTCCGTGTGCGTGCGCTCGCCGAGCGGCGGGGTGTCCGGACCGAGGATGGCGAGCCAGATGTTCTCCGCGCCTTCGACTGCCGCGCCATGGTCCCGCCAGTCGGTCGGGCCGCCGCCGCGTCCGTGGTCGGGCGTGACGATGAGCGTGGTCTGGTCGCGATACTCGGGCAGCGATTGAACCGTTTCCCAGAGGCGTTGGAGGTAACAGTCCATCTGGTGCGCAGCGAAGAGATAGTTGTCGTAACGGCCCTCGTGCGCCCATTCGTCCGGTTCGCTGAGGCCGAGCCAGACCAGGCGCGGCTTCGCGGTGGGCAGGTATTCCAGCAGCGCGTGGTAGTAGAACACGTCGAAATCCATCCCCGGCCACAGGGGCGTGATGTCGTGATGCATCTGCTCGATCAGCGCGAGCCGGGAGCCGGGCGGGAAAGTCAGCGTGTTAGTGTAGCCGGTCCAGGTGGGGATGCCGCTGCGGCGGGCGTTGAAGATGTAGAAGTGCGTGTCCCAGTTGGCGAAGGCGACCACCCGGCCGGCGAACGCGGGTTTCCGGTGCAACCACTCGAAGACGGTGACATTGGGATTGTCCCGCGGGGCGTTGGAGTTGATGCGGTCGTCGGCGAAGCCGGTGAAGAGTTCGTTGAAGCCGGGATAGGTGAACTTGCGGCCGTTGGTGAGCAGCGCGGTGCTGCCCTGGTTCGTGTTGCCGTAAAGCTGTCCCTGCCGGGCGATGGTGCCCCAGAAGAACGGCAGCAACGCCGCGCGCCGCGCCACTTCCGTGTCGCGCCAGAAGGCATTCGTGAGCCGGTCCTCGTAAACGACGCCCCCGTTGGTGCGGTTCAGCAGCCGTTGTTCGGCTCCGCGGAAGACTTCCTGCCAGCGCAGGCCGTCCACGGTGACGAGGATGACGTTCCGAGTCTTCGTCTCGGCGGCGAGGCTGACGCTGGTGACCAGCGTCGCCAGGAGGAGAACCAGGCGGGCAATCATGGTGAATGAAAAGAGACAGACTAATCGTGAGTTACGGTACCCAACCGGATGGGCGTGGCAACGCGCTTCGGCTTCCTCAAGCTGACGAAGCGTGGCATTCTCCCGGACTCGTGGGGTTCAACAGCAACACCGGGAAAGGGCACCGATCCACCCCTTGGGACAAATCCATTTGTCCGAGTTCGGCAGGCTCACGGAAATGGCCGAAGGGATTCGAGCGGACGAGCCGTCCGCGCTCCTGAAAATAACGGAACCCCTGTTTTCACACCGCGCTGATGGCTTCGTCGAGCACGGCGAGCATGAAGTCGGCATCCGCCGGGGTGATGTTCATCGGTGGGGCGATCCGGATGGTCTGCCCCCAGAGGCCCCCCTTGCCGAGCAACAGGCCGAGCTCGCGGGCGTTCTCCACCGCCTGGGCGCATTCCTCGCGACCGGGCCTCTTGGTGGCACGGTCCTTCACGAACTCGATCGCCAGCATCAAGCCCCGACCGCGGACGTCGCCCATGATCGGGTATTTCTCCTTCAACTTCTGCAGCCCGGTGAGGAGGCGGGCGCCGAGCTGGAGGCAGTTCTCCTGAGTCTTCTCCTGCTCGATGACTTCGAGCACGGCAGTGCCGATGGCGGAGACGACGGGATTGCCGCCGAAGGTGTTGAAGTGGGTCTTCTGCGCCATGACCGCGGCGATCGCGGGTGTGGTGACGACGGCGGCGAGCGGCGCACCGTTGCCAATGCCCTTGGCCAGGATCCGTAAGGGACAGAGCACCTAATCGGTGCGTTACTCCGATGCGTCGTTTCCCGGGACGGCTCCGTCGGCTTTAGCCGGAACTCCGTACGGTGCGCACAAGGTCCAATTGATGACCTGGCACTTGGTCCCCGGTCTGGATCCCGCCCTTCACGCAAGCTCACCCAGGCGTCCGAGTTGGTAGTCTTCGAACGCCTGCTGAATCTCTGCGCGGCTGTTCATCACGAAGGGACCGTGGCCGACCACCGGTTCAGCGATGGGCTCACCGGCCATCAGCAACAACTTAGCCGCGGACTTCGCCGTCACCCTGATGCCGTCACCGTGGCGCTCGAAGATCGCCAGATCACCTTCGCCCGCCACCCGATCCTCGTTCGCCACGACTTCGCCGCTCAAGACGAGGAACAGCGTGGTGTGACCGTCGGGCAGCGGCAGTTCCGCGGATCGATCGGCGCGAAGATTCACGTCCCAAAGATGGATGGGCGTGAACGTCTTCGCCGGGCCGCGGTGGCCGCCGTATTCCCCGGCGATGACCCGCACGGTCCCGGCGTCCGAGGGCAGCGGCACGTCGGGAATCTGCGCCTGGAGCAAGGTTTGGTAGCCGGGCGGGGCGCTCTTATCCTGCGCCCGCAGGTTGACCCAGAGCTGGACCATTTGCAGCGTGCCGCCCTGGCGGGTGAAGTCGCGCGAATGGAACTCCTCGTGGACGATCCCTTGGCCGGCGGTCATCCATTGCACGTCGCCCGCACCGATGGTTCCGCCTCCGCCGCTGGAATCACGATGTTCCAGTTCGCCTTGATAAGCGACCGTCACGGTCTCGAACCCTTTGTGCGGATGGGCCCCCACACCGCGTTTCTCGTGGCCCGGGGCAAAGTGATAGGGCGCGGCGTAGTCGAGCAAAAGGAATGGACTCA
The DNA here is from genome assembly GCA_964474315.1 of uncultured Verrucomicrobiota bacterium. Lineage (GTDB taxonomy): Bacteria > Verrucomicrobiota > Verrucomicrobiia > Limisphaerales > UBA9464 > UBA9464. The sequence continues at coordinate 4,830 of CAYYSX010000022.1, read as the reverse complement.
GCTCGCGGCCCAGGCCGTGGTAGTCAAACACGGAGCGGACGGGAAACCCGTTGCCCACCCAGTGCATTCCCGAACTTTGTTCAAGGCGAAGGAGCTGTTTCATCGTTTGTTTTTTCATGGTGATGAGCTTTCTCTTTTTTTCTTCCCGGCCAGAGAGTGGTCTCCATCTGGCACCTCCGGAAATACCTTGTTGCTCCGGTCAGCATACCTAAAACATCTGCTCGAAACGCGGGGTGGATCCAAACCGGAGGACAGGGCACAGGACCCCTTGGAATTTCAAAACAGGCTCTTACGCCCGGCGACTCCGCCCGCGCCAGGAAGTCAGCGCGTCCTGTTGTCTGCGGGCGTACGCCGCCGAAGGGACGAGGCGCACTGCGACCCGCGCGCCTCTCCTCCCGGAGATTTATTAGCTTTTCACGGCGTCCAGTTTCGTTTCCCGCCCCTGGGTCACCACGTTCTGCGCCTTGTCGTAACTCTCGATCAACAGCCGGTAGTTCGGCATCATGTGGTCGGCGAAGATATTGGCGAAGTCCAACGCATCGGGGCGATTCCAAGTTTGTTGCAATTCGGAAATCACCGCCAAGGTGTCGATGGGAATTGCGCCGGCCTGGACCACACGCGCCAGGGTCAGATCCGTCGCCAGCTTACTCCAATTGCCACAGGCATCCACCACGGCATAGACCTGGTAGCCCGCCGCCCTGGCGCAAAGAGTGGGAAAGGCCAGACAGACACTCGTGAGCGTTGCGGCAATCACCAGCGTTTTACGCCGGGTTTCCTCGATGGCATTCACGAATGTCTTTTTGGTATTCTAATTTCCTACGAGGCGCCGATTCGTTGGAGTCAATCGGTTAACTATTTCTTCGTGGCCAGGTAACTATTGATGAGACAGCGGTAGCTCGGCAGATGATTGGAAAACAGTGTGCCGAGTCCTTCGATGTCGTTCCGCCAATCCCGATGCAGTTCGCACGCGACGCCGAACCAAGTCATCAACTGCGCGCCCGCCGCCGACATGCGCGCCCACGCCGCGTCGCGGGTGGTCTTGTTGAACGTGCCCGAGGCGTCGGTGCAGACGAAGACGTCGTAGCCGGCTTCGAGGGCGGACAAGGCGGGAAACGCCACGCACACTTCGGTGACGATACCGGCGATGAGCAATTGCTTCTTGCCCGTGGCCTGGACCGCCTTTACGAAATCCTCATTGTCCCAGGCGTTGATGTTGCCGGGGCGCGCGATATAGGGCGCGTCGGGAAACAGTTGCTTCAGCTCTGGAACGAGCGGTCCGTTCGGTCCGTCCTCAAAACTCGTCGTAAGGATGGTGGGCAACTTGAAATACTTCGCGGCGTCGGCCAGCGCGAGGACATTGTTCTTGAAGTCGTCCGGGGAAAAGTCCTGGACGCAGTTGGTGAGGCCGGTCTGGTGATCCACCAGCAGGACCGCGACGTTGTTTTTATCGAGACGATGGTATTTGAAGGCGCTCATGATGTTTTTCTTGTTTGATGATAGGCTGACGATGATTCGATGGAGAACCGTGCCGACTTTGCCCGAAGACCCGCCGCGTTCAGAAATACTTTGTGGCTTGGTTAACCATACCCAACAGGTATGCTCGCCGCACATGGAACTCCGTCATCTGCGTTATTTCGTCGCCGTCGCCGAAGAACAAAACGTGACGCGAGCCGCGGCGCGGTTGCACCTGTCGCAACCCCCATTGAGTCGCCAGATTCGCGATCTGGAGCACGAATTGGGCCTCGACCTGTTCGAGCACAGCGCGAAGGCCGTGCGGTTGACGGAAGCGGGGAAGGTTTTTCTCGAGGAAGCCCGCGCCGTCTTGCGACGCGCCGAGGAAGCCGTACAACTGGCCCGGGCGGTGGCCAACGGACAATCCGGTGAGATCCACATTGGCTATGCACCCTCCCTGACCGTGGAACTACTTCCTCAGGTCCTGCGGCACTTTCAGGAAGGCAATCCCGGCGTACGCCTTCAGCTCCACGACCTCTCCACGCAGGACATGCTGCGCGGATTGCGCGATGAGAAACTGCATGTCGCCCTCTTGGTCCAGGTGTCAGCGAAGATCCTGACGGACCTCGTGTTCGAAGAACTTCGCCGGTACGCCGTTTGCGTGGCCATGCATCCGGCCCATCCGCTGGCGCGCGCGCGCAAAGTGGGGCTGGAACAAATCTCGCGGGAGCGGCTCATCGCGTTCACGCTAGCCGATTATCCGGAGCATCATGCCTGGATCGCGGACTTGTTTGCGTCGGTGAACCGCCCGCCGCCGATCGCGGAAGAGCATGATAGCGCGACCAGCCTTATTGCCTCCGTCGAGGCGGGGCGGGGCATCGCTCTGGTGTCGGAATCCTTCCAGTGCTTCACTGGACCGCGCGTCAAGATTCGTCCCGTGCAGCCGGCACCCGCCCCCCTCGTGGTCGGCGTAGCGTGGCGCAAAGAAGCCAATTCCACCACGGCCAAGTTCGTCGCCGCCGCGCGGCGAGCGAAGTCGGGTTGACCCTCGGCTCCCACTTCTTCCCACCGGCGGACCGGAAGTTTGGAGTTCCGCCTTGAGGCGGTGGAGCGGCGAACTGTTCCAGCGGGTTGGTGGTTTTCCGGAACGGTGGAACCAGGGATGTCTCCGCCGGCTCGAAGCCGGGACTCCGTGCGAGGACTCCGCTTGCCCAGATCGTGGGGACCCGTTACGAACGGGTGACATGTCATTCCCCCGCCTCCGGTTGCCTGCTTCGGGTTGGAAGCGCTGGATCGCCTTGCTGGGCATCGCGGCGGGTTCCTTCGTCGTCCTGCTCGTGCTCTTGGTGTTGGGCGTGGTTCTGGCCATCCAGCATCCGTCGGTCCAGCGCTGGATCTTCGAAACCTCGCTCGCCCTTGACTCCCCGTCGCCCGAGGAACTGGCGGCGGAGCCGGCCGCCACCCCGACCTATGCCGGACCGTTAGGCGACGCGACGACGGCCCAAACCGCCGCCGACGTCTATCAACCGGACCGGTTCTGGAATGTTCACCTACGCTTCACCGAACCGGAGTGGTCCGCCATTCAGTACCGGCGGATCGCGCCGTTATCCAATTGGATGTCCTCCGAAGACGGCTCCATCCGACTGCGCAATCCCCAGGCGTCGCGGAACGGCTTAGCGGGGGTCCTGGGCTTCGACTTCCCCTGGTCCACCGGCCGGGTGGATTTGGGCGGCGTGGTGTTGACCAATGCCGCCGTGCGGTTCAAGGGCAACGGCACGTTTCTCGGGGCGCTGCGGTCGTACCGGAAACCGTTCAAGATCGACCTGGCCAAATATGAGAAGGGACGCCGGCTGGCCGGGCGTTCCCAGTTCAACTTGGGCAACTTGTCCGCCGACATGACCTGTCTGAGCGACACGTTGGGATACGAGTTTTTTCGCGAGGCCGGGGTGCCGGCTTCCCGCACGGCCTTCGCCCGCGTGTTTCTCAGTATCGACGGCCTGGAGACAAACCGTTTCCTCGGGCCGTACGTGATGGTGGAGAATCCGGATGCCGAATGGGCGCGGGAACAGTTCGGAGTGACCAACGTCGCCCTATTCAAGCCGGTCACCTATGAGTTGTTTTGCGATATGGGCACCAATTGGAGCGATTACGACGGCATCTACGACCCCAAGACCAAAGTCTCACCGGCTCAGCAGGCGCGGGTCATGGATCTGGGCCGGTTGGTGAGTCATGCCCCGGATGACGAGTTCGCCCGGCGGATCGGGGAATTCGTGGATCTGCAAGCGTTCAGCCGATTTCTTGCCTGTGAGGTGCTGTTGTCCAACTACGACGGCATTCTCTCCAATGGACAGAACTTCCTGGTCTATCTCGATCCGCGCTCGAACCGGTTCGGCTTCATTCCCTGGGACCTGGATCACTCCTGGGGTGAATTCCCGTTCGTGGCGACCGCCGAGGATCGGGAGCGGGCCAGCATCTGGCGACCCTGGCTGGGGCAGAATCGCTTCCTGGAACGGATGTTAGAGGTGGAGGAGGTTCGGACGTTATACCGGAAGGAGCTCAATCGGCTGCTCGACACGGTGTTCGTGCCGGAGCGCCTCCATCGGCGGATTGACGAAGTGGCCGGTCAAGTCAGGCCCCTGATTGCCGAGTGGTCACTGGAGCGATTGGCCCGCTTTGAAACAGCCGTTTCTTCGGAATCAAGGACGGGGCCGCGGGATGGAAATCCGATGGATCCGAACCGTCCCGTCTGGCAGCTCAAGCGGTTCATCGCGACGCGGGCGGAAAATGTGCGGGACCAATTGGAGGGAAAGGTGGAGGGAATCGTTCTCCAGCGGCGAGCCCGGAGGTGAGAGTCCCAAGAACCGCGTCCATCAGGGCGCTTCACTGCCAGAGCTGTCGCCCGGCCCGAGCGTTCCTGGCGGTCTCGACCCCGCACGGTGAAGCGGGCTGATCGCGCAAACCTGCAGTCCTTTCGGTAGAGCCATGACGCCGCCGCAATCAGCGAGTGAAACTAAGGACGCAAAGCCACCTTCTGGGAGAAATGCTTTCCTCATTCCTCGCAGGCCAATCGTCTGAAAAGCTCTGGGACCAGCTCAGACCACCGGTCTGGCCCACGCTCACGCTCAGGCGCTGGCGGTGCCGGCCGTTGCCGTAGGTGAACTTCAGGGCCGGATTTACCGGATAGACCACGTTGGTCAGGTTGCCGGCGGCATCGTACCGATAGGCGGTGTTGTTCTTGCCCAGGCTCCAGCGGTTAGTCAGGCGGTCGTTGGCATCGTCTTGGTAGATTAGTCCTGTTCGGACACCTTCACCATCCTGACCACAGAGCCCAGCGGCGACACATCTCCAATGCCTTTCGGCTGTTAGTCCTGTTCGGAC
>CAYYSX010000021.1:0-40315 GCA_964474315.1 uncultured Verrucomicrobiota bacterium | reverse complement strand
TGCTCCAGGGTCCGCCAGAACAAGTCCTGGGCCATCGCGCTGGGACGCTTCTGATTGGCGTTGGGCAAGGTGTTGCGATGAGGTGGGGTCGCGCCGCGGATGGCCGACCAAGGCCAGGAGTAGAGTTGCAACGCATCGCACACATCGTTCAGCCCGAGGCGTGACCCAGCTTTCCGTACATCAGCGCGACGACATGGCTCCAATGGCTATAGGTTCGCGCCGTGGCCTCCGCCTGATGTTCCCGGGCCAGCGAGGAAACCAGATGGGGCGGAATGAGATTGCAAAGTTGGCCCAGGACGGTGAACTTGCGGCGGGCTGAGTTAATGTGTCTTTTTATAGGCGGACAGGCTGAGTCGCCTCCCCGCAAATCGTCAACTCAGCCCTTTCTCCCCCCTTTTCCTGTGGGATGGCTGTGCTTTGGCGGCAACCATGCAAGGTGGTCAAAACCTTCTGCCTCTGGCATGACGCCGCCTATCATAATAGGCCGAGTGGTCCCTGAAGTGGTGGTGTACCTGGGCGCTACAGCAACCGTCTGTTGGAGGTGATGGGGGGCGAGCGGTAGCCATTGGAGGGGGGGCATCGCGGCCTATTTCCGGACGCGCATCACCAAGGGCACCGCCGAAGTCCTCGACGGGGTCTTCCAGACCGTCAAACGACAGGTCGGCGACTTCCGAACTCTGCGCTACCTGCGTGCCATGACCCATCATTTGATCGTTGGCCAACTCGATCTCTATACCTTCCGCCCTTTCCCGGCGTGAATCCCTGCTCCAAAAGATTCCATCCGTTTCCTCACTCGAAATGATTTGGAGTCGCATTTTGCCGACAACGGATGCGTCTACGACGCGCGCGAAAGCTGGTGGGATTACGTCCTCGTGTTTACAGCGATGATTGTTCTCTCCATTTGGGGGGAGCGCCTGGGGATGGACCAGTCCGTGTGTCCAAAACTGTGCTCAAAATGTGTCCAAAACTGTGCCGAACGAGGTTACGTGCGAGTGGTAGCGGAGTAGTCGCAAGTTATTCTTGCGTAGTGGAAAAAGGGGCTTATTTAAGTGCTTGAGATTGGGTGCGATACGGACCGATTCCGACCCTCGCCTGGGGGCCTCGGCAGCCTCCGGAGAAACCCCGCCTCGGTGCGGATTTCGTTCCGATCCAATTCGTCGAGAACTACAGAAGGTAGCGATCGCCCGGGCAGTCTGAGCTTCTTGCCGCCGGACCGCTGCTACTCCGTCCCCCGGTGGCGCGCAAGGGGATCATTCGACGAGGAATAGCGGTGGGGAATCCGGGCGAAAGGTGACGAGAATCGGCTGCGGCGTGCGAGTTGCATTCTGGCCGGTGTCCTTGGGACCCGGCGAGTTCAATCACCACCACAGGAACGTCGGATCGGGCGGCGGAGACCAAGGCCAGGAGGCGGTTTCCTTGGGAAACTGATAGAACTCTCCATGGCCATCCCCGAAGAGAATGTTATAGCGTGCTCGACCCTTATAGTTGTGCCAGACACTACGCTTGTCGTTGATATCGCGATTGGGATGCCAGTGCCAGTCACCTTGAATTAGCTTGTTGGACGGACTGCGGGCTACTTCGCTGGACTTGATGGGTGTCGCTTCGTAAGAGCCTTTGGGCGACTTGAGATCACCGGCCACGTGTTTCACTCGATACGAGTCGTGTTGGAACTGCACCAGGTAACTATTGCCGAAGTCGACGAAGCAATTTTTTGCATTGTTCAGGGCGTCACCCTTGTCCGCGGGACATCGGAACACTTCCGCTGTACCCGCGTAGCGGTTCAGCGGCCGGTTGGTCTGCTCGATGGAGACACCGAACGACTGCATAACCCAGGCATCCAGGGTGTAGGTTCCCTTTCGGCCGCCGCCCGCGCCCCAACCCCATTGGGCCGGATACGAGTCCGCGTTATCATCGGCATAGAGATGATAGGCGATACCGATTTGATGCTGATTGCTGAGGCATTTGATTTGGTTAGCCTTCGTCTTCGCTCGGGCCAAGGCCGGCAACAACATGCCCGCCAGAATGGCGATGATGGCGATCACCACCAACAATTCGATCAAGGTGAATCCCTGGCCACGGAGCGCGAGTGATGAGCATGAGGTCCTCATGATGTTCTTGGCTACTCCGGGAGGCTGAAAACCAGCAACCGGTTTTGACCGGATTCCCTCCGTTTTCGGAAGACGGGCAGTCTAACGAATCGGCATAAAAGGACCGGCACGCCGAGGCAAACTCTTTGGTTGGGGTTGGCCTTTGATGGCTTCATAAGCATCACAACTCATGGTTTGAGAAGGAGTTGCGCGCGCTCTGCAAGTTCCGGTTGAGCAAATTGTAACGCCTGTTCGACCCAGGCGGCGGGCAGTAGGTCTGGGGAAAGCCGCCCCGTTGCGATCGCGTCCAGAAGGCGACTGAAGCGATCGGCATCCTTCAGGAGGCCTTCCAGAGCCAGTTTCCGATTGCGTTCGGTCAGGTCCGGTATCGCGGTGAGCAACACCTCCAAGGCGCGCTCGGAGGACATGTCCACCAAGGCGCTCACGGCACCCAGTTGGAGTTCGGGGTGGGCATTGGGGGAAAGGTAACGTCCAATCTGGGTGCCCCGTCGCTCCCAGGAGTCGAGGCCGATCATGCGCAGAGCATCGTAGCGGGTGCCGGGAGGAACGTCTTCGCGGTCAGTCATAGCCGATGCCAGTTCGAGCGCCCTGTTCCAGCGTGCCAGGAGCGCCGGATCATCGCCGATGATTGCGGCGATTCGATCCCCGGGCCGTTCCCGCTCGCCAATGCCGTTGACGATCCCTCCCCCGATCACAACGGCCTGCCAGTCATGCAAATCGTCACCAAGCAGCGGAAGCGAAACGTCTAACACCGACTTCACTTGTCCGGAATCGTTCCGTCGCCCACAGGCGACCGACACACGCCAGATCCAAGGTATGCGCACATATTCTTCCGGAGTCCCTGGGATCAGATCGCGAGTCATCTCCTGGATCAACGCAGCCGCAAATTGCGGATTGGCGTTCACCGCCGTTTGGCGGACGGCATCCGGCCGGCTGGAATCCAGAATCAGGCGGGCGACCGACGGAGGATCCCGGAGGACCCGGTTCACGTCCGCCACATCCGAGGTGGTGTCTGCGGCCGGATCGGGGGTAGCGACGAAGGCGAGTAAATCGGCCATTTCCGCCACGGTGATCGCCTGTTCCAGTCCTTCGGGCATCATGGAGAAATTGGAAGCATGGATTCGGTCGATGTCCGATCGTCGGACGGTTTCGGACAAGCCGTTTCCGGACACGACCAACACGGTGGCGGAAGTCTCCGACTTGATGAGTCCGCTAATTAGCCTGCCGTCCTTAAGGTCTAGATCGTAGTGGACAAAGCGCGGCTCCACGACGGCGTTGGGGTCGAGGATATTCTTGAGCCAATAGGCCCGGTCCTTGCCTCGCAGTGTGCGGAGGTCTGGTCCCACGTCGTGACCGGTCCCCTCCAACGCATGGCAGGAACCGCAGGCGCGAGTGAAGACTTCCCGCCCGCGCCCCCGGTCACCGGCCAAGGTCAGCGCCGCCTGGTACGTCTCAATTACCGCGGCACGGGAGCCGGCGGAGGGAATCTTTAGCAACGAACGCACCGAGTCCCGGATCTCGGCATCCTGGTTTCCGGCGAGCCGTTGACGGTCTTCAAGGGAGATCTCCTGCGCCTGCACGCGACCACTGCGAACCCCTTCGAGCAGGGCATAGGTCCATTCCTTGCGCTCCAGCAGCAGGCTCACCAAGTCAGCGCGGGCCCGCGGCGCCGCCTGGTCCCAGCGTTCAAGGAGCATGGCGGCAATGGCTACCCCCTGTCGGCGACGAAATCCTTCCAGGGCCGCCCGTCGTCGCTGATCGTCGCTGGACACGACGTGCTGACTAAGAATCTGAACGTCTGCCTCGGTGCCGCCCACGCCCAGCAACCGAATGGCGCCTTCGACTAAGGGTTCGGTTACGTCCGCCTGGGCGGCGGTCTCGCGGGCATAGGCCAGCACCGATTCCAACCGCCGTGCGTCAGTCGGGCTGCTCCCAGGAAGATTCGAGAAGTCGCCCCCTGCCTCTCCGATCGCCGTCAGCAGATCGCTGAGAATTCCCAGTTGGACTTCCGACGGAACGGTATCCGGAGCTGGCAGGACTCCCGCCAGGGCGCGGGCCTGCAATGGGTGATCGCCGGAAGCGGCGGCGGTGGCAACCAGAGGGACCAGCCATTCGTTTCGACCGGGAGCCGTTTCACTCGTGGCGAGGATGCCCTCCAACAGTTCGCCGGGATGCCGTGTCGCCGAGGTCAAGACCGCCGAGCGAATCTCCGGCTCCGCCATCCAACGCGTGGCCAGCAGCCGAAGAGCCTGCGCGGCCTCGCGCGCGTCCGTTTCGCCAAGCGTGAGGGCGAGCTGGCGGAGCACGCGCAGGGAAGTGTCGTTGGTCAGTGCCGTCACCGCCCGGAGAAGGCCATCGGCGGGAGGCTGGGCGAGAAAGCGTTCCGACAGACGCAACGCCTGGCATCTTACCCCAGGTTCCGGGTCAGCGAGCGCGACCGTCACGAGATCCTCGGGTGTGCCCGCCAGCCCGTCGATGACCGCCAGGGCCTGAATGCGAACTTCCGCCAGGGCCGCCGTTCGAGCGAGTTGCTCCAGAACGGGAAGGGCGTCCCTGGCCTCTCGCCGCGTTAGCAGTTCCACCTGGAGGCGATCGCGCTCGGTGCCGTTGGGGGTGTCGAGGCTCGCAGCCAGTTCCTCCGGCTTCAGCGCGGTCAAATCCTTGACCTCGCGCAGAGGCTTTCCCTTGGGACGCAGACGATAGATCCGCCCCATGGCGGCCCCGGCCCGCACATCAATGCGGGAAAGTCGATCGGCCGGGATCCAGCGGGGATGCTCGATGAGGAACCGATACATATCGACGATGTATAAGGCGCCATCCGGCCCGGTCCGGGCTTGGACCGGACGAAACCAGTTATCGGTCGAGGACAGAAATTCCTTATCCTGCTCTTCCGTGGGACGCCGGCTGCGGAAAGGGGGTCCTGGTTCGAGGATCTCGCGATGGACGAGGTTGTGAACCGCCTCGCAGATGAAAGCGTTTCCATAGTACGGCTCACCCAACAGACGATCACGGTAGATGCCGATCCCGCCGGCGGAGGTCGCCCGGTTGGCGTAGTCGTGATCGTTGAACCGTTCCAAAAGCCGGCTGGTCGGGAAGAGCCGGTTGGCCTCGGGCCCGGACGTCAGATGCCGCACGGTATTTGGTATGGCCACGTGCGGATTGCGCCGGACATAAACTTCGGAGATGGGATAGTGAAGTACCAGGCGGCTGTTGTCGCAGCCGAACCACTCACCCCAGTCGTCTCGAACCCGTCCTTGCTGGGAAAGGCCAATCGCGGCTTCGAAGACACCTGTGGCCGGTGAGAATCGGAAGTCGCGATTGCGCAGATTGACCCCGGGGGCCAAGGGCGGCCGGGGGAGGATCGAATTTGGCAGGGCCTGGACGACGCCTCCGAGTAATCCACCGGAACCATGGATCCAGTTGTCCAGCCCGAGGCTCAGCCCATTGACGCGACCTTGGTAGTTGTCGGTACCGAACCCAGTGAAAACCTTCTCCACGCGATCAGCCCGTCCGTCGCCATCGGTATCTTCGGCCCAGAGAATGTTCGGAGCGGAGCAGATCCAGACACCGCGTCCCCACACCAGGATTCCCGTAGGAAACGGGATATCGTCGAGGAAAAGGGTGGCCTGATCGTAACGCCCGTCGTGATCGGCATCGCGTAACACCTTTACGCGCCCGCCCGGCAGCCAATTGTTATCCATGCCGGATGGGTAATCCCGCATCTCGCAAACCCAGAGGCGTCCGTCCGGGCCCCAGTCGATGGCGACTGGATCTTCGATCAGCGGCTCGGCGGCGGCGAGTTCGACCTCCAAGTCCTCATGGGTGCGAAAGGTGCGTAACGCCGTGTCGGGGGAATAGGGCCGTGTCCCTTCGGCGCCTGGGAAGGAGCGGAAGGCGTCGGGAATCTGCCGTCGAACTTCGCCGATGATGGTTTCCTCAAGGCCCGGTGCGAACCGTTGTGGCATGTCGTAAACCATCATGGCCTCCCCCCCTTCGTAGCCGCCCTCCTTGAGAATGCGTTCACTGGGAAGATAACAGCGGCCGTCGTTGGAGTACCCGTTGACCCATAGCCGCGTGCGATCGAACTCGGACTTCAGCCGAATCGAGTAATCCACCACCGTCTCTCCGGGGAGAAACACCAGCGCCAGTTCTTCGCCGAAAATCCAAGTCTGGATCGGGTAATTGATGGAGGTCGGTAGTGTCTCGCCGCGCTCCAATCGGGCCAGATTTAGACTCGCGTGATAGCCAACAGCCCCGCCTCGCTGGACACGAGCGTTCCATTCTTCGAGAGAACGTGCCGGTTCCAAGGGAAGATCCACCCGGCCATACCGCGCCTCCGGGCTTGATCTCACCGGAGTCAATCCCACCTCGATGACGCGCTTGATTTCGAGGGCGATCTCCATTCCCTGCCCCTGGCAGATGGCGATGTTTCCACCGACGACACCCGAATTGGGATCGGCATCAGCGCCGCACCCGACGGAGGCCAGAGCGATCGCCCCAGGATACAGCTCCTGGACTCCCTCCTGCGCGTAGCCGGCCCAATCTCCACTGATCTTGTTGAGCGAAAGCGTTACGCAATGACAGGCGTAACTAAAATAAACGGCCCTCACTTGTCCCTCCCCATCCCGGATCACCAGCAGGGGAAGATCATGATCGACGGGGCCGCCCTGGCGGCGCCGGTTTGCGGCGAACCCCGCCGCGCCGCGACCGTGAAATAGCCGGGACGGAGCCACATTTGTCAGCGCCTTGAGGGCGACCTCCTCTAGGCGATCGGTGAACTCTCTCGTATAACGGTCAATGTTCGTCTGGTGTTCCGGCGGAATCGGCACACCGAAGATGGTCGGAGCCACATTCCTAAGCATAGGCGCCGTGTGCGTGTGGGTGGCGGTGATGGTGAGCCGCTCGCGCTGGACTCCGGCCTTCGCTCCCAGCCGCCGGGCGACCTCCGCCGTAATCTCATCGGGCACGCAGAGGTTGTCCGTCGTGATGAGGATCAGTGGGCCTTTGGCGGCATCCGGGAAGGCCAAGGCCTTGGCCCAGATCCGCTGGACCACCCCTTCTGATTCTGTGCGGCGATGGCCAAAGCCGTTCAGTCGAACCGGGTACTCCGGCGTCATGTCGAGCTGAGCAACGCCGATCGGAATGGGTGCGTCGATCGTGGCCTCCGGCAACGCCGCGCCCAGGAGCGTCATCCGGAGGAAGAGTCCGAGGAGGACAGTTCGAGTGGCAATGAAACCCAAAAGGATGAAGGACCGGTTCATGCTAATCAAGATGCCCGCCCCGTAACGTCTGAGCATTCACCACATTCGGCAACTGACCATTCTGGAGTGCGATCACGGCGATCTCGGCCACGCGGGTACGGAGGTGACGCACGGCGTTTGGACTCCAGGCGGCGACATGGTGGGTGATGAGGACATTCTCCATGGATAGCAAAGGGCTGGAGTCCCCGATCGGTTCGGGATCAGTGACGTCCAACCCGGCGGCGGCGACGTGCCCGTCGCGCAGGGCGGCGACCAGGTCCGCCTCCTTGACGACCGAACCGCGCGCCACGTTGATCAACATGACTCCCCGCTTCATCCGGTTGAGGGTATCGCGACAAATCAGGTGCCTGGTCTCGGGCGTGGCGGGACAATGAAGCGTAATCACATCGCTCAGGCCCAGGATCTCCTCCAGCGACACCAATCTCGCACCCACGGCCTCTACCTCGGTCGAGGTCACGACCGGATCATGAGTCAGAATCCGGCACTTGAATCCGCGCAAGCGAGCCGCCACTTCACGGCCGATCCGACCGAAACCCACGATACCGACCACGCAATTTTTCAAGCTGACCATCCCGCTGACGTCGATGCCTGTCCACGGTATTCCCGAGCGAATCTGGCTGCTGATTTGGGCAATTCTTCGGGTCAATGAAAGCATCAGAGCCAGCGTATGGTCCGCGACCTCATCGGTGCAGTAGTCGGGAACGTTGCAGACCGGGATACCCCTCCGGCCGGCAACCTCGAGATTCACGTTGTCCACCCCGATCCCATAGCGGATGATCGCCCGCGCGTGACGCATCCCCTCGATGACCGGCGCCTTGAGGGGAGCAAACTGAGTGATGACACAATCGGCCTCGCCGACCAATTCGATCAGTTCCTCCTCGGTCTTCCAAACGCGGGTGATGATCCGACACCCGAGGGGCGCCAAGACCGCCTCCTCTAGCGCCAGATTCTCGAAGGAGTGATCGGTGATGACAACGTTGGGGGATTCGGGTGGCCGCATTCTTTCAGAGCCTCGATTTCGAGTATCCTGGCATTCCTATAGGATTTCCGCTTGCGCCCCGCATTCGGTATTCCCCAGTTCTTCACCATTTTTTTGGACGCGGTCGGATCGCCTCGATTGCCCCAACACCCACCGGAGAAGAGGCCAAGGAGGTGATCACTCGAAAGGGCATGGTCATTCACGCAGGGCGCAGAGAAAAACCGTCAAAAAGACCTCGATTACGATAGGCGAACCTTGCCTGCTAGGGGTAATTCTGGCACTCGGCTCCGGTAGCATGAAAACCACCTTACCCATTTCCCAACCCCGTCGGGCGACAGATCCCTCCGGGAGGAGCGGCCCATGAGCATGAAGGACAGGCTGGCAGGAAAGGCAGTCCTGGTCACGGGAGCCGGCACAGGAATCGGTCGGGAAATCGCTCTGGAATTCGCGCGCCAGGGTGCTGATGTCGCGCTTCATTATTCCCACAGCGACCAGGGAGCTCATTCGGCGGCGCAGGAGATCCAGGGCCTGGGCCGGCGCGCGGCGGCGTTCCAGGCTGACTTCGCTAAACTGGATGAGGTATTCCGGCTGGCCGACGAGGCCGTGGAATTTCTCGAGAACATCCACTGTCTGGTGAACAACGCCGGCATCACATTCAACCGGTCCTTCTTCAAGGTTACCCCGGAGCAGTATGAGCGATTATACGACGTCAACCTGCGGGCCCAGTTTTTCCTCACCCAGCGCATCGCCCTGCGGATGATTTCTCAAGGGGGCGGTTGTGTGTGCAATCTTACCAGCATTCACGGCCTATCCGGTGCCCGCGACCACTCGGTGTACGCCGGAACCAAGGGCGCGATTATCGCTTATACGCGGTCGCTGGCGATGGAACTGGGGCATCATGGGGTTCGCGTCAACGCCATCGCGCCGGGCTGGGTCAATGTCGAAAACTACTTCACGGCGATCCCAGGATTCAGCCTCGAAGGGGCGGCGGAAGCCGCCCGAAAGGCGGTTCCCGCCGGCCGGGCCGGCACTCCGTCCGACGTCGCCCGACTGGCGGCCTTCCTGTGCTCGGACGACGCGAGCTTCATCGTGGGACAGACCATCGTCGTGGATGGCGGAAGCGCGTCGCTCATGTCCTTGATGACGGATTTCCGCACGGAATCGACCGCCACGTTCGGCAAGGGCTATATTCCCGGCCTTTAGGAATCCCGAAGCCCGTCAATGACCGCGAGACTTGATCCCCCCCGCCGGACAGGTCATCCGGTGAGTCGGGCGGCTGGCGGACAGGCGGGCACCACTTGCCAACCGCAGGCCTACGATATGCCATGGTCACATCCACTCTGCTTGGCGCCTTGATCGTCGCACTGGCGGGCCTTTCGATGGGCACCGGTGCATGGACCCTCAAGGCCCTTCGCCGACTCCAAATCGAGCATTGGCTTTTTGTTGCCATGCTGGTCGGTTTAATCCTCGTTCCATGGCTCATTACGCTGCTCGCGTTCCCAGGGGCCCTGGCGGTATATCGCGAGGTGGAACCGAGAACGCTCCTCCTCGCCAACCTCTTCGCGCTGGGATGGGGCATCGCTAATGTCCTTTGCGGACTCTGCTTCGTCCGCATCGGCGTCGCCCTTACCGGTGGCATCCTCGGTGGCCTAGGGCTGTCGCTGGGGGTGCTGATCCCCATGATTTTCAAGGCGTCGGGCCTCTTCAACCGGACGGCCAGCCCGGGGTCTCCCGCCGGACTGACGATTCTTGCCGGCGTCGGCGTGATGCTCGCGGGGGTCGTCCTCGTGTCCTTCGCGGGTTTTGGCCGCGACCGTCTCACCAGCCGAGGCCCGACCACTTCGGGTAGTTTCCTGGGCGGATTTATCATGGCGATCACCGCCGGTATTCTTTCCGCCGGACCCAATTTCGTCTTTGCCTACAGTCAGGATCCGATCGTCTCGCGGGTCTGTGTCATCAAGCCCGGCCAGGAGATCACCGTCCAGATCGGTGCCGACCCAAGGCGGAAGGAGACCCTTAGCGTGGAGGACGACGGAAGCATCCATCTCGCGTCCATCGGCCGAGTTGAAATCGGGGGCATGAGGCTGCTGGAGGCCCGGCGCGAATTGGCCGAAAAGGCTCAGGCAGCCAATTTTCTGACCGACTCGGCCGTGTTGCTCGACACGCACAGTCTTTTGGCAACCTTTCCGGTCTGGTCGATCGGCATGTTAGGAGGTGCCGCCGTCAATCTTCTCTTTCCCCTGTACCTGATGTGGAAGAACCGATCCTTCCATCTCTTCCGAGAAAGCCTCTTAGAAACCGTGCTTCCGGCGATCGGTGGGCTTCAGTTCTGTGCCGCCATCATCCTGCTCGGCGTCGGCAGTCTTCAACTCGGGGCGCTGGGGGCATCAGTCGGCTGGGGGATCTACCAGGCCACTCAGATCGTGGGGGGCCAGGCAGTCGGGTTCTTGAGTGGCGAGTGGCGCGGGATTCACGGAACCCCGCGCCACCTGATGTTCGCCGCCATCGCGGCGCTCTTGGCGGGTGCCGTCTTGGTGGCTTTTGGCAACACTCGACCCAGCACTTAGTCCCATCTCCAGGATCCCCCGAGCGCTTCCGGAAACCAAACCGCCGGTCCGGTGGACTTCACCGCCCAGATCTAAATGCAACAACTGATCAACATCCTCCGTGAGTGTGGGCAGGAAACGAGCATCCTTCGCGATCCTCAGGGTGGCCGCGTCCTGATCTTGGTGCATGGAGGGCGCGTGCTGGGCCTTTGTCCACCGGGTTCTGATCAGAATTTCCTTTGGACGAATCCGGCCCTGAACCAAACGGAATCCGCCCGGACGTTCTTCGCGTCGATGGATTGGCACAATTCGGGCGGGGATCGAACCTGGCTGGCGCCGGAGGTGGACGTCTTCTTTCCCGCGTTTCCGGACTTCAGCCAGTACCACCAGCCCCGCCAGCTTGATCCCGGCCGTTTCCAGATTGCCACCGAGGGAGCCCAGGCCCGGTTGACCAACCGGATGAATCTTCGCCTGTCGCGCCCGGGAACGGAAGTCGGCTTGGAACTCACCAAGACGGTTTCCCCAACGCCGAATCCGCTCTGCTCTCGAGGTTGGCCAGACGTGAGGCGTCTTAAGTACGCCGGCTATCGCCTCCAAACGACGCTCGAGGTGATTATCCCCTCCCCACAGAACGCGTGGATCGGACTGTGGAATCTCGCCCAGCTTCCCTATCCCGGCACCCTGCTAGTGCCGACTCATTCCAAGGCCCAACCCCGGATCGTTTTCGGATCCATTCCACCCGTGGATCTGGCGGTGGACGATAAGAGAGTCCGCTATCGGATGCGACAGACCGGCGCGCAGAAGATCAGCCTGCGCGCCGAGGCGCTCACGGGCCGGATAGCCTATCAATTTGAGGATGGCTCGCAGTGCTCCCTGGTCATCCGTCAGTTCCGGGTGAATCCCTTGGGTGAGTATGTGGATGTCCCTTGGGACGACCTCGGCGACCTTGGGTATGCGGCACAGGCGTGTTGCGTCAGCGCGGCGCTGGGCGAATTTAACGAGATCGAACACCACAGCCCGGCGGTGGACGCAACGATCCGCGGAGCCCGCAGTGAGGACACGAGCCAAGTGTGGGCATTTCGAGGGAGCAAGGCTGACATTCAGGAATTGACCGCCCACCTAGTTGGGCCGGGCACGTTGCTAAGGTAGTGCTGCTGCTACTCGGCCTTCTTATAGAGCACCAGTATCGAGCCGGGCTTCTCCGCGATTTCAATCGGTAGTCCCGCTTCCATGAGCTGCTTTCCCGTCATACGGCTCGACGTTTCGGCGCCAAGATCCGTCACGATGTAGTCGGCTTGAGGATCCAATCCGCGCAACGGGAGTTCTGCGGAGCGAAACGCGCTGTGGCTTCGCCGAAAGACTTGCAGAATGCCCTCGCCGACCTCCGGACGATCGAACTGCCAGGCCATCCACACCGAATTGCTCAGGCTGTAAGGAAGGAGGGGATAGAAGTCCCCGAAGAAGTTGGGCACCACTCGCCGCCATTGGGCGACCAGCTTTCGGAGGCCGTCCCAGTCGAGATCCCGACGCCGCGCATCGCAGGAGAGCGTAAATCCCGGTCCCATCATGCTGTGGAGCAGATAAGGATTGAAATCGATGAAGCCGGTCCCGAAATAAGGAATCCAGGAGGCCAAGCCATACGTGTGACCCTGGTTGGCAACGGGATCCAAGATGTAATCACTGCGCAGCAGCGGAACCGAGCGTCGCATCGTTTCCAGATCATTGCGATTCCCTCCGCCAGAGCAGGAATCGATCCACAACTTCGGGTGTCGCCGCCTTAGTTCATCCCAGAGATCAAGGTAACCTTGGACATGCCGGATTTCCGAAATCCCCTGACGTTCCGGAGTGTCGTTGGGACGCCAATACTGAATGGGTTCCAACCCGAAGTCCTGGCGATAGACATCCACGCCTTCCTCGGTGATAAATTTGTCAAGGAAATTGACGAGCCAGTCCCAGACCGGCGGATCACCCAGGTTCAGGAGGCCGCCCCGTTCGCCTCCCAGAACCCATTGCGGTCGTTCCGTGGCCAGCCAGCTCCCGGAGGTCACGCGTTCCGGTTCGAACCAGAGGATCAACTGGAGACCCTGCGCGTGCGCATGGTCGCTAATCGGGCGGATTCCGCGGGGAAACCGGTTTCGATCGATCTCCCAGGTGCCGACGCTCCACCAAGTTCCTTTGTTGATATACCAGCCGGCGTCCATCCACCAGTGGGTGATGGGGATCTTCTCCTCCGCATATCGGTCAATATAGCGAATCTCATCGGCTTCGTTGCAAAGCAATCCTGGAAACTGGTTGCCACTCACCGCGGGCATCACCGGCTCGATCAGACGCCCCTCAATCCGCGGAAGATTGTGTGCCAGCATCCAACGACGCCAAATATTCTGGGACCGTATCCGATCCTGCTTCCAAAATTGCAACACCATGAGCGGCGTCCGTATTTCCTCTCCCGGTTCCAGTCGGAAATGGGTGAGTTCCTGCCCGGCGGTCACCCGCAATCCCACCCCGTAGTCTCGCGCGAACGCCGCCGACCATTGTCCGGGCCACCCGACGACCACGATGAGGCCCTCACCCGCCCACTCGAGGTTGAAGTAAGGAAAGACCTGGGACACCGGTCGGCCGCCCGGCGGTGCGAATTCGGCGCTCTGACCCGGTGAGAGAATGGTCGTCCAAGGTTCATAATCCTCGGGAGCCACAATGGTTCCCCGATGATGATGGAGGAGGCACTGCCCTCGCGCAGACTGCTCTACGCGCGTATCCAAGGCTTTGATCTCGGAAAGGATTGCGGTGGGCGCCTCGCCCCGGTTCTTAAAGTAGAGGATCCATTCCACAGTGGGAAAACGCGTGTACTCGATCGCCTCCCAGCGAACTTCCAGGCCGGTTTGGGGATCGGTGTACGTGCGCGTATGCTGAATCCTGGAGTCGTCTAAAGGATGGGAAGTGCGGCGTTCCTCCCAGGAGCTTAGGAATTCGCTGGACGGCTTACCGTCGTACTGGAAGGTGAAGGGCGGCTGGGTGTCGAATGCCAGTGGCTCCGTCGCTTCAAGCTGCGGCAGGTCGGCGATCCAGATCTCCTGGTCGTCAACAAGGGTAACCTTGGCCTCCGCCCACGCCGCCTGGTCCCCGGAAGCGTCGTCACCGCCGTTGGTCACTGTCAACGTGAACTCGCTCGCCCCAGCGAGATCCACGTCGATGGGAATGCCCTCCTGCCCGCGCAAGATTTGTTGGGAGCAGTAAAGGTTCCGATGCCCGGCGCTGACTTCAAACTGGACACTACCTCCCACGTCCCCGCTCCCCGTTTCGATGCCGATCGTGGCGGCGAACCGGGCGCCCGGTCCCGGTAGCCGCACCAGAATCCGGCTTCGCGCGTGGCAATATAGCCCGCGCGCGTAGGTGTTGGTTCCGATCATTAGCGGCTTGCCGTCCCTCTCATTACGCTGAATCTGACGGTGGTTGGCGAGGACCATCAATCCTGCCGGCCTCGGTCGGGAAGCCCCCGCGCTGCGAAATAGGGCGTCCGCCCACCGCGTGGATTGCTCCAGTTCAGCGGGCAGAACCTGCGCGCCCCAAGCGGAGGGAGCCGACAGCAGCGCGAAGAACGATATCAACAATGTCCGCAGGAGATGCCGGCTGGGAAAACCTTGGATAGGGCCCGGGGATTCCAGGGCCGCTGGAGATGAACGGGGCCGGCGGGAATGGCCGAGGTATCCCGCGATATTCAACCGTGGCTGAAGCGATGAGGTGAGCATGTTTAACGAGAAAATCAACCCGCCGGAGAGGAGCTGAGCTGGGCATGTTACTTCCGGGAAGAGGTGCGAGCCCGGAGCCATATCATGTCCCGGTTATTCGGTGAATCGACGAAGTAGGTCAGGGGCGTTTTCTGAACCTTGGGGGTCGTGCGTGCCTCCAGCCATCGGTGGATCTCCGCATGACCATCGGCAAAGGAGATGCCACCGGCCCGGTTGTGATAGCTGGCCGGGAAGTTCACAATAATGATCTGATTGTCGGGGCGGGACAAATCGACTCCGAATGCGCCATCGTCGATACTGTCTTCACGCTCGTCGATGAAGCAAAAGGCGGACGAGGGCGCCGGATCGATGATTTGGTGAATCGAACGGAAGGTCTTGAACTGGTCATTGAACGGATAGTCTGCACGTTTGTTCATCATCGCGTTGAGGGCGACGCTTCGTACCCGAGCATGACGGCTGCTGCCATGCACCGAGGTGCTTCGGTCGGCGGGACACTTATAGACATCGATGGCTCCGGTATATGGCCACAGCTTGCCAATGGGAGACATCAGGTTGAGCACATTGGTGTTGTCCGGCTCGGGAAGCCCCAACTGCATCCAGCCGCCCGCCCAACTGTCGTAGTTGCGCGGCACGCCGTTGGTCACCAGCCGCCCTTCGTGGTCGTTGGCGTACAGAATCCACGCCAATTGGAGCTGCTTCAGATTTCCGAGACACTTGATTCCTTGTGCCTTGGCCTTGGCCCCCGCCAATGCCGGTAACAGGAGACTGGCGAGGATCCCGATGATGGCAATGACGATCAGCAATTCGATCAGCGTAAACCCCGCCCGATTCCCGGAATCAGGTGAACACCGTTCCAGACCCGCCGCCGTGATTCGTGTTGACGATCGCTGAACGTAGGACGGTTCCCAACGCCGATTCATGGTCTTAGCCGGTAGAAGGTGTGGTCAGTCGAGGGGGTGATCGGGTACGGACTGGTAGCGCCGGCAATATCCTGCCAGGCGCCGCCGAGGTCCGCGGTGGACTGCAACGTGCCCGCGCCTGCCCAAGTGATGACCAGGTTGCCTCCGTCCCAGGCAATCTCCAGCGGGTCGGGCTGTGCCGGGGAAGGGAGCACGATGGTTAGGCCACTGATTAGTCCATACGCGGGGAACTCCGCCCAGAATGTGCCTCGGACCTCTCCGGCAGTGACGGGTACATTTCGGAAATACCGTGTATTCTGAGCGGTGAAGCCGCCTCCCCCCGCAAAGGTCGCGCTTTCTGCGCCCGGAATATCGTAAATGCCGGGTCCGTCACCTCGTTGGTAAAAATACAAATCGACCGTGGCGTTGGTCGTCAGTCCACCGATCGTGAAATCGGCCACTCCCATCTGCCCCCCCAGGTTGACCCACAGATAGTCGGCCAGTAACGCATTGATGGAACCCGGAAGAGGTCCCGTCGCCGCGCGCTCGCCGCCCACCGGTGAAATAGTGAAACTAAGTGGGGTCGGGTCGCCGATGGAATTGAGGAGGTCCATGCCAGTCACCGTAATGTTATCATCGTTCTGTCCATCGGGGAGGCGCGTGTCGGCGGCAAGTCCGTTGAAAACGGTGCCTCCTCCGGCCGGCCCCAGACCGGCATAGACCGGACCCGGTTCCTGGGGATTGCGCACGCCCTGGATGTCGAGGTTCACGATTCGGGCCGCCGTAGCGGCGTGAACGACCTCGAAGTCGAAGGACTGCGATTGGGCGTGCGGAGGACTGGCATTGTCAGCAAAGTCAAGGCGGACATTCACGGTCCTGGGTTGCACGAATCCTCCTGGCGGCACATAGGCCACGGTGGTGATCGTCGATCCTGCCGGTTTCTCAATCTGGGCTTCAACGGGCTGATCGTTGATGAACAGTTGGATCGAGTCCGGGTCCACCTGCACCGGATCGAAATCACCCAACTCGATCCGAACCTCGGTGTCCGGTCGGATGCCAACCCCCACCGGACCGAAGGAACGGACGTACACCTGCGCGACGGGCACCTCAATGGTGAGTCCGCTCATGATCGCCAGGAGTCCTGAAGTGTGGAACGAGCCTTGGATCCGGCCGTTCGACACCGGCACGTTCCTGAAAAAGGTCGTGTTCTGGTCTCCGAAGTCGCCAAAGGGGAGGTAGTTGGAGCGGACGGGATTGCCCGGCAGTATATAAATCCCGGATCCGAAGCGGCCGTCATCACGGGGATCTTGACGAAAATAGAAATACAGGTTTGCAATCGGCGTCGTGTCGAGACCGTCAATGGTGAAATCCGCCTGGCCGCTCGTTTGACCAAAGTAGCCGACGAGAACCCAGTCGTGGTTGAGGACCTGGAAATCGTCGCTGAATTCCGTGCCGATGGAGCCGGAGTTCCCACCGGCAACGGGACCCAATTCGAAACTAATATCGGTCGGACTGCCGAGCGAATCCAAAAGGTTTGTTCCCCCAATGGTAATGTTATCGTCGTCGAAGCCATCCTCCTGCCGAGTCAGCGCCGGGATCCCATTAAACACCGAACCTCCCCCCGCCGCGCCCGATCCCACGAAGGTGGGTCCCAAGGGCAACGGGGAGTGACCGACCCCATTGATATCGATGTTCACGATGTTGGACGCCTTCGAAAGATTAATGACGAAAAACTCAAACGCCTCGGTATGCACCACAGGAGGAACCGCGTTGTCGGCGAAGTTGAGTTCGATGGAATTCGTCGATTCAGGGGCGAATCCCTCGGGAGGTTGGTACTCCAGGATGGTGATCGCCGCCCCGTCATTCCGGGAGATCGTGGGCACGACCGCGGTCCCGTTCACCAGCAACTGAAGGGAATCCGGATCGGCCTGGGTAACGTAATCCTGGAGCTCAATCCGCACCGCTGCGTCGGGCCGGACAAACCGGCCCTTGGGTTGGAAGCCTCTCACATAGGGTTGCGGCATCGGCAACTGGATAGTTAGCCCACTCAGGGCGCCCGCGACCATCGCTGCTCCGTCGAAGCCGCTAATATATCCCGAGAACACACCGGTGATTCGCCCGTCCACCACCGGAACGTTCTTCATATAAACGGTGTTCCCTCGATTGAAGATTCCTCTTGGTTCCAGCGGAAAGATTTCACCTCCCTCGATCGTATAGGTCGATCCGGCAAATTCTCCGCTACTCCCCGGATCTTCACGGAAATAAAAGTAGAGATCGGCCGTCGGCGCCGAGCCCAGACCCTCGAGGGTGAAGTCCGACGTCCCCGTGTCCTGTCCCTGGAATCCCACCGCGGCGAAATCACCAAAGAGGTTGTCCTTGTGCGCCGGGTCCTCCGAAGTGCTGAGGCGTTGGCCGGCGATGGGCAGAAGGGTGAAGCTGATGCCCGTGGGATTCCCGATCGAGTCGAGCAGGTTGGTGGCCGAGAGGGTGAGATAATCATCGCCGCCTGACGAGTCGGCCCTCACCCCGTTGAAAATCCAGCCGCCTCCCGCCGCCCCTTCACCCACGTAAGTCAGGGCCGGACTTTCGGGATTGCGCCAGCCATCGATATCAATGTTGACGATCCGGCTCGACGTCCCGGCATCCACAGTCAGGAAGCTGAAGTCATTCGTCCGGTAGATCGGATCGAATGTGTTATCGGCAAAGATGATTCGGACCGTGTTCGTCGCCACCGGAAGGAAGCCCTCCGCCGGCAGGGCCGTGACGGTCCACACGTTGGTTCCGGCCGGCCGAGCGGACGAAACGCTGGCGACCGGCTCATCGTTGAGGTAAACGCGGACCGAATCGGGATCGAGTTCGCTGACGTAGTCCCAAATCTGGACGGTGATGGGTGCGTCGGGCCGAACACCCGTTCCCGTCGGCGCGGTTGATTTCACATAGGGACCGTCGGGCGGCGTCACGATCGTGAAACCGCTCATGATGCCGAGCAAGTCCACCTCGTAAAAGCTGCCGATGATTTCGCCGCCGATGACCGGGATATCGCGGAATAGGATGGTGTTCTGTGCGGTGAATGGTCCGTTTCCTTCGAACTCCGCCGGGGACGCAATCCCCAAGGTGTACCCGCCCGGAAAATCACCGCGATGGTAGAAATACAGATCGACGGTCGGTGGGCCGCTGATTCCGCTGATTGTGAAGTCCGCCTGGCCCGTCGTTTCCCCGAAGTATCCCACGAGAACCCAGTCCAGGAGGAGATTGTCGAGGAGGGTTGGATCGGAACCTGGCGTCGCACCCTGGTTGCCCGCACCGACCGGTCCCATGGTGAAGGAGATGGTTGTAGGATTGCCTTCAGAATCCAGGAAGTTGCTGCCGGAAAACGTGAGGCTGTCATTGTCTGGTCCGCCTTCGACTCGGGAATCGGCCGTGACGCCGTTCCAGAGGGTTCCCCCTCCCGCCGCGCCCGGTCCTTGGTAAGTAGGCCCGACGGCGGGAATGCTTCCGTCGCCATTACGAGTGCCGTTGATGTCAACATTGATGGCTGCTCCCTGTCCGGTGAGGGGGACTAGAGCGAGCATCACTAATCTCAGAAGAAGGCTGCGTGAGTTTTTCATAATCGCTTTTGTGGCAGTGTTCCGATCCAGCCGGCACCAAGCGTGCATTGGCAGGCTGGCAACTACTGAAATGCGTTCGAGGCAGCCACCGGTTTTTTCCGGAATTCCTGCTTTTTTCAAAAATCTCCACAGTCCTCGACCAGACCGTGGCCCAAACCAATGAGATTCCCAATGAAGAGGCGCGGCGTCCGATTGGGGTCCGTGTGCTCGCATGAGATTCAGATGGTTAACGAACCCGGATCCTCGAGATGGGCAGCGATTGCTTCGAGGAACCGGCCCCCCCAGTTGTCCATCCTTGACCCGATGGCCCAGGGCGAGAGAGAGTTTTAGGGTGGTCCGGGATCGCGGGCGTCTCACCGACCACGCAGTAGCCGCGGACGGCACATCCGACGGACAGCATGCTGAGACGAGCAAGCATTCGCCGCGCACGTGGCGAAACGATCACCTTATTTTGACGGGTAGGACGTACCAAAGGGCGCGCCATCACACGGACGGGAATTCGCCCCGGATCGTCCCCAAGGGTTGCCGGCTGGAGATCGCTACGGAGGTCCCTTCCTCAACAAGGATCGAGGTGATGATTCCGGCCGACGGAGCTTCCACGAGGATGAGCGCCTTGGCGGTTTCGACCTCGACGATTCCCTCGCTCGCCTGCACCCGATCACCGACGCGCTTCAACCATCGCAAGACGGTTGCCTCGGTCACGGTCAGATCCTGATTTGGAACCAGGATGGGAACTTCTCCGTTGGCCGCTCGAACGGGCGTCGATACGACTCCGGATAGTGGTAACGATGCCCCTGAAGGTACGTCGTGACGAGACGGCGGAACCATTCCTTGGCGCATCTCGCTTGCCCAATGGGGAGCAATGGGACGTCCGTTCATCACCGACTGCGCACTCTCCACGATCTTGTCCACCGTCACCATCATGGCCTTTTGCAGGATGGGGCTGCACGGATGGGTGGCGGGCAGCGGGTGCAAACGACCCACGGGCGCATCCAGCTCATCGAATGCCTCTTCCATGACCCGCGCGCTGATTTCGGCCCCGATGCCGCACATGGGAAACGCTTCGTCAACAATCAAGAGCCGGCCTGTCTTGGCAATGCTGCCGAGGATCGTGTCCATATCGAGCGGCACGATGGTTCTTAGGTCGATGATCTCGCAATCGACTCCCCGATGTTCCAGGATGGCGGACGCCTCAAGGCTCCGGTGGACTAATTCACCGCAGGTCACCAGCGTAAGCCCCGTCCCCTCCCGCACGATGGCCGCCCGTCCGAACGGGAGATACCGGCCTTCAACTGGAACCCGACCGCGCATTCCGAACAACGCCTTGTGCTCCAGGAACAGCACCGGATCTGAGGCATGGAGCGCCGTCTTCATCAACGCCTTGGCATCCGAGGGATTGGACGGAACGACGATGATCATTCCCGGACAGTGCGCCCAGATGGGATAGTAGGTGCCGCTGTGATGAGGTCCGGCTCCTTTCTCAACCGCCCCAATGGCTGCTCGGACGATCACTGGTGCGCCTATTTGGCCGTTACTCATGTAACGAAGTTTCCCGGCCTGTTGGATGATCTGCGAGGCAGCTTCAAACAGGAAATCGGCAAACATCAGATCCGCGATGGCGCGGCAACCCGAAGCGGATGCCCCGAGGGCGGCACCCGTAAATCCCAGTTCGGAAATGGGGGTGTCGATGACACGCTCGGGGCCGAATTCTTTCCATAGCCCCTTGGTGTGCGCAAAGCTGCCGCCTCGCTCTCCGATTCCCTCACCCAGGTAAATAAGATGCGGGTTCGCACGCATCTCCTCGGCTATCCCTTGGCAAACGGCATCGATCCAACTCTGCTCGACGCACAAGCCTGAATCCCCCTCCACCCGCTCCTGTGCCACCGGTGGATTCAACGGATTAGCCCAGACATGAGCCCCGACGCTGGAGGGCTCCGGAAACGCCGAGTTCCGCGCGAAAGCAATCGCTTCCTCGATCTGAAGCAGCACGCGTTTCTCGATTTCTTCGACCTCCTGGGTCGAGACTTGGCCCGTCTCCAGAAAGGAGCGGCGTAGCCGTGTCAGCGGACAGCGCGTCATCCAGAGCATAACTTCTTCCGTGGACCGATAACTGCCCGCGGGTGGATCACCTTCGTGATGACCAACTAACCGGTACGTTTTCGCTTCGATCAAGGTCGGCCCCTCTCCGTTCCGGGCCTGCTCGACGGCCAGGCGTGTCGCTTCCCAGACCGCCAACACATCGTTGCCATCGACGGCGACCCCCGGTAGTCCGTAGGCTGCCCCACGGCTGGCAAGGTCGGTGTTTCGGGTCGCCATCCCCAAGGGGGTGGCCGTAGCGTACAAGTTGTTCTCACAGACAAACACCACTGGCGCACCTTGGACCGCGGCCAGGTTGGCCGCCTCGTGGAACGCACCGTGGTTGACAGCGCCGTCGCCAAAGAAAGCGACCGCCACCCGTCCGGTTCCCCGGAGCTTGGCGCCCAATCCAAGGCCGACAGTGGCCGGAAGACCTCCCCCCACGAATCCGTTGGTGCCAAACAATCCCACCTCGCGGGAATACAGGTGCATGCTACCTCCCCGTCCGCCACAGCACCCGGAAGCCTTACCGTAGAGTTCGGCCAGCAACACGCCGGCCGGCACTCCCTTGGCCAGCGCATGGCCATGACCGCGATGCGTGCTGGTGATCCAGTCCTCGCGCTGCAGGTGCGCGCAGACACCAACCGCTACGGCCTCTTGGCCAATATAGAGGTGAATAAAACCAGGCATTTCTCCGGCCTGATAAAGTTTCTGAGCCGCCAGCTCGAACTGGCGAATCCGGAACATCTGCTCATAGAGTTCCCAACATTCGGCTGTCGATGGCATGACCGCATTCACCCTGGTCTCCTGGCTCACCACCTCAGCCGCCTTTGGCAAGAATGCATACGGTTTAGGCTACCTCACGCACTCCGGGATAGGCTTACCGTTTTCTGGAATTCTTTTCGGTTTTTCCCGTTTTGCGCGCCTTCCGCGCGGATCTTGAGAAACTCGTCCCGCAGCCATGCTCGACCAGGGCAGGATTCTGCTCAGACGCCCGGACGAATGGCCGCTGGCCACTCCGTCCCACCGACGTCACACTCAGCAAGGTCTCCTTCGGTGATCGTCTGGTTCGTCCCGATCAACGAGATTTCTGCATCAGGCACACCTGGCGAACGGAACCTGCTGGTTCGTGATGGGATGAAGACGTCCGCTCAGGTCAGAAGCTCGCGAATGACGTGACCTTCCACATTCGTCAAGCGGCGCTGGACACCGTTGTGCTCGAAGATAAGGCGTTCGTGATCCAGACCGAGCAAGTGGAGGATGGTGGCATTGAAGTCATAAAGCGGATGAATGTCCGTCACAGCTTGCCGGCCGAGCGGATCAGTCTCGCCGTGGCTGACACCGGCCTTCACACCTGCACCGGTGAGCCAGCAAGTAAATCCGTCGGGGTTGTGATCACGACCTCGGCTGCCTTTTTGGAAGAAGGGCATGCGGCCAAACTCGGTGCACCAGACGACCAGCGTGTCCTGTAAAAGACCGCGTTGTTTAAGATCGGTGATAAGCGCGGCAGCGGGCTGATCGAGGATCGCGGCGTGTGTGTCGTATTGTTGCTTGAGCTTGTCGTGGCCGTCCCAGTTCAATGCGCCGCCGCTGGCGTACGCGCCGTTAAAAAGCTGCACAAAGCGCACGCCGCGCTCGATCATGCGTCGCGCGAGGATGCAATTGCGTGCAAAACCTGCTTTGTTGGGATTCGATGGGTCGTCGGCGCCGTAGAGCTTCAAAATGTGCGCCGGCTCGGTGGAGAGATCGCTGACCTCCGGCACACTGAGTTGCATCCGGGCGGCGAGTTCGTAACTGGCGATGCGCGCGGCAAGTTTGTCGTCGCCAGGATGCCGTTGGAGGTGGGACGCATTCATACGCTGCAGGAGCACGCGCGCGGCATCATCGCTCGCCTGGGTAACATGGCTGGGAGGCGCAAGATGGCGCACCGGATCCTTCGCACTCATTGGGATGCCCTGGTATACGGCGGGAAGAAAGCCCGGTCCCCAATTGTTCGATCCCGCCTGGGGCACACCACGAGGATCAGGGATGGCGATGTAAGCGGGCAGATTCTGATTCTCGCTGCCGAGCGCATAACTGACCCACGAGCCGATGCTCGGGAAGCCATCGAGCACGAAGCCGGTCGAAAGGAAATTCTCCGCCGGTCCGTGTGTATTGCTCTTGCTGGTAAGCGAGTGGACAAACGCGAGGTCGTCGGTGAGTTCCGCGAGATGCGGGATCATGTCGGAGACCCATTTGCCCGTCTGGCCGCGCTGGCGAAACTCGTACTGCGGGCGCGCCAGATTGCCGGCCGGTCCTTGAAACGTCACCGCCGGTCCGCCTTCCAGCGGCTGGCCGTCGCGCTTGATCAACTCTGGCTTGTAGTCCCAACTCTCAAGCTGGCTGACTGCGCCTGCGCAGAAAATCATCACCACGTTCTTCGCCTTTGCCGGAAAGTGCGGCTGTCGCGGTGCGAAGGGATGCGCCGGATCCATCAGGGGGGCCGACGATGCCAGCAAACCATCCAGACCGAGCAGGCTGGTCAGGGCGATAGAACCGAGCGCGGTGGCCGTGTTCGAAAGAAACTGCCGGCGGTCCAGCAGGTGACGGCCGGGGAGCGAAAAATGCTCAGGAGCGTTGATCATGGCAGGAAGAGGAATTCGTTACTGTTGAAGAGCGCGCGGCAAAGCGTCGCGAGCCCGTGTTCACGGAGGATGGGCTCAGCGTCGTGGAGTTCATCCGCGCTGGGATCACGGCTGAAGCCAAGCTGCCAGACGCGGCGGACTTGTTCGGCTGGATCATCGCCGACATCGGCCCTCACGCGGCTGGCAAATGCGTTGGACTCATCGATGGTGAAGCGGCTGTTGAACAGGTTCAGCGCTTGGATCGGCGTGGTGGATTCACGACGACGGGCGGCGCTCTGACCGGCGTCGGGACAATCAAAGGCGCCAAACACAGCTTCACGCTCCCGGCGAACTTTGTGCGCGTAGATCAGGCGGCGCAGGCCGTCACCAGTAAAGGACTCGACAGGGCTGAACCCAGTGAGGCCACCGCGCTTGTCGAACAGATCGAAGCCGCGTCCAAACATCGTGAGGTTCAAGCGCCCGCTGACGGAGAGCATCGTATCGCGGATGCTCTCGGCTTCGAGCCGGCGCGACGGGAAACGCCACAGAAGACGGGCATCGGCGTCCTTCGCCTGTGCGGCCGGATCGATCCGGCTGCACTGACGATACGTCGCAGAGAGGACGATGAGCCGGTGCAGGTGTTTGATGGACCAGCCTGAGCGGATGAATTCCTGTGCGAGCGAGTCAAGCAGCTCCGGATGCGAGGGCTTGTCGCCATTACGGCCGAAGTCGCTGGGGGTCCCGACGAAACCCACGCCAAAATGCCCTTGCCAGACACGATTCACCATCACCCGCGCTGTGAGCGGGTTTTGCGGACTGGCGATCCAATCGGCGAGCCTCTTGCGCCGAGCCTGCTCTGGGGTGTCCTGGGGTAGCTTCAGCTCGCCCAGCGCACTCAGCACGGCGGGCACGACTTCCTCCTTCGGCTGCTCCGGATCGCCGCGACTCAGCAGATGAATCTTGTCGGGCGGACGGAAGATTCCGGCAAATGCCTTCTGCCCGATTTCCGCCGCCTCGATCTTCATCTCCACCGCGCCCTTCTCCTCCATCAAGGCTGTTGCTTCCTTCGCTTCGACCTCGCTGAGCCCCTCCGTGGTCAAGGTGGCCGGGTTCCGGTCGCGGAGAGCCGATTTTCGCCGGTCGCCGGAATCTGCGACGCTGCACCATTTACCCGACGCATCGGCGATTTCGATGAGGTAGTCGGTGGGGAGCCGGTCGCTGAACTTTCCGTTACGATCACGTCCCCAGACGACTCGATCAATGAGGTGTTCCTCGGAAAACTCCAGCACGACCCAGCCTTTGCCTATTTCGTTAGACATCCAACTGCGCCCGTTGCCGTACTGCCCATCGTTGATATGCCGCAATTCGTGACAGTCGGCGACGATGGTATCACCGGACGATGTCACCGTCGTGCCTTCGCTCGCCAGCGCCACGTTGCGGCCCGAGGTGTCGAAGACCTCCAGCTCGTCCAGGCACGGCTCCAGGTTGTTCGTTTCTCGGATCGTGAAGCGCACCCGTTTCACTCTCATGGGTGCGAAGCGATCCGTGTTGGCTCGGGGGGTGACTGGAGGACGTTCCACACCGGATTTTGCCAACGGCACCAAGCGCGCAAGCTGCTGATTGAGCTTGGCGAGCCGCGACTTCAGTTTTTCGGATTCAAGTCGCAAGGCCTCGGCTTCCGGTGTGTGCAACTCCCGATCCTCATACTCCACGCCGGCAAAGAACGCCTGCATCGAATAATAGTCGCGCGCGGTGATGGGGTCGAACTTGTGATCGTGGCAGCGCGCGCAGCCCACGCTCAGGCCGAGGAACGTCTGCCCGACATTCATCACGATGTCATCCAGTGCATCCTGCCGTGCGAGGCGTTTCGAGGGCTCATCGGCTCCGATCTGCCCCGGCAGCAACACGGAGGCGGTTACCAGAAAACCCGTGGCCGCGTCCTCGCCCAATGCATCACCCACGATTTGCTCGCAGATGAAGCGGTCATAGGGTGTGTCATTGTTGAAAGCGCGGATCACGTAGTCGCGATAAGGCCAGGCATTCGTTCGCTCGGTGTTCACCTCAAAGCCATGGGTATCCGCGTAACGCACCACATCAAGCCAATGCTGCGCCCAGCGTTCACCATAGCGCGGGGATTTCAGCAGGTCGTCCACCACGCGTTCGTAGGCGTCACGGCGCGGGTCTTTGACAAAGTTCTCCACTTGCTCCGGTGACGGCGGTAGCCCCGTGAGATCAAACGTAACGCGACGCAACCACGTCACACGGTCCGCTTCCGGCGACGGACGCAGGCCTTCCTGCTCCAGTCGCAAGAGAATGAAGCCGTCCACGTCGGTGCGGAGCCAGGCCGGGTCCTTTGTCTCCGGCGGCGCGGGATTCGTCAGCGGCTTAAACGACCAGTGATCACGTTTGTCTTCAAGCTTCGCCGTGTCCACGCCATCAGGCCAGACTGCACCCTCATCAATCCAGCGGGTGAGGGTTTCAATTTCTGCAAGGGAGAGGCGTTCACCGTTGGGAGGCATGATCTCACCCTCATCATCATTGGCAGTAATGAAACGGATCAGCGGGCTATCCTTCGCTTTGCCCGCGATGATGTCGGGGCCGTGATTGTCACCGCCTTTGAACGCGGCGTCCTTGATGTCCAGCCGCAGGCCGGATTTGTGTTTGTCAGGTCCGTGGCAGGAGTAGCAGTGCCGCTCAAAGATGGGCCGCACCTCGCGTACGAAGTCCACCGGTGCCGTCGCGGCCTGGACTGCGATGAATCCGAGAAGGAGCTGGGAAAACCGCATATAACGCCGGATCAACGGTCAAGGTTTCGCGTCTCAAACAAGGCGCGCACTTCCTCGGCGGTCATTGCGCGGCCGAGGATCAGAAGCTTCTCAATGCGTCCACCAAGCACACGATCGCGGTGGTCCCGATTGCCCTTTTCACCTTCGTGATGACCAACTAACCGGTAGGTCTTCGCTTCCATCGAGGTCGGCTCCTCTCCGTTCCGTACCCGCTCGACGGCTTGGCGTGTGGCTACCCAGACGGCCACCACATGCTTGCCATCGACGGCGACCCCCAGGTGAATGAAACCAGGCATCTCTCCGGCCTGGTAACGCTGCTGAGCCGCCAGCTCAAACTGACGAATCCGGAACCTCTGCTCATAGAGTTCCCAACATTTGGCTATCGATGGCATGACCGCACTCACTTAGGTCTGCTGGCTCACCGCTTCCGCGATCTCCGGCAAGAATGCATGCGGCTCAGGCTACCTCACGGACCCTGGGATCGGCATATCATTTTCGAGAATTCTTCGCGGTTTTTCCCCGTTACCTACCATTGAACAATCGTCCGCAATCCACACCAACAGGCGAGGCGAACAGGAACTGGTCGCGACCCATCCCCCGGTGCAGACCCTCCTGCTCCTGCTCCAAGCAAGTTACTCGCCCCTTGAGCGGGATCAGCCATCCGTCTGCGATGAAGAGAATCCGGCGGGCTTAGCCAAACAGACGGGGACCGTCATCCTGGATGGTCTGGGTCGAGGGACCTGGCTTGGCCATGGGCGTTCTTGGCGTAAACCGTCGGGGCCACTCCCATGAAGGAACGAAAGATGCTGTTGAAATGGCTCAGACTTTCGAAGCCGACGGCTAGCGCGGCCTCGGTAACGTTGGCGCCGGGTTGACCAAGGTACGCCGCGGCACGGTGGACTCGGTAGCCTTGCAGGTACTTGACCCATGACATTCCAAGGGCCTGATGGAAGAGCGTATTCAGACGCGTCTCGCTGAGGCAAGCCGCCCGGGCAACTTCGTGCGCGTAGATGGGATCGGTGAAATGCTCGCGCAGATAGTCCAGCGCCTTCATGATCGGTTTCCAGTCAATGCCGCCTTGAGTCGCATCAATCGCCATCCCCGAATCGGTCTCCCACCGCAGGACCAGAACCAACAACTCCATCAGCAACGTCCGCAACCTGATCTCCCGACCGAACTGGCGACTTTCAAACTCCACCGCGACTTCGTGAAACAGGCGTCCGACATGACGCCTCAACGCTGGCGGGAGGCGCAGCAGGCGATTCTTCATCGTCTGACTTGCAGTCAAACGCCTCAGAATGCGGGCACCGTCCGTCTCCGGCCCGAAGTCGATTAGGACGCTCGGCAGGAAGTAAACGACAATCGCGGTGTAAGGAAACTCGCTGATGACTCCCCAGTGGGGCACGCCGGTGCCGACCAAGAGGAGATCGCCAGGCCGAAATTCCGCGGTCTCATTCTCCACATAATACGCCCCCTGTCCTTCACAGGTAAAACCGACCTCGCAGTAGGGATGGCGCTCGGGATGCGGGATGCACGGGCCGCCTTCCACCGAAGCCCGACGGACCCAGATCGGGTGTAATTCCCGCAACGGCTGGCGGGTCTCGTTGACCTCCGCCAGCCGGGGCAACTCGGCCCGGGCCAGTGAATGAACTTGGATCTCCATTCGAACTCCGCACCGGGACGCAAGACTATCCCGGCCGAAAGTCGGGTCAACGACAAACGCGCTCCGATCCTCACAAGGAAAGCGCGTGATCTCAGGACCTCAACTCAGAAGTGACGCTAAAGGTATAGGGAGTGCCGTATTCAAGTACCTGATAGCGCTCTCCGATTTCTTCAAGGGTGAGACTGGTCCGCAACACTCTTGGGATTGCCTCTGGTCCGGAAACAGGTCGTAATGACAGGGGATGACTTTCCTGACATCCAGTTCCTTCGCCAGCCGTGTGGCTTCAGCAGGTCCCAGGTTTGCGAAAAGAGCCATTGATTACGGTCACCAGGACGTCGGGCTTGAATGGACGCACGAACGCCACCAGAACCTCATGGCAGGCAGTGTCTCCGGGGAAATAAACTGTCGGGGCATTTTCCTGTCCACAAGACTCAATGTCATTAAGTTAAGACTCGAAGGTTCTCGATAAAAAAGTCGGTGATTTTCGAAGAAAAGCTGGCCGTCAGCCTCACTTCTCTCTAATCTTACGCCATGCACTTAACACTGACGTAAACTTCCATCGGTCACCAAGATAATCTTATGAAGAAAAGCACGCCAAGCTTATCCCAGGAGGGCGTGCAATTTCTATGCCAGCCTCTTAGACATTATCAAACAGACCACCGAGCGCAAGGACTTTATCCACGCGCATCGGGCGACTCCTAAGGACTTCACCCGGCGCAGTCCGCTGTCCTTTCAGACGATCTGCTTCCTGATCCTGGGTAACCTGAGAAGTTCCTTGGCCCGCGAACTGGAGCGCTTCTTCGACCAGGCCCACCCCGGAACCGAACCGCCCACCGACGCCGCCTTCTGTCAGGCTCGCGGGAACGTGCTCCCGGAGGCGTTCGCCGAACTGAACCGGCTCCTCCTCGATGAGTTTTATCAAAAAAGGTCCTTCCAACGCTGGAAAGGACGGCGCGTGCTGGCGGTGGACGGCTCCACTGTGCGCCTGCGCGGTGTCCACGCCGACTGCGCCGCGGCCTTTGCCGGAGCCGCGGGCTGGGATCCACAGAACGGCACTCCGTTGGCCCGGATCAGCCTCTGTTACGACGTGCTCAACCACCTGAGCCTGGAGGCGGCGATCGCTCCTTACGAGGTCAGCGAACCGGCCCTGGCCGCCGGGCAGGTGCAGCGCTGCGGTCCAGACGATCTGGTCCTGCTGGACCGCAACTATGGATCGTACCGCCTGTTCCGCGACCTGGAAAACCGCTCGGTCGGCTTCTGTGCCCGGATCAAAACCCGCAACTGGACCCGTCTGTTGGGGGACTTTCTGGCAGCAGCCGAACGGGAGCGGACCGTGGTCTGGGAACCGGAGGCCCAGCAGCGCCGGTCCTGTGAAGAGTTGGGCATTCCGGCCGGCCCGTTGACCGTGCGGTTGGTCAAGGTGGTACTCCCGACGGGAGAAGTCGAGGTGCTGATCACCAACCTGGACCGGGCGGAGGCCTCGGTGGAGGAGCTGGCCGAGCTGTACGCCCGGCGCTGGGGCGTGGAGGAGTACCAGTTTGCCAAAAGCCGCAGTGAACTGGAGCGCTGGAGTGGCAAGAGCCATCGGGCGGTGGAGCAGGACTTTCACGGCCGGATTCTGCTGGAGAATCTCAGCACCCTGCTTTCCCAGGAGGCGGGCCCGTTGGTGGCCGAGCGCACCCAAAATCGGCGCCATCAGTACCAGGTGAACCGGACCCGGGCACTGACGCTCACGCGCCAAACGCTCTACGGGCTGTTGGCGCTGCCGGAGCGGGTGGGTCAGCTCCTGGGGCGCTTAATCCAGCGCTATGCCAAAAAGCCGTGTCCGATCCGTCCCGGACGGCGCTTCCCACGGAACTTCCGTCCCCAAGCCGACTTCTCTTTCACGTACAAAGCCTTCGCTTGAGCCACAGCCTCAGCGTTAACTTAATGACATTGCCACAAGACTGCAGGTGGCCCGCCGTCAAAATTCCCGCATATATCCGGAAGTCCATCCCCCATCTACGGTGAGGATGTGGCCGTTGACATAGGCGCTCTCCGGCGCCGCCAGGAAGAGCACCGCATTTGCCACATCCGCGGGATCGCCCGGACGCCCGAGAGGAATATGGGCCAGCATTGAGGCCACATGATTCGTCATTTTGCCATCCGGTCCATAGAATAAGCTTTTTGTGCCGTCGGTCATGATGGACCCGGGAGCCACCCCGTTTACCAGAATGCCCCGCCCCCCCAACTCGAGGGCCGTGGACCGGGTGAGATTCACTACCCCCGCTTTGGCCGCCACATAGGCGCTCTGCAGGCGTAACGGAACCAGCCCGGCTACGGATGCGATGTTAATGATCCGCCCTGACCCTTGCCGGATCATCGGCCGTGATCCGGCGCGGCTAACCAGAAACAAGCCGGTAAGATCCACTCTCAGAATGCGATCCCATTCTTCGAGGGGAAATCGATCAACCTC
Source organism: uncultured Verrucomicrobiota bacterium (assembly GCA_964474315.1). Taxonomy (GTDB): domain Bacteria; phylum Verrucomicrobiota; class Verrucomicrobiia; order Limisphaerales; family UBA9464; genus UBA9464. The sequence continues at coordinate 9,585 of CAYYSX010000021.1, read as the reverse complement.
CACTCGGTGCTCTGCGCTATTGATACCAGCGTTATTGACCAAAATGTCGAGCCGCCCGAATGCCCTCAACGCTTGGTCAATCCCACCCTCGACCTGTTCCGGATCTCCGACATCCATCCGAACAGGCAGGCTATCCGGGAGATGCTGGGAAAACTGTCGGACGGCTTCAAAATCCACATCCGCGAGGGCCAGCCGGGCACCGTTCGCTGCGAGGATCTTGGCAATCGCCTGGCCGATACCGCGTGCCGCGCCGGTGACCAGTACCGTTTGGTTGTTCAGGTTCACTTTCACCACAAATGAGGTGTTTGCCAACCCGACCAGAGGTCGATCCGCCACGCGTCTGTCGCGGCGACCACGGTCGGTCCGGATTTGAGTCTGGAAATTTTTTCCATAAACAAGCGCAAGAATTTCCTGACGAATCAGCCTCAGTCGAGCCCAAACTACAGCCGCCGAAGGGTACGTCGCATGAATTGTGAATGCTTATTACATTAACCGAGATACTAATGAACGTGACCGATACTTTCGGATCTGGTAGTTCCAAGAAATCAGTAATGTATTTATAATTATATCGTTGCCGACGTTCGAAACTCTGATGCTGTCTGCCGCCCTTAAGCCAAGTAGCTTGGCACTTGTGGTGGCGAGGACGGGATGAGCAGCCGGCGGGTATGGATTCGCACGAAACAGCACTGAGCCTGTTCCATCTCGACAACTTCAATCCGGCCGATCCGCACCAATCACACCACTGACTTTTTCCGCCACAATGGCTAGGTTCCCGAAGACGTCGGGCTCCATTGTGGGACCATGCACGCTACGGAATGTACCCGGGGATTTGCCGTTTGTCGGCCACTCTAAGCCTTGATGGATTGGCCACGATTCATCCTACCGCCATTGAAGATCTGCGTGGGGTGGCGGTCGAAGGCGCGCCAGCGACAGCTCATCATCGAACCGAAGCTTGACACCAAGCGCAAGGAGCGCCAGACAGATTCCGCTATACTTGAGGAGCTATTGGGACATTGGAGGGAACGGATTGCCTCAGTAGCCAGATCAAGCCATGACTCATCACCAACGCGATGGACTGGAGCGAGTTTCTGAACGACCCAGTACCGGCACTCGCAGAGTGCCCTCCCCGAATCGGCCATCGGGTGGCAGAGACTGCCGTTTGATCGACCAACGGTGGCAGTCGCCGCTATGCTCTCCACGAAATTGGGTATCGACGAGATTCCCGCTTTGATTGCCTGATCGCCGCTGCGGACGATTCAAAGATCGGGCGGGCTTCGCCACGAAGAACCAAGAGACTTTCACCCTGTGGTGCATGGACAATGCTGCTGCAGGAGGGAACTTGCGCAAAACGCGACGCTGCCGGAGAATTCTTCCTGTCGGCCGGTGGCAACCGCTCACCCCACCAAAAGTCCCATTTTGTTGAGTTGGTGTATGGGTGGATCTTATGTCTCTGCAGCGCCTGTCAATAACCGTGATCGAGAGAGTCCGGTTGAGTTGTGGCGAGTACTTCTGAATTCTGATTGAAAATCCAGGAAATCGGGGTATTTCTGTGCCAACGAGTCGCCGAATTCTGTTCGACCCTGACCACCGGCTGCTACTCCCGTGGCCAAAATTGTAGAATCATCCAGGGTATGTAGGCTATCTGTGAACATAGGCGAGCTTTGAAAAATGGCTTTCCACCGTCTTCGGAACCACCTGCTGGGCACTCCTCCAAGCCGCATATAATGGAGTACCTCGCACGCGCTGGTGCCCGGCAGAAGTGCCAGCAAAGCGGTCTTGGATGGAGTAGTGAGGGACTGGCTGGTATGTAGTCGGAAATCCACCGACGAGTTGACGAAACCCGCGAAATCGGCACATCTTCTGGCAGTTCTGTGACCTGTCGCTCCAACGGACTGAGGTTCAATGGGAAGTGAGGGTTAGTTCGGGTGTCGAATCGCCGCCCGATTCCGACCCTTACTTCCAGGTTTCTGCGCGGATATGCACTGGTTGCCCGCTGATTCGGCCGGATTTTGCGTTTTCCACTGCCCGCGGCACGAATTTTGAGCAGCTTTGAGCATGGTCTTTTTTGTGGCGTGCGACTACGAACCTGGCCGGTTTTTCCGGCGCCGTGTGGTGCATTTCCCCTGGGCCTGGCCCGTTCGAGCTACCGCTACCGAAGGCGAGAAGTGCGGTCCGCTGAGGAAGAGGCCCTGCACCGGCGTCGGGCGGAGCTGTCGGTAGCATCCGCGGTACGGATATCGAGGCTACGCAGAAGCTACCAATCCTTCCAAAAACGAAGCCACAGCCCGCCTCGCCGCTTTCGGCCCTCCTTGGCATTACTGGAGGAAATATCCCTTTGGTTTTTTGGTTGAGCCAATCTTTCACCCATTCGATCCGGTTGTTGCGAATCCAGTACCCAGTCAGCTACCGGCACACGCGATCCCCTGAGGATGGAGTTCTGCAAAGCAGAACCCTACGTGCCCCCCAAAGTCGGCGCTCGAAGGCGGTCAAGGTGGAGCGCAGCGAACAATACCTGACCTCCGTAGGGCGCCGACCATCCGGAATCGCCCCGCCGCCCCGATTTCCACCCACACAAAGTCATACAGATCTCCAATTTCGGACACGCTGATTGTTTCAATGGGTCAAGGCTGTTGCAACACACGATAGAAGCGCCTTGCTGGGTTCACCTCATTGGGGAGGGCCACCTGCACGATGCCGCCATTGCCGGAAGTCGCCGTGCCCGGGACGAGGGTCCAGGTTCCTGACACCAGGTCGGTGCAGCTTTGGATCACGTAGCTGATCCTGGTCAGTGAGGTGAAGCTCAGACGCAAATCGCTTCCTTCTCGTTCCACCTCCGTGATGCGGAGTTCGAACGACAGCGGAACCATGGCCATCCGATAGACGCCCTGCGAGCCGTCCTCAAAGGTCGCCTGGAACGCCACCGGGTCGCCAAAGACGCCTCCGCGGGAAAAGCTCAAACCGATGATCGTCTTCCCGTTGATCGCTTCGCCGACAGCGACGACTTTGAGTAATTGGCCGCCGGTTAAGTCATAGATGCCGGTCTGTCCGCCGGCGCCGTAGCCGAGAAAAACCACGTCGGTCTCGCTGACGCTGGCTTCGCCAAAGCTCGTGAAATTGCCCGTGCCTTCGGGGATGGCGGTGGCGGTGTCCGCGATGCGGGACGGCGGGCCGACCTGCGGCGGCGCGAGGACGGCAGCGTAAATGCCCTGCTGCCCACCCACTCCGCTGCCACCAAAGACCGCGGTGTTGCCACTGACGATGATGATGCCTGCCTCGGCGCCAAAGTCCGTGAAATTGCCCGTGCCCTCGGGAATGGCCGTGGTGGTGTCGGCGATGCGAAACGGATCCCCGACCAGCGGCGGGGCGAAGACCGCGCCGTAAATGCCCTGCTGCCCGTCCGCTCCGTTGCCGGCAAAGACCGCGTTGGAGCCGCTGATGCCTGGACTGCTCGGGAATTCCATGAAATTGCCCGCGCCCTCGGGAATGGCCGTGGCAGTATCGGCGAGGCGAAACGGATCCCCGACCTGCGGCGGCGCGAAGACCGCGCCGTAAATGCCGTGCTGCCCATCCGCGCCCTTGCCGGTGAAGACCGCGGTGTTGCCGCTAAGGCCCGGCACATAGGGAAATTCCGTGAAATTGCCTGTGCCCTCGGGAATGGCGGTGGCGGTATCGGCGATGCGAAACGGATCCCCGACCAGCGGCGGGGCGAAGACCGCGCCGTAAAGGCCGTGCTGTCCGCCCGAGCCGCTGCCGGCAAAGACCGCGGTGTGGCCGCTGACGATGATGATTCCCGCCTCGGCGTCGAAGGACAGAAAACTGCCTGTGCCGCCGGGAATCGGCGTGTCGAGGTTGGCGATCAGGGACGGAGTCTGCATGGAACCAAGGGTTGTCAGATAGAGTCCCTGCTGCCCGCCCGCCCCAAGGCCGTAGAAGGCGAGATTGTTGCCGCTCAAGCCCGGTCCGGACGGGAAATCGGTGAACGTGCCGACACCGCCGGGAATGGCTGTCTGCGTATCCGCGACGAATTCCACATCCAGTGGCTCCTCCGGGACAGGAAAGCCCAGGACGAGCATCTTGACGTTGCCGGATTGGGGCGGCTGCCACGTCGCGCCGGCGTTCCCCGACGAGGTCACCCCGAAAATCCCGGCAGCGCCGGTGGGCTGCGTAAAGGAAGCGATCGGTCCTATCCGCTTTCCATTCTCGGCGCTCAATACCGCCCAATAGCCGGTATTCGCCTCCAGCGTGAACGGCGTGGCGGGGATCCACGTAACCAATTCCCGTCCCCCCAGCAGCGTGATGGGGTTGGTCCGTCCGGAAAGGGTCATGACCAGCCCGGTATTGGCGGAAGGTCGGCCGGTCACCGGGTCGTGGGCGTAAATTTGCAGTTCGACCGCGCAGGGCGGACCCACGGCGCCAAGGGCGTCCAGGCTGTTCAGCAGCAGGCTCACGGAATCGAGTTGATACGACTGCGAGGCGAGGCCGAACTTGCTCGCCAGCCAGGTGGTGGCGGTGACTCCGAAAAGGCCATTTTCGATGCCCCCGGTGTTGTCAAAAAGGGTGATGGGGACGACCGGCGTCGGCACGGGCGTACCCTTGATCAGCATCTTGTGGTTCGCGGTGAGGAAAGGCCCTTCCCACGTCGCGCCGGAGGTGACGGATCGGGTGTAGCCGAAGGTTCCGGCCTCCCCGGTGGGCGGCGTGGCGGAAGGAATCCACCCGGAAACGGCGCCGCTTTCGACGCTCAGGACGGCCCAATAGCAGGTGTCGGGCAGGAGCGTGAACGGCGTGGTGGGAATCCATTCAACCAGATCGAATGGATCCAGCGTGATGGGGTTGACTCGCTCGGCGAGGTTCATCACCAAGCCGAGGTCGGCGCCGGGTTTGCCGCTCGCCGGGTCGCCGGAAAAAATCCGGAGCCGGACGGTGCTGGGGGACTGCGGAGCTCCGACAAAGTTTCCGCTGCTCAGGAGCAGGCTCAGCGAATCGAGCTGGTAGGCTTGCGACCCAAGGCAAATTTTTCCCGCCAGCCAGATGGTGCTGGTGGCTCCCCAGCCGCCGCTCTCTCCGCCCGGGATGTTATCGAAAATCGTGACGCTTTCTCCAAGGGACGGCCCGGCAGCCGCCGACCAGAACCCGCCGGCCAAGGTCAAACCCTCGCCGCTCATCTGTCCAGCGCCTTCCCGGCTGATTCCGCCGCTCAGGGAATAGCCGCCGCCCTCGCTCAGGCCGCCGGCCGCCAGGTCGTGCCAGTCGATGGTATAGGGTTGGGCGAGAGTGCTCGCGGCCGCCAGGCTAGCCACCGCCAGGAACGTCATCGTCAATTTCATAAGGGAAAGTTGGTTTGGCGGGTTATTGCCCGATTTTAACGTCCAATCGTGACTGCCCCACCCGACGCTTGAAAGTCGAGCCGCTTCGATATGGTTAGGGCTTCAGCGCTCGAACCACTTCGTTTGAATCTGACTATGCCGCCGTGCGAAGCGGCGTTCACGGCTTCGGCGAGGGTGTTAAACGGCTGCGCGAAAGATCCCTGCTCGACGCCGCTGTATTGAAATTCAACCCACGTTTCGGACGGCGTAAACCACTCGAAGGCGACGCTGCCGTCACCCGAGTTGAAGGGTTTTACGTTGATTTTTGTCGAGGTGGCCGTTCCGTCTGCCCAAGTGAGCAAAGGGGTGGTGACGTTGTTGTTCCAAAGCAGGTTTGGACCGGTTCCGGGCTGAAGATCCGGCGGGCCGTAGAGCCGTACCGATGGGATGCCGTTGGCAAATTGAAACAGGTTATTGTTGGCATCGTGGACGACGTGCCAGATGGCAAGTCCATTCGAAGGAAGGTCGTCCTCGTATCCCGCCCCCCCGGGACTGTTCCTTGTTCGGTACTCCACCAGGAAAAATTCTTTCGAACCGCGGGCGGGATCGTAAAGAATAACGGGGGCGTCCGTGGCGGCGACGGATTGGGCCGCGGCAGTGGTTTCCACGCCGCCGGTCGAAAGCAAACGGATTCGCGGGTCGACCCATCCCAACTGCAACTTGTGCCAGGCGTCGAGCCCGAAACTAACCATGTCATCCGCACGCGTGATGGTGCAGCTCATGAGTGTGTATTGATAATTATAGCAGACTGTCTCCCCGTTGAGACCTCCGTAAAGATCCCGAGTGCCCAGAACATGCGTGAACTCATGGCAAAGCGTGGCGAAACTCACCCGCTGCGTCATCAACCCCACCATAATCCCGAAGGAGACGGGCGAATCCGGCGGCGTGAAGTCCGCGCCGTGGATGCCGCTCGGATTGGCCCAGCGCGCCGCCCCGGAGTCATCCTGCGTGAGGTTATTGAAGATCAAAACCAACAGCTCATCGTGAGTGATTCGCCCGTCGCCGTTGCTGTCGAATTGCGCGAAGTTAAATCCTGCGGTCCAGGCGGCCTGGATGGTGAAACCCGATCTCATGGTATCGTTGGTGAGCGCCTGCGTCCGTTCGGCGGCCGGCAACTTGAGCGGACCAATCAGCCCGGCGCCCGCGCGGGCCAAGCTGAATCGCGCATGCGAGTTCACGAGCATGAATCCGTTTACGCTCCGCAACCCGGCCGAGTTGGTGTTGAAGACATTGAAGACCAGATTGTCGTAGTAGGAGTTGCTGTGCGCGAAGCTTCCGGTGTCGGCCAGATCCAGCAGAATAACCAATGTCGGACGCGCTCCCACCGCCAGGGTTCCGTTGATTTTCATCTTCTGATGCCCGAAATCCTCAAGCGTGATTCCTTGGGCGCCGGCATTGATAATCAAGCCGAGAAGGAGGATCGGCGCCAAGAATGGCGGCAACCAAGATGTCGAAAACTTTTTCATCGTATTCTCCTCCGTTCTGCTTATTGCAATGTCACGAGCACGAGCACCATGCCTTTGCCTTCGGTCAATCCGCTCATGGCTTTGCCGAGGACCGCGCCCTGCGACTGGCCGGGGTCGAAAACCTTCATGGCGTGGCCCGGGGTGTCCGAAGTGGTGAGCAGATCGCCCGGTTTGATCGCGCCGCCGCCCGCGTCGGCCAGGACATAGACCCGTCCGCTGAGCGACACATTCTCTCCCTTTTCCAAAACGCCGGCCTGATGCAAACGAATCCCGGGATTCACGCCGTTGGCGCCGCTCACGATGCCCGCCACGCGCGTGTCGTAGGCGCGGGTGCTCAGTTTCAATTTCCCGGGCTGTTCGTCATCGATGATCACCACGGAGCCTTTGGCGATACCGTCGTGGGAAAGTTCGAACGGTTCGGCCAGATCGGCCCCGCCGCGGATGGTGAGCGTCCGGACGCTGACGTTTCCAGAGTTGGCAATCACCACCGCCGCGTTGGGATTGCTGCCATTCACAAAGCTCTCCGGCTCCAAAACGAGCTCTCCGTTCACTCCCTGAATGCGGCTGCGCGCGTAACCGGCGTTGGCGTCGGCCAGGGTGAGAAAGGGTTGATAGCCCACGAGGGACAGCGCGTTCTGCGCGACGATCTGCAGTTTGGCCTGCGGCGGTTCCAGGGAGCCCATGCTCACGTTTCCGGAGGTATGGACCGCGATTCCATTCAGGGCCGACGGTGGCACGACGCCCGTGCTGGCCACCAATTTAAGGACCGAGCCGTCGAATCGCAGATCGGCCCGGTTGCCGGCGGTCGGAGTGATGGACAGGCCCAACTCCGCGTTGGGCGAGCCGAATTGAACCGTTCCATTGCCGGGCCGCAGGAGGGCGGCCCCGTTCACTTCCAGCTTGTAGCCCGCCGTGGGGGCGTTGACGCCGATGCCGACGTTGCCCTCGTCATTGACCACGAAATCGTAGAGCGCCGGGCTGCCGGCGGTGCCCGGATCGCTGGCGGTGCGGAACAGGTAGAATCCGGTGTTGGCGTGGCCCATGCCGAACCGCTGGCCTGCCGCGTTGGCCTGCCAGCCGAGGGCGGAGCCATTCGGGAATTCGACCGCCCCCACCCAGCCATTCTGGGTCCAGTTCGGACCGCCGCTGAGGCTCAGGCGATGAGCGGGGGTGCCTGTGCCGATGCCGACGTTGCCCGCGCTGTAGAAGGCGTTGTTGTTCAGGACCGACCAGATATTGCCCGTCGCCACTCCTGGAGCCGCCCAGGTGAGGTTCCCGCCGTCGTAGGAAAGGAACTGCCCCGGCTCCGGTGCGACGCCGGCGGTGTTCAACTGTCCCGCCGTCACCGCGCCGCTCGCCACAGTGCCGGCGGTCTGCGCCCGGATCGCATAGGGCGAGGACGTGACCTCCTGGCGCGGGGAGAGCACCGTGTAGTCGGCCCCGCCCACCGGGCGCACCTCAACATGAAGCCAGCGCGCCGGACCGGTGAAGATGTCCGCGCCGAAATCAATCCGCACGGTGAACAACCCATTGGCGACCTCCACGGGGCTGACGGGGAGGGGGTCGGCGACGGGGTTGCCGGCGACATTCCCGTCGTAAAGGGTGAAGCGGATGTCATACGGCCCGCTCACCGGCACGCCGTTGTTGTTCAGCCGGCCGTGGTAGGTGAACGCCGTGCTTTGCGCTGAGGCCGGGCTGGCGGCCAGCAGCAGCGAAAGCGACAGGAACTGGATGAAACCACCGGAAATCCGGTTTTTCACCAGCACCAGGAGGACAAGGAGGTGACGTCTGGGTTGAATGTTCATAACGGCTTCGCAGCGGGACCGCGTTCATCGCGTCCACCCCGTCATGAGCCAAATCGCGGCAAGAAGGCTCACGGATTTTTTCTTTTCGCTCTTTTCCTATGGAATGAGCCGATTTGCCCCAAAATGGCTCATCTATGGGCGATGAACCGCATGCCATGAAGCCCGCTTCCCCGGAATCCGCCGTCTTCGCCGGAGCGCTCCAGCACGCGACGCCCGAGGCCCGCGCGGCGTATCTCGACGGGGCGTGCGGGACGGACCCCGCGCTGCGCGGACGCGTTGAAGCCCTGCTGCGCGCCGCCGAGCACGCCGGTGATTTTCTGGAACACCCGCCCACGGGGCTGGGCGAAGACGCGGACTCCACGCTGCTGGCCAGCGAAGGCGGCGAGCAGCCCGGGGACCGGATCGGCCGTTACAAACTGCTAGAAAAGATCGGCGAGGGCGGCTGCGGCGTGGTCTATATGGCCGAGCAGGAGGAGCCGGTGCGCCGTCGCGTGGCGCTCAAGGTCATCAAGCTGGGCATGGACACACACTCGGTCATCGCGCGATTCGAGGCGGAGCGGCAGGCGCTGGCGGTGATGGATCATCCCAACATCGCCAAAGTGTTCGATGGCGGCGCGACCCAGGCCGGGCGGCCGTATTTCGTGATGGAACTGGTGCGCGGCGTGCGCATCACGGGGTTCTGCGATGAAGCGCGGCTTCCGACCGAGGCGCGGCTGCGGTTGTTTGTGCAGGTGTGCCAAGCCATTCAGCACGCGCACCAGAAAGGCATCATTCACCGCGACCTCAAGCCCTCGAACATTCTGGTCACGGTCAACGACGGCGCGCCCGTGCCCAAGGTGATCGATTTCGGCATCGCCAAGGCCATCGCCGGCGAGCGGCTGACCGACAAGACTCTCTTCACGCATTTCCATTCGTTCATCGGCACGCCGGCCTACACCAGCCCCGAGC
>CAYYSX010000020.1:0-41374 GCA_964474315.1 uncultured Verrucomicrobiota bacterium | reverse complement strand
CCGTTCAACCGGCGGGTTGCCTCCAAGAATGGCCTCTGAAAGCCTTGCAGCTCATGTTGGTCCGGGATGACTGCATCCATTTCAATGGCTACAAGCCGTGTCGCCCGCACAAAGAGTCCGGCGTCCATTGCGCCGACTGCCCGCAGTATCAGCCGGTCCGATACCGCATCCTGATCTTGAAAGTCGGCCTGGCCGGAGAAGTCCTCCGCTGCACTCCGCTGCTGCGACGCCTGCGTCAGCTTCATCCGGACGCCGAGGTTACCTGGGTGACTTCGTTTCCCGATTTCGTTCCCGCCCGCTGGGTTAACCGCCTGCTCAAGTATTCCTGGGAAACTTGCCTTCGTCTCCAAGCCGAGGAGTTCGATCTCCTGCTCAGCCTCGACAAGGATTTTGACGTTTGCGCGTTGGCGGGAACCATTCGGGCTCGGGAAAAACGGGGCTTTGGTCTGAGCCGGCTCGGAAAGATCGTCCCCCTGGATCCCCGGGCGGAGCGTAAGTGGCTGACAGGGGTGTGGGATGATCTCATGCGGGCCAATACTCGCCATTATCCAGCCGAAATCTTCGAAATCTGCGGCTATGAATGGGAGGGAGAAACCTATTTATTGGAGGACGTTGGGATCCCGGCCCGTCCGCCCGATGCCCCTCCGTTGATCGGTCTGAACACCGGAACCAGCAACGTATGGCTGACGCGGATCTGGCCGCAGACGTTTTGGGTCCAGTTGGCCCGCGACCTGCAGACAGCAGGATTCTCGGTCCTCCTTTTGGGAGGCCCGTTGGAGCATGAGAAAAACCAGCAACTGGCCGCGCAATCCGGCGCGCGTTACGAGGGAGTGGTCCCGTTCCGGCACTTCTTCGAACTCGTGGCAGAAACCGACCTGGTGGTCACCGCCGTGACCATGGCCATGCATGTGGCGATCGCGTTGGAAAAACCCGTAATCCTGTTCAACAACATCTTCAACGGTCATGAATTCCACCTGTACGGACGGGGCGAGATCCTCGATCCGGGCCTGCCCTGCCAGGGGTGCTACAAGCCGCGATTCGATGAGCGCTGTCCGGTCAGCAACTGCATGGAATTGATAGTCCCGGATCACGTGCTGGCGGCAATCCGCCGCTGGCTGCCACCGCGGGAGGCGACGCCGGCATGAGTACCCCAGCCAAGGTGGCTTGGATTTCGTGCGTCGGCGAAAAGGGCGGCGCCGAAGTCACCATGCTTCATACGTTCCGGGTAATGGACCGGACCCGGTTTCAGCCCGTGCTCGTCCAGTTGCGGCCGGGACCGTTAAGTGATGAACTGCGGGAGTTGAAGGTGGACAACTACGTGCTGAAGGAGCACCGGATGCGAAACCTTCCCGCCGTGGCCCGCACCATCTGGCAGGTGTCGCGGCTGGCACGCGAGCACGGATTCGCGCTGCTGCACAGCAACGGGTTTCGCGCTCACGTCTATGGCGGATGGGCCGCCCGGCTGGCCGGAATCCCCGAGGTGTGGACCGGGCACACCGTCGAAGTGCCCGGACTTTCCACTCGGGCCATCCTTTCCATTCCGACGACCCAGGTAATTGGCAATTGTCCGCGCACCGCCCAGTTCTATGAACGCGCAGGCAAGCCGACGCGGATGATCTGGCCGGGTGTCAACACGGCTCAACTCGACCAAGGCACGAGCCGGTCCGAATTGGCGCAAACGTATCAACTGCCGGAGACGCAGCGTTGGGTGTCCATGGGAGCACGGCTGCAACGCTTCAAAGGGCAGCGGGAGTTTGTGCGGGCCATGGCCAGCTTGCCCCGCGCCACCGGTGTTCACGGGATTGTCATTGGGGGATCCCTGTTCGGTCAGGAGAATGACTACGAACGCGAGCTGCGCGCCCTCGCAGCCGAGCTCAACGTCACGGACCGGATCACTTTCACCGGCTTCATTCCGGATGCCGACGTGGCGGGGCTGCTCGGTGCCAGTTGCCTGACCTTGCATCCAGCGTATGAAGAGGATTTCGGTCTGGCGGTGGCCGAGGCCCAAGCCTTGGGGGTGCCGACGATTGCCTTCGCGACGGTGGGCCCCGCCGCCATCATCGAAGACGGGAAGACCGGATGGCTGGTTCCCATCGGGGACCAGAGCCGTCTCGAGCAGGTCTTGGCGCAGGCCTTGGCGAATCCGGAGCAACTCCAGCAATTCGGGGCGGCGGCACGGGAGCGCAGCCGGCGCCTGTTCGTTATCGAGGAACATACCCGCCAGACCGAGGAGGTCTATTCCCAGGTACTGAGGAACCCGTCACTCTCGGACCGTCGCTGACATGCCGCTTCGCACCTCCAACCTCCCTTTGCCGACCCTCCCGGAGGATCCCACAAACCTAAGTTGGCGGCTGCGGCTGAGGCCGCGCTATCTCTACCAGCTCGTCCGGGACAATCCGATCTCCAACCTGCTGCTGATCTTTGCCCTGATCATCGGGTTCCTGCATGGTTGGCTCAAATACAAATACCCCGGCGGGATCATGGTGTATGCCTATGACATTCCGTTGATGATCGCGCTGGGGCTCTCGATGCTGACGGTGTCGAAGGGGCTGAAGTTGTTTCCCAAGAGCCGTACCAGTACGGCGCTTCAGATTGTCCTGGGATTGTGTATTATTTACGGGCTACTGCCCACCGAAGTTCCCTACTTAGTGCGGCTGGCTTCGTTCCGAGGTTGGGCTCTGGTGCCCCTGATGTACCTGATGGGATATCATCTATTCCGGAGCCGGGAACAACTGATCTTTTATGGGATGCTCATTCTGTTAATGAGCGTAATCACGGCGATCTACGGGGCACGCCAGGATCCGGAGGTACTGCGCCAGATGGCCGAGGCGAACCAAACCTTAGAGAATATGATGAGGGGGTCCTTTTATGCGGATGAGGGGGTGACCAAATTCCGGGCTTTCTCGACCTTCGTTTCGGCCGCCGCGTTTGGAAGCACCATGGCTTACAGCCTGCTCATCGGACTCGCCTGGATTTCGTATCCCGGCATGAAACTGGGGGTCCGACTGTTACTGGCGGTGATTATGATTCCGACCGCGTACGGTATTTTCCTCAGCGCTTCGCGAAGCGCAATTGTGATCGTTGGCATCAGCCTGCTGATCATCGCCTGGTATCGGCGGACTCTGTTCAAGCTCGCCGTGCCGGTGGCGCTGCTGCTGGGCGTTCTGCTGGTGGTGGCGAATCTGCTCGGTGTTTCCTCCCTGAACCGGCTGTCGGTGCTGGCAGATCCGACAGTGGTGATGAGTCGGCTCTACATCGTGGTTCGGCCCGCGATGAACCATCTGCTGGAGAATCCATTGGGCGGCGGCCTGGGTCGTTCCGGCCACGGACTACCATCGGCGCTGGGGCATCTGGTTTCGCTGTTCGACTGGAAGCCGGTGGACGGGGATGTCGGTCGGGTGGCAGTGGATTTTGGTGTTTTCGGGCTGGTGGCCTTCACGGCGCTGTTTGTAGCCGGTTCGCGAGATTCGCTACTGTGGATGCGCCGGTTACGGGGAACGGGCCTAGAGACGACCGCCGTGACGGCAGGGACGATGTTCATCGCGGCGTTCATCTGTTTTCCGGTGGGTTCGCCGTTCCTGGCCATCCCCGTGGGTGCCATCATCTGGTTCCATCTGGGTGCGCTCAACCGTCTGTACGAGGATCACGAGCGTTCCAGGCGGGAGGGCTTGTTGTCGAAACCGACCATCAGCGCTGGCATCCCCATCGAGGCCCAGAAAACGAATCGCCCGTTCCTGTACGCGCCCAATCCCCCGCGCCCCACGCCTCCCCCCGCCCAGCCGGCCAACGCCAAGCCCAAGAAGTTCCTGTACCACGGCACCGGTTCCAAGGCGGGTCCCCGCCGTTGAATCCGATGCCGGCCTCCACCCCCGCTCCCCGACGCGTGGCCTTGGTGGTCCATGACTTCGACCCCAACCTGGGACAAGGGCGCTACTGCCACGAACTCGTGCGCCGGCTCAGTCCCCATTTCTCCTTCGACGTTCACGCCCATACCTGGACGGACGCCCAAGTCGCCGGGGTCAGGTATCACCGGGTTCCCGCCTACCGTTTCAACGTCATCACCACCATCTCGACCTTTCTCCTGGCCGCCGAACGCTCGCTACGGCGCCACCCAGCCGACCTCATCCATGCCCAAGGGCTCAGCTCGTGGCACGCGGACCTCATCACCGGTCATATGTGCAATGGGGCGCGGCTACGACACCTGGGTGCGGCGGGATGGCGGTCACGCTGGTTTGCACGACTCGTTACTCCTGCAGAACGGGCGTTCTACCGACAGCGCCGAGCGCGTCACCTCATTGCCATTGCCCGTTCCCTGGGGCGGGAGATTCAACAGGAGTATGGCTGGAACAAGGCGCTCCATGTGATCTACCACGGCACGGACAGCGAACGGTTCCGACCCGCTCGCGACGCGAATGAACGGAAGGCTCTGCAGCAGCGGTTCAAGATCTCTCCCGACCGCTGGAACTGGCTGTTCATGGGCGAGGCCGTCAAGGGTTTGGCGGCCACCATCGGGCAATTGCCGGCTTTTCCCCAGGCTCATCTGCTGGTGGTTTCCCGGTCGGTTATGGATTCCTATCGGGCCCAAGCCGCGGCGGTCGGCGTCCTGGAGCGCATCACCTTCCATGGGTTCGATCCCCAACCCGAGGAGGCCTTCCGGGCGGCCGATGTGTTCGTTTACCCCAACGAGTATGATCCGTTTGGGCTGGTGGTGACCGAGGCCATGGCCTCCGGACTGGTCGTGGTGGTGGGTGATTCCATTGGAGCGGCGGAGCTGGTGACCCACGAACGGAATGGCCTCCTTTGTCGCGCCACGGATCCAGCCTCCATCGAGGGCTGCCTCCGGCACCTCGACTCCCTACCCGACCGGGGACGACAGCTTGGGATCGAGGCACGGGCCACGGCCGTGCAGTATTCCTGGGATAGGTGCGCCCGGCAGACGGCCAAGGTTTATGAGGAGGCGATTCGTGACCGAGCATCTTCATGACCACGACCTCCCCACGAATCGCCGCCTTCGTACATGGCGGTCCCGGCAGCATCGAAGCCATGCGGGTTCGCGGCTTGAGCCGGGAAATGGACCCAGGAACGGTTCATGGTCTCTATCGCGACGGCAGCCGAAGCGAGACCGCCCGCCGGTGGAATGCCGAGGTGCGTCGGTACCAACCCGATCTCCTCTACGTCTGCAACACCGCCATCCCCGGAGCCCCCCTAGCGCTGAGTTGGAAACTGAGGGCCCGCCTGCCTTACATCCTGGACACCGGTGACACCATCTTCGAAATGGCCAGGAGATCGGGCATCGGTGCGGGGCCGCGCCTTCCCCTCTTGTGGCTGGTGGAGACCCTGGCGGAGCGGCACGCCAGCGCCGTCGTGGTGCGGGGAACCCAGCATCGGGAGTATCTCCTGGCTCGTGGACATCATCGGGTGGTCCTGATCCGTGACGGCTACGCCGAGCAGGATTCCGTAACCCCTGAAGCGGTTGCGCACCTGCGCCAGTCACTCGGTCTCGGAGATCGTTTCGTGTTCGGAATGATGGGTTCCCTGGTGTACAGCCCGCGATTGAAGATCTGTTACGGTTGGGATCTCGTCGAAGCGCTGGTCCACCTGCGCGATCTTCCGGTCGAGGCCGTGATCATTGGTGACGGTGACGGGCGGCCCTGGTTGGAGGCCAAGGCGCAAGCTGCGGGGGTTCGCGAGCGAATTCGCTTCTGCGGACGGATTCCCTACCGGGATGTTCCGGTTTATCTGCGCCTCATGGATGTCGCCCTTTCCACCCAGACCAACAACCTTCCGGGCCAGGTGCGAACAACGGGCAAGCTGCCGGAGTACATGGCGGCGGGGCGGTTCATTCTCGCCAGCCGGGTGGGTGAAGCCGCGTTGGTGCTGCCCAACTTGATGCTGCTGGAATATGCGGGTGAAGTCGATCTGGAGTATCCCCGGCGCCTGGCCGATCGGATTCGCCTGTTGCACACCCGGCCTGAATTGCGGGAGTTGAGGCACTCACTTCCGCCGATGGCCCATCAGCTCTGCTCTTACGAAGTGTTGGGAAAAGCCTGGCGAGATCTGGTTGAAGACGTGGCCGGCGAACGGACTTACCAGCGCGCGGCCAGCCAAAGTTGAATGCCGACCAGGATGACCAATCCAGCCCCGGTGATCATCTCCAAGGCCTTCAGGCTTCGTTGTCGCGTGGCTGCGACCCGGAACTGAAGCCGGATCGAGCCCAATTCAATCCAGTCACCGTTGCGCAACCGGGTCGGTTGCTCCACCGGTTTGCCTTCGAGTGTAACGGACGCCGGCGGTTGGGGCACCAGAACAAACCGTCGGTCCGAATCTTGGTCGATGACCAGATGTTTCGCCCAAATGCCATATCCATCGGGCGTCCAATCCGAATCCTGGCTCCCCACTGAAAACGGAATTCGGTCAATGCCGCGTACTTCACCCGACGGCCCTGCCGATTTCCGCAACTCAACGATCACAGGACGCTCCGCGGTACATGCACAGAGTCGCCGGGATACAGAGGAAGATTAAGCCGGGGATCCCTCACCGCCCTGCGGACGTTGACTTTGAGTTGCTCCTTGGTGGCAGCCCGAGTCACAACCACAGCGGACCGGTTGGCATACTCAGTGAACCCTCCGGCCGCCGCGATGGCCGCAGTCACATTCATGTCACCCCGGTACATCACTGTGCTGGGCGTCCGCACTTCTCCCTCGACCGAGATGTACGACGCCATACGTTCGATGGTCACCGTGATGCGTTGGTAAATTCGTCCATCAATGTAGAGAGAAGCAATTTCACGCTCCACATCGGTCCGCTTCTTCCCGAGAACCATGACTTCAACGCCGCGGGGCAAGAGAATCCGTCCATCTTCTGGCACGATTTGCTCAGTCGGCGTGGGGATATCCGGGATGTCGTTGTAAATGATCTTGATCCGATCACCGGGGCGGAGGTGGTCGGCGCTCAAGGCGAGCAAGGCGCTGGACTCAACGCTGGACCCCGATCCAGCCGAAGCACCCGGAGCAGGTCCGGATAAGTCCGAGAGGTCGGCGGTTCCGGAATTGGAGCAACCCGCCATCGCCAAGGCGACGAACACGGCCAAAAGAGACGATATTAAACGAAAACATTTCATGTGGGATGGGAGACGAGAATGAAACGGGTGTTCAGTATTTCTTCTTCAACTCTACTCCGGCTTTGGCCGATCCTTCTTTGGCGCCCTTTTCGCCGGCCGGCCGGCTCTCATCATTCTTCGAGTAATAGTCGTAGTAGTAACCGCTGTAGTAATAGTAGTAGCTGTCCTGCGAGATGTTGATGTTGTTCAACACCACCCCCATCAGGCGGCCTCCTACCTTTTCCACCATCTGTTTCGCCCGCAGCGTCATTTGTTGCGGGTACTTGCGATACTGAACCACCAGGACGGCGAGGTCCACCTCGCTGGCCAGGACGGCGGCATCACTTACACCCATGATTGGAGGTGAGTCGAAGAAGACGAAATCATATCGGCTCTTGGCTTCCTCAATGAAGGCCCGCATAGCACCGGAATTGAGGATTCCCATTGAGCTGCTGGGCAACTTTCCGCTGGGAAGAAAATCAAGGGTGGGAATGGACGTCGTCTGAACGACTTCCTCCAGCTTGTTCTGCTTGAGCAGGAAATTGGTCAAACCCAGGTTGTTGGTGACGTTGAACAGCTTGTGAAGGCTGGGGCGCCGGAGGTCCGAATCGACGATCAGCACCCGGCTTCCCTGTTGGGCGAAGACGGCGGCCAGATTGAAAATGGTGGTGGACTTGCCCTCGCCCGCCCCACCGGAAACCACGGTGATCGTGCGCAAGTTGGGATCTTTGCGGGAAAACAGCAGATTGGTTCGCAGGACTCGATAGGCCTCGGCATGAGGGCTTTCCGGACCATCCTTCAGCAAGTTGCTGACATTCTGCGGAATGACTCCCAATACGGGGGCGCCCAAAGCCTGCTCCACGTCATCAATGGTTTTCACCGAGGTATCGAGATACTCGATGAAGAAGGCCAGACCCACCCCCAGCAGGAGCCCAGCCACGGCTCCCAAAGCAATGTTGAGGGTCTTCCGAGGTTTGACTGGGCGAAGCCCCGGGAAGCCTGGCTCGATGACCTCCACGCTGGACTGTTTGGAGATGGCGGCGTTGATGTTTTCCTGGGTCAACTGCAACACCATGGCCTCCCGCATTTTCAGATGCGTGTCTAAATCCTTCTTCGCACGCATGTAAGGGCGATACTTGAGGATGGCCTCGTTATCCTCGCGCTTCAGTTGGTCAAAGCGCTCGTTGATCAAAGTGAGCTGGGCTTGGTCGTTGTCGATCAGCGTCTGGAGTGAATTCAGAGCGGCCTCCACCACGTCGTCGATCTGGGCGTTGATTCGGGCCAAATGCGCATTGGCGCGCTGAACATCGGGATGGTTTTCGAGGAGATCGGTCAACTGGGCTTTCCGCTGCTCGGCGATGGTGAGGTCGGCCAGCAGGGTCTGCAGCAGTGGGATCGGTCGGTTCGCATTCAATGTGTGCCGAAGAGACTCCCCCTTCTTACTGCGAAGACTCGTCAGCGTCTGCTGGTTCATGGTCAACCGAAGATGAATCTCGCCGCGGTTCCCCAGCATTTTCCGCACTTCATCCGTCAGGATTGACTGGTAAGGCCCCCCCCCTTCCGCCACGGAGTCCGGAACGTTCAGTTCGACGCGAAGCCGATCCGCCTCCTCCAGCTTTTCGTTCACCTTGGCGTTGATGTCCGCCAATTGGTTGGTGAGCGTCTCCAACCCACGATCGGTCCGCCGGATCCGGGAATCTTCCCGATACTGTTGATAGAACTTGGCCGTGGCGTTGGCAATGTCAGCAGCCAGGACCGGATCGGGATTCATGGCCGCAATTTCAATGATACTCGTGTTCCGATACGGCTTGACACTCAACTCTTTACCCAGAGTTTCCGCCGCTTGTTGGATGGTCAGATCCGTGGGGACTTTGAACCGATCCCGATAGCGCCGCTGCAACTGGAGTTCCTCGATCACCGGCTTAAGGATCTTTAGCGACTTGAGCACTTCGAACTCCGTCTGCTGGAAGTAGGGGTCATAGGCCGGTGGACCCCCGGACATGCCCCAGAGCGCGATGTCCGGAGTGTCTTTATCCACCCGAATACGCGCCGTACTGGAGTAGAACTCCTGCATGCCAAAGGTGACGGCGGTCACCGTGATGAGAACCAGGAGGAAAACCGCCAGGATGATCACCTTGCGAATCCGGATGATCCGCCAGTAGTCGAGGAAATGCAGCTTCGCGTCGGGAACCGCCGCAGTCTTTGGTGCGTCCATAAACAAAAAAACCGGAGGCCGGACATTACTCCAGCCTCCGGCCCTATTTCAAACTTTTGCGCTCAGTAAGTCGCGGAAATCCCGAAGAAAACGCGGTTACGGTCGTAGTCCCGGATATCGATATCGGAGCTGAGGAGATCGTAGTAGTACGCGGCCGTCAGCGACACATTCCGCCACACCGCATAAGACGCGCTCGCACCCACCGACCACCATTGCTCGGTCTGGCCGTCGAAGCCACGCTCTCCACCGCTACCCTCGCCCACAAATTCCGAGCTTTGGAAGGTCGCATGGAGTGACCCGCTCAACTTGGCTGTGATCGCATGGGTGACATTCGCGTAGAAGGCCGTACTGGTCTGCTGCAAAGTAGGCTGGAAAACTCCACCGTCGAAGCTGCCGCTCACGTCGGTAGGATTTGCACGGTGAATCAATCCCAATTGGGCGAAGCTGCCGGGCGCGTATTTGTAGGACAGGCTGACATCAATGTAGGGATTGACCTGCGTGTCGAAGTCGCCGCTCAGGCCGGACGAATCGAGGTTGTCGAAGTCCTGAATCTGAGCACCCGCCCGGAGCGATCCGGAAAGATTCGGCGTGAAGCTGTGGTCAAACCCTCCGTAGGCGAAATATGACCAATTGTCCTTGATGTTCGTAGAAGGATTCAGCTGCGGATTCGACGGCGCCCCCGGATAGAACGACAGTCCACTATCGTAGTCGATGTACCCAATCTTGCCGCCCACGACTCCCACCGTCTTGGGCGTGATCAAGTAACGGAGATCGACCCGGCCGTGATTCTCCAACCGGTCCAACACGGAGGCATACTGGTCTTCCTCGTAGCGGAACAGGATGTTCTCGTACTCCACCACGACACTCCACCGCGAAGAAAGCTCGACATTCAGCGCGGCCTTCGCGTCGTTGCTGTAGTTGTTTCCGTTGATCCGCCCGGTTTGTCCCAAAAGGACCTGACTGGCATTTTGGAACACCGCGAAGTCGTTCGCGAGGTCCAAGGTCAATCGATGATTGAACGTGTGATTAAGACCCAGATGGATGTTGGCGGTCTGGCTCCAGTCGTCTTCCAAAGTGCCCTCGGTATCGGCAAAGTAGTACGCCCCATAGGCGGCGGACAGGTCGAGGGTGGTCTGATCCCAGGTTTGGGCGTAGGACACCGAAGGGCTCACATAGGCGCCCCAACTGCCAATCTTGGCATCCCCATTCGGGGCGGTGTTGATGTTGTCGTCGTAAAAACCTTGTGTGGTCAGTCCGACGGACCAAGGCCTCGGCGAGCCTTCCGCCGCTTGCACAGCAAAGTTAACACTTCCCAGAGACAGGACGCCCGCGGCGTAGATGAGTTTCTTCATGGACAGAAAAGGGTTCGGCAGCGGAAAGGATTGATTTTTCGGACGTGTTTTAGGGTTCGATCCCAAACCTGTCAACGACTATTCCCCGTTGAGCTGCAATTTCTACCAACGGCAGAATCCGCTGCCCACGATGCGGTTTTCGGGTCCTCCGGAGCGAGCTGAAAACGATGCAACCGGGCGTACCGGCCCCGCGCTTTGATCAATTCCTCGTGCCGGCCTCGTTCCACAATTCGTCCGTCGTGCAGCACCAGAATCTGGTCGGCGTGCCGGACCGTGCCCAAACGGTGAGCGATGACGAAACTGGTCCGCCCGGCCAACAGGCGCTGGAGCGCCTCCTGAATCAGGCGTTCCGTGGCGATATCCACACTCGCCGTCGCCTCGTCCAGAACCAGAATCGGGGCATTTTTGAGCAGGGCGCGGGCGATACTGAGCCGCTGTTTTTCCCCGACACTCAAGCGGACGCCCCGTTCTCCCACCCGGGTGTCGAGGCCATCAGGCAGACGTTCCACGAATTCCGCGCAGTTGGCGACTCCCACGGCCGCCCAGAGTTCCTCGGCGCTCACCTCCAACCGCCCAAACTCGAGGTTCTCCCGGATCGATCCGTTGAACAAAAAGGGCTCCTGGCCGACCACCGCGATCTGCGACCGCAGGTAGGCAAGCGGTAACTCCCTGATATCAACCCCATCCAGCAGAATCCGCCCCGCCGAACACTCGTAAAATCGAGGAAGCAGGTTAACGAGAGTCGATTTCCCGGCTCCGGTCGCCCCCACCAGGGCCACCATCGTTCCCGGCTTCGCTTCCAAGGAAACCCCCTTGAGGGCCGGTCGTTGCCCGCCATAGTTCGCCTCCACCTCCTGGTAGCAAATCGCCCCCTGGACACGAACGAGCCGGTGCGGCGCCAACCGACCGTTCTCCGCCGAGCTGGAGACCTCCGGTTCAGCGTCCAGAATGTCGAGCACCCGTTCTCCCGCCGCCCGCGCCCCCGATAACATTTGGTTGAGGCTGTGTAACTGGCCGATAGGGCCGTAGAGCAAAGTGAGAAAGCCGAGGAATTTCATCAGATCACCGACGGTTCGTTCTCCAGCAAGCACCTGCTGTCCACCCACATAAAGCACCAGAACCGTCCCCACTGCGGTGCCGAATCCCATGGCAGGATGGTACACGGCCCACACCTTCATGACACCCAACGTGCTGGTCCGCAGAGCATCGGCCCGCTCGGCGAACCGCGCGTCCTCATGGGACTCCCGTCCAAACGACTTCACCTGCCGGATGCCCTGCAAATTGTCCATGAGCAGCGCGTTCATGGCGGCCCCGGCCTGGCGTTGGACACGATAGCGGCGGTGCGCCGTCAGGGTGTAGGCCAGGGCTCCGCCCGCCAGCAACGGCAACGGCACCAAGGCCATCGACGCCAGCCATGGATCACTCCAGAACAGGATGGCAAGCACCCCGACCACACTCAGAACGGCCACGGTCCCCTGCTCGGTTCCGTCAATGAGCAGCCGCTCCATGGCATTCACATCCTCCAGCACCCGGGTCATCAAGTCCCCGGAAGCCCGGAGATCGAACCAAGCTACCGGAAGCCGTTGCAACCGGGCATATACGTCGCGTCGCAGGTCGTAGATGACGTTCTGTTCGAAGACGTTGTTGAGCCGGATACGCAAGGAATTCAGGGCGTCGCGAACGAAGAAGGCGGCCAGGAGACCCCCAATTGCCCAACCCAATAGCTCTGGCCGGCGGGCACCAATCACATCGTCGATCAGCAGCTTGGTCAGCGGCGGATAGCAAAACGACGCGCCTAACGAGCCGAGCGCACAGAGGATGGTTCCGACCGCCAATGCCGGGTAGGGCCGGAGATAGCCGACCACCCGTCGGACCACCTCTCCCGTCGTCCGCGGGCGAACGTTCAGGGATGGATCCGCCAATCCGGCCAGACGACTCGAAGTCCTCGACATCCCGACAGTCTCCGGTGGTCCGACCAAAGCACAAAGCGTAATTCCCGGAGTGCCGTCGAGCGGGCGCATCTTGACACTGTCCTGAACGGGAGCGCGCTGAGAACGGGGACAGGAAAGCTCCAAAAGCCAAGCTCCAAGCTCCAAAAAAGCTCCAACGGCCAAGCGCCCCAGACCTCCCAACACCTCGCTTCCCGGGACGGTTGGATCGGGACCCAGGTGTTGGGAGCTTGGGTCTTTGGAACTTCTTTGGAGCTTGGAACTTGGAGCTTGCGGCGGGCGATGGACCGCTCTTGGGGCTCGGTCCGCGGCTTTAAGGACCATTTCAAGATGCGCCCCCTTCGAGCCCTGTTCGTCGCGCTGCAGATTTTCAAATCTGCGGTATCGCCGCCTTGCCGCTTCACTTTGCGCTTTGAGCCGCACGCCGGGGGCCGTGAACTGGTCCGGTGAACCGCATCCGCCTTCTTCCCGAGCAGGTCGCCAACCAGATCGCCGCCGGCGAGGTCGTTGAACGCCCAGCCAGCGTGGTGAAAGAGCTGGTGGAGAACAGCCTGGATGCCCAAGCCCGCCGCATCACGGTGGAAATCGGAGCCGGGGGGCGAAGCCTGATCCGGGTGACCGATGACGGGTCGGGAATGAATCGCGATGACGCGCTGCTGTGCCTGGAACGGCATGCCACCTCCAAAATTCGTCGAGCCGAGGATCTGGCCGCCATTGCCACCCTGGGCTTTCGTGGCGAAGCCATTCCCAGCATTGCCAGCGTCAGCCGGTTCACCTTGACTACGCGCGAGCGGGACGATGCGTCCGGCGAAGCGACCCAGGTCATCATCAACGGCGGCAGAATCGTCGAAGTGAAAACGGCCTCTTCACCGACCGGAACTGCCGTCGAAGTGCGACAACTTTTCTTCAATCTGCCGGCCCGACGGAAGTTTCTGCGTAGCGAGGAGACGGAACGCTCGCACATTGCCCACTACCTGACGCTGGTCGCCTTGGCCTCTCCTCAAGTGGGATTCACCCTGGTCAACGATGGACGGACGACCTGGCAGCTTCCTCCCGTTCGCTGGTCCACCCCCCAGGAACGGTTTGGCGCGCTGAAAGAACGTCTCCGCCAGTTGCAAGGGGGCGACCAACCCCTGCTGGCGGTCGATTTCTCAACCCAAGTCGAGGAACGGAACGAGCCGTTTCACGCGGACGAAGCACCCGGACTGATGCACGAACCGACGCCGGAGCCTCCGGTTCGTTCCACTTCCTCCTTCCGCGTCTGGGGCTTCATTGGAGCACCGGGCGTGTCCCGGTCCACTCGGGAGGACCAGCATCTATTTGTCAATCAACGCCCGGTGGAGAATCGGGGCCTGAATTTTGCGCTTCTGGAAGGCTACCACAACGTGCTGATGAAAGGGCGCTACCCGGTCTGCTGCCTCTTCCTCGAACTGGATCCGGCGGCCGTGGACGTGAACGTGCATCCGCAGAAACGCGAGGTGAAGTTTCGCGAAGAAGTTGCCGTGCGCCGGTTGGTGACCAAGGCGATTCGCGACACGTTAGTCCAGTTTCACGGTGGCTCTGACGACCGCTCCGAGTCTCCCGAGGCTGTTCTCCGACCCGTTCCGCCGCTGGTCACCGCCCTGCCCTTGCCGGAGACCCCTTCCTTGCCGCAGTTGTCCATTCCCCGGCCCCCCGACGCCCTTCCGGTGGTCGATGGACCGGAGACCTCGCTGGCCCCAACGAAGACCTCGTCGAATTCGCCGCCGCCCATCCAAGTCCCGCGTCCGGAGGCTCCGCCCGTCGAGGAAACCCACGCCGTTCCGCTTCCCTCTGCTCCTGGTCCCACGACCCCAGTTTCCACCGTCCCCGTTCCGCTGCTCCGCGTTCCACTCCGCCTCGTGGGCGTGGTGGGACGATTGTACGTCGTCCTCGAATCGGACCGTGGAATGGTCCTGCTCGACCAGCATGCCGCCCACGAACGAATCCTCTACGAGCAGATGCTCAGCCGGCTCGAAGCGTCCACTTCTGCCGCCTCCCAGCGACTTTTGTTGCCGGAAACGATCGAGTTGACTGCCCGGGACGCCGCGTTCCTCCGCCAGAACCTCGAGACGTTGTCCCGCTTGGGAGTCGGGCTCCGGGAATTCGGCGAGCGGACGTTCCTGCTGGAGGGACTTCCGCCGTTCGCCCGTGCCGCCCACCCAAAGCAGTTTGTCACGGGTCTGATCGATGAGCTCAAGGCCGCGGGAACCGGGGTCAACACCTTGCGTCTCGGCGAAGAAGTCATCGCCAAGACGGTCTGCCGACACGCCGTGAAGGCGAACGATCCGCTGGCGGGACCGGAACTCCAACGTCTGGTGGATGACCTGCGCCGGTGCGCGATGCCCTACACTTGTCCGCACGGACGACCCACGTTGATCGAGATGAGCTGGCGGGAATTGGAGAAGAAGTTCGGTCGGACCGGATGAGCGTGGCAGCCACTGCCAACCGATTTTCCGCCCGGCCCGAGCCAAGCGGAGCGGTGGGGACAGGGAATCTGTCGCATCTCGTCCAATTCAGGCGGCGTCGCGAACCGGAGAACTTGTTTTGTTGGTTGGCCTCATTGGAAAGAGAGGTCCGCCACGAGTGTGGCCGCCTGTCTGCCCTTCCTGTTTCTACCAGGAGGTCGGTCCGCGCTCCCGACCGGTCATCACACCACAAACCCGCTGGGGTCGAACTCCACCCGTGTCCCCTTCATCACCGCCTCGTTGGCCTTGATGGCAGTGACCGTCGCCTCGAACCCGGCCAGCCACCCAGCCGTGGGAGGAGTGCCTTCGTTGATGTGTTCCACGAACTTCTCCAGAGCATACCGGAGCGGCGAATCCGTATCGCTGGCCGCTTCAGCCGGCTTTTTGCCCTGCGCCAGAATCTTGGTCGCATTGGCCACCAAGGCGATGCCTTGTTCGTTCAAGATGTCGTCCTTGCGGGCATAAACTTCCCAGCCCAGGAGCGGTGAATCGGCTTCCTTGAACATCCAGGCATGATTGTCCCGGATCAGAATCGAGGCATCGCTGCCAAAAAAAGTCTGTTGTTCCCCACCGAACGAACTGGCCAGCGTCGAGCTGAAGGAGATGCGCACGCCTCCCGGATACTCCAACACCGCCTGGACGGTGTCCGGTATCTGCCGGTCATCCTGCCACAACACGGTGCTGCCGAACCCGGTCACGGCCAGGGGTAGAGCGCCGAGAAACCAACTGGCGCAATCGACTGGATTGATCCCGATCTCCCCCACCAATCCGAGCGATGTGTCGGAATAAAGGCGCCAGTTCAAGGCGCGCTCGCGCTCCGGATTGGGGGAGGCGCGGCGCCAGGACTGTTTCCTGTTGAACTGGGCTTGGGCCGCGGCGGTTTTTCCACAGGCGCCGGTGCGGAAAAACTTGAGCACATGATGATGCTGCGGGTTCTCGCGGAACTGGAGTCCGGACTGGAAAATCTGTTGCGCGGGCAGTTCCTTCGCCGCCAACGCAATCGCCCGTGTATCGTCCAAGGTGTGGGCCAGCGGGGTTTCCAGATAGACATGCTTTCCCGCCTGAAGAGCGGCGAGGGCCAGGTCTTTGTGTTGGTAAGTCGGGGTGGCGATTACTACCGCTTGAACCGCCGGATTGGCCAGGAGCGCCTGGGCGTCTTCATATTGTTCCGCCTTGGGAGCACTCTCGGAGGCGCGCCGGAGCGAGGACCGGTAATGGTCACAGAGGGCTACCACGGGAGCATTGGGTAATTTGGACAACTGGGACACAATCTCGCGTCCCTGCTGTCCGAGGCCGATCACGCCGAACGACACCGGAGGGCCGACGGGTTTCTCCTGGTAGTTGGGATCGGCCTTGGGCGGCGGGAGCGTGCCATCCGCCGCCGGGGTGGTTTCCTGCGCCGTGATGGGAATCCCGCCGAGCGCGGCCATGAGGGCGGCAAACGAGCCGGACTTCATGAAATCGCGGCGGTTGAAATCGGCAGAGGACTCGGAGGTGTTCATGTGACCCCGTCAATCTACCGATGGCCTGAAGCCTGCCAAGCCAGCGGTCAGAGAACCCCGTGTCTTACCGATTCGGCGGCGAGACCTGCGGTACCTCCACCTTGATGGTTCCGTCGGTTCCCAGCTCGGCTTCCACCGGCTGATTCGTATCCACTCGCGGCGTGGCGACCGGTCGGAAACCGTCCCGCAACACCTGAGCCCCCTTCTTCTGAAAACTTCCGTACAACCCGCGACGGATAAAATCGAGTCGGCGGGCGACACTCAGTTCTTCCTTAAGTTTCTTTACTTGTTCCCTCAGCAGCGCGAGATCGTTGAACCGGCGCTCCAGTTCCGCCTTTTCTGCCAGCAGGCGCTTGAGTTCCCGTTGTAACTGTTCCCGATCCCCTTCGCTGGCGGCCAGCTTCCGTTCCGTGTCCGTAATCTTGGCGCTCAAACCTGAAATCTCGCCGGTTAGTCCGTCCATCTTCTGGGTCAAGTCGTCTTTCTCGCCCTCCAAGCCGGCAATTTGCTGGTCCCGTCGCTCAATCTCCGCACGGGCCTCTTCCGCGGCCGCTTTGGCATCCGCCTCGGTCCGGGTCAGTTCGCCCGCCACATAGCTCCACCGGTTGGACATGACACCTAGCTCCACCACTCGCACGGAGAGATTGGTTTCCAGGGAGGCATTGACCTTCTGCTGCTCGGTCAACTTGAACGTGGTGGTCACCAGGTCGTTGGAGAGGGTCATAATCTGGCTGACCGTACGGGCGTGTTCCTCAGCCGCCCGTTTGCTGGTGAAAAACCAGCCGGTGCCCAGTGCCAGCACGGCCAAAACCAGCAAGATGCTCAACGTTCTTGCGCTCATAAAGCTGATCGTCAAGTTGCCCGCGACCCGCCGACCAAGCAAGCTTCGGATGCCTCCTTGCAGGACTGACGGGTCATCGTAACCTGCATTCATGGAACTCCCGGACCGCTCAGGTGTCATGATCCTGGGGAATGGTCACCTGTTTCCGCAGTCCTTGGTGCCCCTCTTTATCTTCGAGCCTCGTTATCGGACCCTGCTCGCCGAAGCCCTCTCCAGTCACCGCATGTTCTGCCTCGCCATGAAACGGCCAGATAGGCCTGGGGAACAACCTTGCGACGTCGTCGGACTGGGCTTGGTGCGCATGGCGGTCAAGCATACGAACGGGACTTCCAACCTGATTCTGCAGGGACTTTCCCGGGTCCGCCTGGGTGCCGTGGTCCAGACCCGACCTTACCGTGTTCACCTCATCGAACCCTTGATGGCCGAGCCTAAGGAAAGTTTGGTGGCCGACGCCCTGGTGGCCCGCAGCCTCGACTTGGTCGATGCCTTCCTCCAGCTCAAGAGTCCCGTTCCTCAAGCGGTCCTGACTCAATTGGTCGGCAGTGAAAACCCGGAGCAACCGGTCAAGATCGAGACCTGCCTCGAGGCCCTGCGGCGGGTGGAGGATCCGGGCGCTTTGGCCGATCTAGTAGCCACATTGCTCCTACCCGACCCCATGATGCGCCAGATCATTCTGCAAACGGTCGAAGTCGAAGAACGGCTGCGGCATCTGATCCATTTTTTGGTGGGAGAAGTCGCGCGGATCTCCCGAGAATCAGCCTGATGAACGAAATCCCGTCCCCTTCCGACGACGTTCCTGTCAATGCCACCATTGCCGAAATTCACTCGGCGCTCTTCACCCAGTTCATCGCCGGCCACGCCCAAATGACGATGATGCTGCTGGGACGCTATCCGAATCCTCAGACTGGTGAGCTGGAGGTACCCAATCCAGAGGCGGCCAAGCTGTTCATCGATCAGTTGGAAATGATCGAGGCCAAGACCCGAGGCAACCTGACTCCCGACGAGTCACGGTTGCTCCGGCAGATGTTGAGTGCGACCCGGATGACCTTCGCCCAGATCATCGAGGCGCAACTGAGTGACGCCTCTGGTGCCCGCTAGTGAAGCTCCGGATTCACCCGCGGAGGTGGGTATGGAGCACCGTGGAGTCGGGGGGGGAAAGTTTGAAACCCAGCGGTCACCAGCGGGGTGTTGCCAGCATGAGGTTTCTGTTGCTGCTGGTGGCGTGGTGCCTCCTGCTGGTGCTGTGCTGGCCACTGGCGCTGCTGGTGCTCATCGCTTTTCCATTGGTGTGGCTGATTTGCCTGCCCTTCCGGCTGTTTTTCATGGTGGTGGAAGCCGTCTTCTCGCTGATTCGCGCCGTGTTGCTCCTTCCGGCCCGCATCTTGAAGTGAACCGCCCGTGGAGCGCAGACCTCTCGATCTGCTGTGGCGCAGGTTTTTGATCTGGCCGGCCTGTTCGCCAAGGCGCATTGCAGTTTTTAGGCGGTCCCGACTGACCGGAGCGGGTGGGGTGTGAGTTCCTCGACGCTGCCCTGTCCATGGCCGCCCGGCGGGCGGGGACGGCGCAGCGCGCCATCCCTACCGGCGGCTCCGCCCAGAAACTGAGATGCGGCCGTTTCTTTTGAGGTTTGAACTTTGAGCTTTGAACTTTCACCCCCCGCCTCCTCCATTGCCCCTCCCTCCCTTCCTCCTCCATCCTAACCCGGCGGCATGGGAAAGTACTTCCACGTCTTCAAAGTCGGTATCCAGAATACCCTGGTCTATCGGATCAACTTCCTGTTCCGCGCGGTCTTCGGGCTGGTTCCCCTGATGGGAACCCTCTTTGTCTGGCGGGCCATCTTCGAGGGCAAGGGGCCGGGGGCCATGGTCGGGGAGTACACGCTGCAGGCCATGGTCAGTTACTACCTGCTGGTCACCTTTATCGATGCGCTGACGGCCGTGGCGGAGGACGACTGGCAGATCGCCAGCGACATCAAAGATGGTCTGATCAGCCAGCTCCTGCTCAAGCCGGTGGACTACTTGACCTACCGGCTGAGCCTCTATGTATCGGGACGCATCATCTACACCACGGTGGCGGTAATCCCGGTGACCCTGTTCGCTCTGTACCTGCGGGAGTACCTGGTGCCGCCCGCCAGCGGGGAAGCGCTGGGCTGGTTCCTGGTGTCGCTGGTGCTTGCCGCGCTGCTCCAGTTCTTCCTCGCTTACACGGTGGCGTTGCTGGCGTTCTGGGTCCTCGATATCAGCACCTTCATTTTCATCTCGTTTGCTTTCGAATACATCGCCAGCGGTCACCTCTTTCCTCTCGATATCCTTCCCCCGCCCCTCGCTCAATTTCTCAAGCTGACCCCCTATCCTTATCTCAGCTTTTTCCCGGCCGCGATCTATCTTGGCCGCGTGGCCGAAGGTGAACTATGGCGCGGACTGATCATCCAGGTCTTCTGGGTTGGTATCGGATACGGGCTCGCCCGCTATGTTTGGAGCCGGGGAATCCGCCGTTATTCTGCCGTGGGGGGCTGATAAGAAACCGAAGTGATGAGAAACCGCGCCCACTCGTCCGTCGCCTGGCGTCACTACGCCGCGCTCTATGCCGCCCTCTGGCGCAATAGCATCACCCGCGAACTGCAATTCAAGCTGAACTTCGTTTTGTGGATCATTGTGGAGCTGCTGTGGTTCGCCCTGCAGCTTGCCTTCATGGGAGTCCTTTACTCCCACACCGACCAGATCGGCGGTTGGACCAA
The DNA here is from genome assembly GCA_964474315.1 of uncultured Verrucomicrobiota bacterium. Lineage (GTDB taxonomy): Bacteria > Verrucomicrobiota > Verrucomicrobiia > Limisphaerales > UBA9464 > UBA9464. Next base: position 21,193 of record CAYYSX010000020.1, on the reverse strand, counting down.
GTGGCAAGTCGTCCTCCTGGTGGGTTGCGCCAATTTCATCCAACAGCTCTTCACCGCGCTGTTCCTCGTCAATCTGACCGACCTCTCGGAACATATTCGCACCGGACGCCTCGACTTCATGTTGTTGCTGCCGGTGAACACCCGGTTCCTAATTTCCTTGCGCAAGGTCGATCTGGGCTCATTCGTGAACGCCGCCGTGGCGGTCGGGGTCATGCTGTACGCCACCGCGCAGCTTGGGTTGCGGCCGGACGCCTTCCAGATCGCCGGGTTTGCCGTGCTCTGCGGCGTTGGCCTGCTCATTCATTACTCCCTGATGTTTCTCCTGGCGGCCATCGCCTTCTGGACGGTCCGCGCCCAAGGTATTGTTTGGGGCTACTACAACTTGTTCAACATCGCCCGTCTGCCCGAGTCTGCTTTTCCCCCAGGCGCATTCAAAACGGTCTTCACCTTTGTCCTGCCGATGCTGTTAGTGGCCAATGTGCCGGCGAAGGTGCTGGTGGAGAAGCTGGCTACTCCTGCGGAATGGCTGGTGTTGGTGGCCATGGGCCTCGCTTGTTATGCGGCCAGTGAGCTGTTCTGGAGAGCTTCCCTGCGGCGATACACCAGCGCCAGTTCCTGATAGTTCCGTCTCTGATAGGAATCCGGTTCGTTCCAGCTTACGATTCCACCGGCAATCGTGACCCCACGCTTGTGCCCCCGTTGATGAGACCGGCCCCGGCGGGTTGGGCGGCCACCGTCCTTGCCAGCGTGGCCTCAACAACCGTAGCGAATACCTCCGCCTCCTTTCTCCTCCTCAAACTTATGGCCTCCACTCAATTCAAAGTCGCCGTCGCGTCTCTGGTGACCGCCGGCTTTGCCCACCGCGCCAAATCCAGCAGACCGGGAGGTCCAGCGGTAGGGCTTGCCGCCGCTTGAACTGTGGCGAGCCGGACGGGAGGCTAGGGGGGACGCACACCCGCGATGAAGTTGCTCGTCTTTGCCCACGTCCCGCCGCCCCACCATGGCCAGAGCCAGATGGTGCAGTACATCGTCGAGGGATTGCGGGCCCGGCCGCAGTTGGGAATCGAGGTCTTCCACGTCGATACCCGACTGTCGGACGATTTGAAGGACGTGGGGACCGCCCGAGGAGGGAAGGTGCCGGCCCTACTGCGGTACTGCGCGGAAGCACGTCGTCTGGGGCAACGGGAGGGAATTCGGGCTTTGTACTACGTGCCCAGTCCACCGCGGCGAACGCCCTTGTACCGGGACTGGCTGGCACTGGCGCGGTTGCGCGGCCGATTTCCCGATTTGATCTATCACTGGCATTCGGCCGGTCTGGGCGACTGGCTGGCGACGGAGGCAAAGCCCTGGGAGCGCCTGATTTCCCGACGTCTCCTGGGCCGACCGGCGCTGTCGCTGGTGTTGGCGGAACTATTGCGGCCGGACGCCGTCCAGGTGCAGTCGCAGCGGGTGGAAGTCGTGAACAACGCGGTAGCGGACCCCTGCCCCGATTTCGTCACGCGTCTGGCTCCCCTTCGGCTGGCGCGAGCGGACGCGCTACGGCAGGGCGGCGAGGTCCAGGTGTTGTTCCTCGCCCTGTGTTCTCGGGACAAGGGAGTGTTCGACGCGGTGGAGGCCGTCGTCCGTGCGAATGCGGTTTCCCGCGCGGGACCGAAGCTTCGATTTCGCCTGACGGTGGCGGGTGGGTTTCCTGATTCAGAGACGGAGCGGGCGTTTCAGCAGCGCGTGGCGGCGCCGGAGGTGGCGGGCGCCGTGGAGTACGTCGGATTTCTGAAGGAGGAAGCGAAACGCGCCGTGATGGAGGCGTCCGATGTGCTGTTGTTTCCGAGCTACTACGCCTTTGAGACGCATCCGTTGAGCGTGGTGGAGGCGATGGCCTTCGGACTCCCGGTGGTGGCCACGCGGTGGCGGGGGCTTCCCGAGATGCTGCCGGACGGTCTGGCCCATTTGGTGGAACCCCGCGATCCGGAACGGTTGGCCGTGGCCTTGCGCAAGGCGGCGGGATCCGACGTGGGATTCGCCCTGCGAGCGCGCTACGAACAACGCTACACGCTGGATCGGTTCCTGGAACGTCTGGCGGCGGCGTTGAAGACGATTGAGTCGTGACCAGTTGAGAATCAACCTTTGGGCTCTCCGATCATCCACCGATCGACGCAACGCTTCCTGACTTGCATGTCTGCCTCGTTTCACAACATCGCCATCGCTGGTGGGGACACCGCGCAACCCGTGACGATGCGCAAGCGGCTCCACGCGATGGCGCCGTTTTTGCAGTCCCGCACGGGCCGATTCCTCGACTGCGGCTGCGGCAGCGGGGCGTATGTGGCGGCGATCGGTGAGGAGTTTGGGCTGGACGTTCAAGGGATCGAGTACGAGCGACACAAGGTGGAGGCGGCGTGGAAGGTTCCTTCCCTGCGGGATCGGGTCCGTCAGGGAGATCTGCAGGCGCTCGGCGAAGCGGATGCCACCTGGGATTTCGCCCTGCTGAATGAGGTCCTGGAGCATGTGCCGGATGACCGGACGGCCCTGCAAGAGGTGGCCCGGGTGCTCAAGGTGGGCGGGATTCTGTTCATCTTTTCGCCGAACCGTTGTTTCCCCTTCGAGACCCATGGCGTGTATTGGAAACGGAGCGGCCGTCCGGTGCCTCATTGGATGCCGTTCGTGCCCTATGTGCCATTGGTGGCGGGCCGCGGGATCTTCCGTTACTGGGCTCGAAACTATTGGCCCGGCGAACTGGCGCGCTTGGCCCGGGCGGCCGGGTTTACCGTCATCAACCGCTCCTATATCGGTCTGACGTTTGAGAACATTTCCGGCCGTCAACCGGCGCTGATCCGGTTCGCTCAACCCGTGCTACGCGGGGTCAGCGACGCGTTGGAGCATTGTCCCGGGTTAAGGTGTTTGAGTGTCACGCAGGTTCTGATCTGCCGAAAGTGAGCCCGGCCGGCTCGGTTTTGACTCGATGATTGACCCGGCCGGATTTCCAGGAGCCTCTCGGCCAAAATTGAGAAACGGATCGAGCCACCCTCCGAACCGTTGCTGGTGCTGAGGGGGATGTATCCGGCATGTTCGGCAAGACGATTGCTGACGATGACACACATGAGGAAAGGAAGATGGTGGCTGCTGGTACTGGCCCTGGTTGGGGTGCAACCTGGAGTCTTCGCCAACCCTTGGGTCCGGGTCCCGAACGAGACACTCCGCTTTCCGGAGCAGCTCGGCGGTTATGGGTACCGCTTAGTGGATCGGTTGGGGATCGAGTTCGACCAACCGGCGGCAATGGCCTTCCCGCCTGCCAACACCAATGCGATTCTGGTGGCGGAACTTCCGGGTCGGATCGTGGCTGTCACCAACCGATCCGCTCCCAGTCGAACAGTCGTCCTCGACCTTACTTCGACCACCGTCACTGGACCGAATGAGGGCTTGCTGAGCCTGGTGCTGCATCCGGAGTTTGCCTCCAACGGCCGCATTTTCCTACTCCGCATGGCCCGGTTTCCCAGTGATGGCACCCTGAAGTACAATCAGCTTTCGGAAATTCAGGTTTCTCCGGAGACCTTTCAGGTCGTCTCCGGCGAGGAGGAGATTCTCATCCGTCAATTGTTCAGCTCACGCGACCACGCGGGCGGCGACCTCCAGTTCGGGCCGGACGGCTACCTGTATGTGAGTCTGGGTGATGGGTTCTTTCCCGAGGTGAACTCCCAACAGATTGATCGCGATTTTTTTTCGGCCCTGCTGCGGATTGACGTGGACCAACGGCCCGGATCGCTGCCCCCCAACCCGCATCCCGCCGTGGTGGGGAATTATTGGATACCGCCGGACAATCCGTATGTCGGCGTCACCCAGTTCTTGGGTTCTTCGGTCGATCCCGGGCAGGTCCGGACGGAATTCTGGTCGGTGGGATGGCGGGAGCCGTTTCGCATGGCCTTTGACTCCCATACGGGGGCGTTATGGGTAGGGGACGTCGGTAACAATACCCACGAGTCGGTGTTTGTGACGACGGCGGGTGCCAACCACGGCTGGCCGTATCGTGAAGGGCGCGGGGCCGGCATCCTATTCAATACGGTCCCTCCTGATTTCCTGGAAAACCCGGCCTACCAATATACCCCGCCGGTGTTTACCTACACTCACGCCATTGGCGCCTGTGTCGTGGGCGGGGTGGTGTACCGTGGGAACCAGCTTCCTGAACTGTTTGGTGGCTTCTTGGTGGCGGACTATTCTTACGGCTGGGTGGGCGTGGTACGCGCGAACGATCAGGACGGAGAAATCATGGGGCTGGCGCTTTACCGCCCGAAGATCACCGATTTCGCCGAAGATCCGATCGACAAGGAAGTCTGGGTGGCGGAGATCGATCGGTCACGGCTGTGGCGCTTGGAACGGGCTCCCGAGCATACCGGCGAGAAACCGCCGGCGACGCTGGCGGAGACCGGAGCGTTCACCGATTTGGAACGGCTCACGCCGGCTCCAGGCATCATTCCCTATGAGGTCAACCATCCCTTTTGGTCTGACCACGCCACGAAACAGCGATGGGTGTCTATTCCTGATGTCACTCAATCTTTCGGATTTCATGGCCGAGAAGGATGGAGCGCCCCTGCCGGAACGGTCTGGATCAAGCATTTCGAACTCGAGCTCACCAATGGCGTGCCCGCATCGGCGCGGCGGTTGGAAACCCGCTTCGTGATCCAGCAAGTCGATGGGATCTATGGAGTCACCTACCGATGGGATTCCCCGACCAACGCCACCCTGGTGCCAGAGGGCGGCCTGGATGAGGACATTGTCCGCGTCGTGGATGGGGTTTCGACGGTGCAGCGGTGGCGCTATCCCAGCCGATCGGAATGCCTAGCCTGCCACAACCGTGTGGGTGGATTCGCACTCAGCTTCAACACCGCTCAGTTGAATCGGGACATCGAGGCGAACGGCATTCGCACCAACCAGATCGCCGCCCTGCTGATGGCTGGTTATCTCACCAACTCGCCGCCCTCTCTGTTTTCCGAACCCCGATTGGCGGCCCGGGATGAGGAACAAGCGAGCTTGGAATGGCGGGTACGCTCGTACCTCGCCGCCAATTGCTCCTTCTGTCACCAGCCCGGCGGCTCCGGGTGGGGACAGTTCGATGCCCGGCTCCTTACTTCGACCGACGCGGCGGGCCTGTTGAACGGTCCATTGCTCAACAATCGTGGCGACGCGTCCAACCGCGTCATTGTCCCGGGTGATCTCGCGCATTCCGTATTGCTGCAGCGTTCCTCCACCCGCGGCGCCGGCCAGATGCCCCCACTTGCCTCTACCGTCGCCGATGCCAAGGGAGCCGCTCTGCTGGCGGAGTGGATCGAGTCGTTGGGTGGAGCCCTACCGCCGGAACCGGAGGTCCACGTACGGGCGGTTACGGACACCAACGGCTTTCGGTTGCTGCTGACGCAACCGGCGAACCGAGTCCTCCACCTGGAGATGAAAACGGAGCTGACGAACGAGTTCTGGACGCCGATGGACGTGCCCGCGACCGGAAGAATCTTTCCCGCCACGGCTCGCGAGGTGGAAATTCCGCTCCCTGAATCCGCAGTACCCGTCTTCTACCGGGTGCGAACCGAGGCTCCTTGATCCTGAAAAGGTGAGTTGGAACCACGGATATCACGGATGAAAAGCGAGTTAGACCGAAATGAGCTCTCCTCCCGAGGGTGAAGGCGACGAGCGGATAAGGCTCTAGATAAACCCTTCTTCATCCGTGTTATCCGAGCCATCCGTGGTTCTTCATCTCACGGATTTAGGTTGATACGACAGCCGGGAACTCGGGCTTTCCACGCGCTCAAGCAACTTAAATGGCGTTCAGCCTTGGCGGGGCCAAGGAAACGATTCTCACGCCACGGAAGTCCCGCCTGGAGGGCTCCGGCTACCCAGCGTCTGCACCTAGGCCGTCTAAGGCCCCGCGATGACGATCCGGTAGAAACACGCCTCGGAGCTGGAGGGGAGCGGAAGTTCGACTAATTCATCCTCTCGGCCTACAAACCAGCGATTGCTAGGATGTTCCACCGGCCTCCAGCCGTCGGCGAGCTGAGTGCTCCATTGCACCTGGAATCGAACGTTTGCCTTCCGGATAAATCGCAACCGCCAGTTCCCTGGCGGTCCCAATACTGCGGGTTGCCAAGCACGCACGGGGTTTTCCGGCGACTCGCCGAGCAGGAACTCCATCTCGTTGCTGAATTGGTCTCCGTCCGGGTCCGCCTCGGGTCGTAGATCCAGCTCCGGTCGGAGTTGGGCCAGCGAATTGGACCACATTTGATAGGTAAACATCCGCGTGGGCAAGTCATTGGTAATCCACTGGCCGAGGATTTGAATCGCGGACTGGTCCAGCTCACTGGTCGAGAGCGGCGGCATGTGGGTCGGCCCCAATTCGGACACGCGGCGATAGACCGCCGATAACTGCGCGTCTCCGGGCGATACCAAGTAGGTCTGCTCAATGCCAAAAATGTCCTCAAGATTGTTGAGGGCGAACGTCCCCACGAGTCCGGATTCATTGAGAGGCGTTTGCAGTCTTCCATCCCAAGTGGCGCGCGTCGGCCCTCCTGGTTGATGGCAATACGCGCAGTTTGCCACCAGGTACGAATGCACGCGATAATCCAGGCTCCACTGCGGCGCGTCCGCTGGCGCCAGGACTGGCAGCGATTCGACGTCTTCCGGTGGGTTGCCAATATATCCGGCGGCTATGAGAGCCTGGAGTTGATTGGTGTTCTGTCCGGCCCTTAGGACGTCTCGATTGAGCTGGGCGGTGTTGAAACCCAGCAACCCACCGGCCGCCGCATGATGGCATGCCGAGCACTCGTCACGACTGGGGTAATGCCACTTCTGCAGATGCACCTGATCTCCTTGGCGGACTGGAATGAGTTCATCCTGCCCGGTCGCGGGCACCAACTCGGCATCACTCTGTGCCAGGTTCCATCGGTAAGTTGCCCCCCAGAGACCGTTGCCTGATCGCATGAGAACACGGGTCTCGATCCGCCGGCGCGAAGCGGCCTCCCCCACCACTGTCTCCAAATCGAAATGCTTGATCCAGAGCGCTCCCTCCGGCGCTTCCCAAGGGCCAACGTCCGAAAAGCGGAAGGCCTGATCGAGGTGGGGAAGGCTGAACCAACGCTGCTTGTGGGCATGATCCGACCAGAACGGAACGTTAATGTCATAAGGTTCGATCCCCGGATGGGGGCGGAGCGAATTTAGGTCGGCAAAAATGCCCGTCTCGCTCAACCAGGTGGGAATCGGAGGACCCGTCTGTCGGCGGAAAACCAGTTTTGCGAGACCACTCTCATTCAAGGTCGTGAAGAGAATCTCCCCGGTGACGGGATGCACCGTTACATCTGTAATGTTGGGCCAGCGGGCGATCCAGCGGACGGTAGCGTTTCCGGATTCGTCGAGCTTCATGGAGCCAATAGGCCCCCCTAAATCGGCAAAGACGTAAGAATTCTTAAGCTCCGGATACAGGTCCCCATGATACCAAGCTCCTCCGGTAATGGCGATTCGTCCTCCCTCATGTTCGTACTCATAGAGAGGCGGCGTGTAGGGCGGATCGTTTACCAAACCAAAAGGCCAAGCCAGCGATCCTTCGTAAAAAATCCAACCGTAGTTTCCTCCCGAGATGATCTCATTGATCTCCTCTCGCCGATTCTGACCGACATCGTTCGCATAAAGACGCCCGGTCCTCGGGTCGAAGGCCATTCGAAATGGATTCCGGAGCCCGATTGCATAGAATTCACTGCGAAGAAGGTCGGGAACGATGGGCTGCCGATAATACATTGTTCGACCAAGAAGCGGATTGTCGGCGGGAACGAAGTACGTGCCGGGATGGATGGCCGGATGGGGATTGGGTTCGAGGTTTCCTGGCCGTCGATCCACATCAAGGCGAAGAATCCCACTAAAGAAGTCATTGTGAAAACGCTGAGTGGTCTTGTAAGTATCAAAGGCTCCGCCGCCATCTCCCAAAGACACATAGAGGTATCCGTCTGGCCCAAACTCCAGATCGCCACCGTTGTGATTGTCATCAGGATCCTTCTGGGAAATCAGAGGAACTTCCGATTCCGGAAGCGCCCGGTCGGGATGGGCCGGATCGATCAGGAAACGGGACAGGCGCTGGTATAACGCCCGGGTTCCGCTCCCATCGTCGAGTTCGGTGGAGTAATAGACAAAAAAGGTCTGATTCGTGCGCCAGCCCGGGTGAAAGGCGAGACCGAGAAGACCGGATTCCGACCGAGAATAGACCTTCGGAGTCAGGTCGAGAAAAACGGAGAGCGTGGGCTGGTCAAGGTCGTTGATGACATAGAGCCGGCCCGTCTTCCCCAGGACAAATATCCGGTTGGTGTCACCGGGCGCCAGCGCCGCTCCCGTCCCCGTGACGGGTTCCAGTTGCGGAAATGCGGGCTCAACCACCAGATCTTCCCACTGCGGTCGCACCGGAATGGTCAACGTCGTGTTGGCCACGCGGTCCGCTTGACCGGCGACCACGCCGATGAGCACCGCGAGGAATGCACAGGGTCGAAACCAAGACCGACCGGGGGGAGGAACAGAAAGCGGTGTGGTTTTCATCGATACAGCCCTCGCGTTTAGCAATTCTATGGCCGGCGCGCTGTCGGCTCAGGGAATCAACAACGCATCCGTGAACTCCGCGTTCCGGAGTTCGGCCAACAAGGGGCGAAGCTGGCTGATCGGTTGGGGGGCGGATCCCAGCCGATCCGCCGGGAGGAGACGGGTGAAGTACTGCTCCGCCAGCCCGAGGAACTGTTCGATTCCCCCGTGGCAGACCAATCCCTTGGGCCATAGCTCCACCCAGAGCGGTGTTCCGTGCTGCCATAATCCGGCGCCGGAGGCGATGACCTGGGATTCGAACCCCTGGGTATCCGACCAGACCAGGGCGACTTCGTGCAGCGGGACATTCAATTCCGGCAGCAGCTCATCCAGCCGGGCCGTGCGCACTTGCACCACGGAGACTTGTTGGTCCACCCCCTCGAATCCGAGTCGGCCATCCTTTTCCCGGATTTCGCTGTTGCCGGGGTCGGTGGCAGTCACCAGTTCGGCCGCGCCAGCGTGAGCCGCCACGGCGATCGCGCAGCAGGTTACCTGCGCGTCCAAACCGTTCTGCCGGACATTGCGCTGGAGTCGGGCAAACGTCTCGGGATTGGGTTCGATGGCAATGACCCGCTTGCCCAGCCGTGTCAGCGGCAAAGCGACATCGCCGATGTTGGCCCCCACGTTGACCACGACTGGCCGCTCAAATTGGGTATGAGCCCCTAACCAGTCGGTCAGTTCCGTCAGATGGGCGTCCTGATAGTGATCGCTGGTGTAGATGGCCTCGGTGATGCTGGACGCGGTGGCGCCGGTCCAGAGGAAGCCGTTCCGGCGAAAGGTGAGCTCGTCGCGGAACAGCGCCTGCGTTTTCAAGGCCAGCATGCGCCGGGCAAAACGGCGGCGCTCCAGCGGACCGGGAAGGAGCGAGCGAGCCCCCAGCCGGAGCCCGGAGGTCAATAGCTGAATGGGACCCGCCATAAGATTCAGCCCGTGGACCTCCATCCGCAGGGACACGGGAAGGTCATCTTGACCCGAGAATAACGGAGCAACTCCCGCCGAAACGGATCCAAGGTTGCGGTTGGAAGGAATCGCGACATGAAGCCCACCGGAGGCGACGAGCTTGGGCTCCGTTGTCCGCGGTCGCAAGTCTCAAGGCCGTTCTCCCGCTGGAGGAAAGGTCGAACGGCGACACATCACCACAAAGTAGAGACTGACGGAAACCAGGTGGAAGCCGAACGCGGCGAGGTTGGCCCACGCTAGGCCCAAGGCCCCGTGGGTGGGAACCCAGCGAAATGCGGTCACCAGCAGAACGACCGCCCACAGGCCGTTCAGCAGCAGTCCGGTCCACATCCGTCCCTCGCTCACCAAGGCCTGGCCAATCATCGTCAGGGTCGCGGTGATAACCGCAGTAATGGCAAGGATCACGAGAACCCCCCCTCCCCCACTGAATCCACTCCCATAGCCGACCATGATGAGCGGTGCGGCCAAGGCAACAGGGATGGAGACGGCCAGGGACGTGGCGAGTCCCAAGAGCATTTTCAGGCGGATCAGGCGCAGGTACTCGGTCTGCGACGTATTCTTCCACAGGTGGGTCAGGACTGGAAGTCCCGCCGCGGCCGCCAGCGTGGGAACGTAAAGAATGGCGTTTCTCCATTGATTCGCTGCATTGAAAATCCCGACCTGCGGATAGCCCCCTGGCTGATGAGCCAGTAGGGCCAGCACCAGCCAGTTGACCGGTCCCACCACGCTCGCGGAGAGCACGGCGGGAACGGCAAAGTGCCACAAGTTCGGCAGCTCCTGAGTCCAACCGGTCGGATTCAAAGGGATTCCCTTTTCCTGCAGCTCGACCCGGGTGACCGCTACCGTAAACAGATAACCGACCGTCATCCCGATCAGCATGCCGATGAGGCATCCCCGGAGGCCTCCGGCCAGCGCACCGCTGACCATGCCGGCGGCGACGGATCCGCCCGCCACGGCAGTGGCGCGGGCCAGCGCGCGAAATGATTCCAATCCAGCGAGAACCCCCTGCGTGGCGTCCTGCAGTGCGGCCAACAAGAGCAACGGCGCAGCCCATCGCACCAGGGGGGTCAAACTGGCATCGTTGAGGGCCACTTGGGCAAACCACGGGGCCGACCCAAGAACCAGAACGACGATCAACAAGCCCATGACTCCCGCTACGGCCGGCGCGAATGTCGCAATCCGACCGGCTCGTTCCGGTTCCTGGCTTCGGCAGAGCGAGATGAAACGGGTGGCGGTGGTCCCCAGGCCAAAGCTCGCGAATACCCCCAGCATGGTGAAGGTGGTCAACAGCATCCCGAGTTGACCGAATCCCTTTTCACCCAAGGCGCGGGCTACCAAAAACGAACCGGCCAAGGCCGCCAACCGGGACGCGGCTCCGCCGGCGATATTCCATGAGGCCGCCCGAGCCAAGCGGCCGCCCGCCGTCCCGGCCGGCAGGGACATGGATCTCAATGAAAGGTGGAGGCGCGACCACATCGGAACGTTCGGGCAGGCTGGGCCGCGAAGACGGACGCTGCCAAGTCACATTCGAGCCCATTGAAGGACAAAACAATCAGGAGGCGCCCCCGGATGGTGTGGATAGCGAGCAGGTCGCTCTCTACCTGACCTAAAACGCCGACATTAGGCGCGGGGATGCGCAGCATTGTAGGCCTGTTTCAACCGTTCGGTGGAAACGTGCGTGTAGATCTCCGTGGAAGCGAGCCGGGCGTGTCCGAGCAGCTCCTGCACGCTGCGCAAGTCAGCCCCGCGGTCCAAGAGATGGGTGGCGAAACTATGGCGCAACTTGTGCGGAGTGAGCGCGGGATCCAGCCCGGCGATCACCAGGTATTTCTTCAAGCGCCGCTGCACTTCAGAAGGCCGGACCGGTTCCAGACCCACGGGACCAGCCAAAAAAGCAGGGGCCGACGGGGTCAACGGATGCTGCGCCTGGTCCCAGTACCATTGCAGTGCGGCCAGCGCCGGACGGCCTACGGGAACCAGGCGTTCCTTGCGCCCCTTGCCCCGCACTCGAACCTGGCGTCCGGCCCGGTCCACATCCTCGACCCGCAGGCCGCACGTCTCACTGACCCGCAGGCCGGCCGAATAGATCATCTCCAGAAGGGCTGCATCGCGCCAGCAACGCACCGCTTCGCTGGAATGGGCGGGCGGCTTTCCCGTTGCCCGAAGATCTTTCAGGGGCGCTTCCAGGAGAGCGGCCACGCGGTCCGCTGGAATCAGCTTTGGCAGGCGGCGCTCGCGTTTCGGCAGAGCCAGGTCACGGATTGGGTGACGTTCCACCAGTCGTTCGCGGGTCAGAAAGCGATAGAACCCACGCAGAGCGCTGAACCGCAGATGGACCGGTGACCGCGCCAAGTCGCGGCGTCCGAGGGCGCGTAGATATAGGCGGAAGTCATCGCGCGTCAGGGCTGGCCAGTCGGGGATTCGTCCGTGGGTTTCCTGATTCCAGACGCTGAATTCCATCAAGGCATGCCGATAGTTTCGGACCGTGTAAGGCGAGGCGTGACGGCCGGTTTCGAGTTCCTGGATGAACCGCGTGATCAACGGATCGGCCGCCGCCTTTTCCCGGAATTCCGAGCCATTGGGAGAGGCCGCGCTCACGTCCAGTCGTAATCGCCGGCCACCTTGTTCGCGAGTCGCTCCAGCCAGAGCGCGGCCTGGCGCTTCGATTCGGTGGGATTGGTCATGGAGGGCGAAATATCGTGGACGGAATGGAACAAACGGTCAGAGGTGTGGGTCTTGGCGATTCCTTCCACCATGCCGGCAAATCCCACGCACCGCTTGCCCAAGGCATGGCTTCGTTGGGCCAGCCGGCCGGTGCCTTTACCCATGAGCGTCTGTTTGTCGATCATGCCCTCGCCGGTCAGGACCAAGTCGGCCTTCTCGATCTTGGCATTGATGTGCGAATGGCGGGCAAAGATCTCGAAACCCGGCTCGAGCTGCGCCCCCAGGAACACGCGAAATCCGAACCCCAGGCCACCCGCCGCCCCACAACCCGGATCGGCCGCCACGTCGTAGCCCAGATGTTCCGTGGCCCGCAGAGCGAGTCGCTCCAGCGCCGCCTCGGCTACGGGGAACTGGGCGGGAAGAATGCCCTTTTGCGGTCCGAAAATGCGCGTGCAACCGTTGAGCCCCAGCATCGGGTTCTCCACATCCACGGCCACGATGAAGTCCAACCCCAGGATCGGATCCAGCGGGGGCAACCAGCGGGTCAGCTTGTTCACCTTGACCCATTTTTCAATCAATTGATCTCGGTCGTCGAAGAAACGCCAGCCGAGGGATTTAGCCACGCCGAACCCGCCGTCATTGGTCGCACTGCCGCCAATGCCGATGTACAGCGTCTGTGCGCCGGCATTCACAGCGGCTTGGATTACCGGCCCCAACCCCCGGGTATCCAGCTCGAACGGGTGGAACTTATGGGGCGGCAACATGGCCAGGCCGATGACTTGAGCCGACTCGATGATCGCCGTCCGCAGCTCGGCGTGCCACCACCAACGGGCGCCGATGGGCCGGTTGGCTGCATCCACGGTGGCGGTGATGCATTCGGTGGCGCCGAGGAATTTGGCCATGACCTCACCAAAACCATCCCCACCGTCGGTGATGGGCAGCATTTCCATTTCATCCTGCGGGCGCGCCCCCCACCAACCATTGATGATGGCGCCGGCGGCTTCCTCGGCAGTAAGTGTGCCCTTGAACTTATCCGGAGCGACCAGGACCCGAAGTGACATGGGCGAATCTTGAAACGGAGCGACCGAATGATGCCACGGAGAAATCGCCGGGATGCAGGATGGATGGCCACCCGTCTGCTTCCTTCCCACCCACCCGAAGAAACCAGATCGGCCTTGTTTCCGACCCGGCGAGCTCCGCTCAGGTCCCGGTAACCCGGGATCCGTCCAGAAACGGAGAGGCATCCCCGCCCCATCGTGATCCCAGCATCGCGTTGACATCTGGGGGGTCACCGATAGTTTCCCCGCCTTTACTAGTCGCCAACTATCATGCCGAACACGAAATCCGCGGAGAAACGAGTCCGTTCCAACGCCCGCAAACGAGCGCGCAATCAAGCCAAAGTTTCCCGGTTGAAGACCGCCGAGCGCAAGTACTTGAGTCTCCTGGGTGCGGGAAAGACGGACGAAGCCCGCCACGCTTTCCAAGCGGTCAGTTCAGCCTATGGAAAGGCAGTGAAGGCCGGCTCGGTCAAGCCGGGTACTGCCAGCCGCAAGCGTTCCCGCCTCCAACTGCGCCTCAATTCCGCCGTGGCCAAGACTCAGGCTTCTCCGGCTTGAACCTAGCCCGGCACCTGGGGTGACCAGTGGGTTCCTCAGTTCATTCCCAACCACGGGGTGACCGAATTCAGCGCTGGAACGATCGGCCGGCGCAGTTCCAAAAAAGTGCAGTGCGTCAACCCGAACTCGGTTCCCTGCCCGATGGTTGTCTGACCCATCGGACGATGCTGGCTTCATGACGGATGAGGAGGTTTGCGACTGGCTGGTGACGGGGGTTTTGCCCGGCATGGGTTCTCTCTTCGGGCACCCGGTAGCGGGGGAATTGGGTTCGCCTCTTCTGGAATGGACCTTTGCCCGAAGAGTGGCCATCCGACGTTCGATTGATCCCGCTCTGGCCCGGTTGGTGGAGGCCAGTCGGAATCTGTCAGTGGTCGAATTCAGCTACCTGGGTGGCACTCGTCCCGGGTCGAGACGCTGGGTGCAGCCGTCCGTGATTTTTGAGGTGATCGGGTTTCCCGGGATCTTTGTCACCGGCTGGTGTCGTGAAATACACTGGATCCGGACGTTCCGTTTCGACCGGATGCAATTGAGCTCGGGCTGACGAAACCGGCGCTGGGGCCGCTACGCGATGATTTCGCGGACCAACTGTCCGTGAACGTCGGTCAGGCGGAAATCCCGTCCCGCGCTGCGGAAAGTGAACGTTTCGTGGTCGAATCCGAGCAGGTGCAGAATCGTGGCATGGAGATCGTGGACATGGACCGGCTTTTCCGCGGCGGCGAAGCCAAATTCATCGGTGGCTCCATGGATGTATCCGCCCTTCACCCCGCCGCCCGCCATCCAGAGGGTGAACCCATGGTTGTTGTGGTCCCGCCCGTTCTGTTTGCCCGCATTCGCGCCGGGTGTGGGCAGCTCGACGGTGGGCGTCCGACCGAACTCGCCGCTGCAGATCACCAAGGTGTCCTCCAGCATGCCCCGATCCTTCAAGTCGGTCAGCAAGGCGGCGATGGCTTGGTCACATTGACCGGCCAACTTCCGGTGATTGGACTCGATGTCGTCGTGATTGTCCCACGGCTGGCCGGAGCCGTGCCAAACTTGGACGAACCGTACCCCGCGCTCCAGCAGGCGTCGCGCAATGAGTAACTGGCGCGCCTGCACAGAATCCCCATACCGCTCCCGAACTGGCGCCGGTTCACGCAGGATGTCGAAGGCGTCGGCAGCTTCCATCTGCATTCGGTAGGCCAGTTCGAAGCTCTGGATCCGCGCGTCCAACTGTCCATCCGCCGCGCGCGCCGCCCGATGACGTGCATTCAGGGCTTGAAGCAAGTCGAGTTGAGCCCGTTGTTCCGGAAGGGAAACCTGATGATTCGTGATGTTCTCGATCAGCTTTTCCAGGCGGGTGTGTTCGGTGTTGATGTAGGTGCCTTGGAACGTTCCGGGAAGAAAGCCGCTCTGCCAGTTCTGTGATTCCTGGATGGGATATCCCCCCGGACACATGGCGATGAAGCCGGGAAGGTTCTGGTTCTCGGTTCCCAAGCCGTAGGTCACCCACGATCCCATGCTGGGCCGGGGCAGCCGGGCTTCCCCGCAGTTCATCAAGAGGAGCGAGGGTTCGTGATTCGGTACATCCGCCTTCATGGAGCGGATGACGCACAGGTCATCGGCATGCTGTGCGGTGTGGTGGAACAGCTCGGAAACCTCCAAACCGCATTGGCCGTACCGTTGGAACTTGAAGGGCGAACGGTAGGCCGCGCCGGTTTTGCGCTCCGTCGCGAAGTGGACCGGGATCTCCTTGCCATGCCACTGATCCAACGCCGGCTTGGGATCGAAGGTGTCCACATGGGAAGCCCCTCCATTGAGGAAAATGTGGAGAATCCGGCGGGCGCGGCCGGAGAACTGCGGCGGTTTGGGCGACAGAGGGTTGGTGAAACTCGTGTCAGCTCTCGCGATCAATCCCCCCGCGGATCCCAGCAGCGATACCAAGCCAAGCGCGCCCATGCCCATCCCGCACCGGTTCAGGAACTGCCGCCGGGTCAGGGCCAGATGCTCGGGATTGAAAGGATGATGGGGCATGTCGGCAGCCGGAGAAGTGGACGAGGTTCAGACGGGCAAATTCACCTCTCCACCGACACGGGGGGGATGGTGCGCGATGCAGGGTTCGAACCTGCGACCCCTACCGTGTCAAGGTAGTGCTCTACCACTGAGCTAACCGCGCCTACCGAAAGGCGGCGGCAATCTAGGAATGAAGCCCCAGCAATCAAGGTATTTCTCCCGGTGTGACTCTATTCAATTCCCAGCAATCGCCGGCCTTCCGCCGTGATCATGCTCTGGTGCCAGGGCGGGTCCCAGACAATCTCTACAGAGGCGTCCTCGACTCCCGGGAGCATCAAGAGCTTCTGTTGTGCATCCCCGGCGATGGTGGCTCCCATGCCGCATCCCGGAGCGG
Organism: uncultured Verrucomicrobiota bacterium; assembly: GCA_964474315.1. Taxonomy (GTDB): domain Bacteria; phylum Verrucomicrobiota; class Verrucomicrobiia; order Limisphaerales; family UBA9464; genus UBA9464. The sequence goes on along the minus strand of CAYYSX010000020.1, from coordinate 4,978 downwards.
TCAGGGTCATTTTGACGAAGACCTTCTTGTTCCCGCCCGGCAGGTCCTCGACTCCCATGTCATACACCAGGCCCAAATCCACGATGTTGACCGGAATCTCCGGGTCGTAGCAGCTCCGCAAGGTTTCCCAAACCATCGCCTCATTGACCAAATCCCCTTCGGCGGCAGGAACCGCGGGTTTGGCCTCGGCCTTCAACCCCAAGGCATCGGCGTCGGCCGGGCCAATCCGGAACAACCCGCCCAGCGCGTGGACCGTATAGGATCCGCCCAGTGTCTGGGTGATGTCCACCTCGGTGCCGGCGGGAAGGGTGACGGTGTTTCCCGCCGGAATTTGCACCGCGTTACAATCGCGGCTGAGCGAAACGGACTGAACAGAAGTCATGGCTGGCGCAGTATAAGAGGGAAGCGGCGCCCGCAAAGCCGGAAGAACCGGCACCGGGCTCATGGGCGCATCTTGACACGGTCCTCATCGGGACCGCGAGGGAGACGGGGCGAAAGCTCCAAAAACCAAATCCCAAGTTCCAAAGAAGGGTGAACCTCCAAGCATCAAAGTTCAGGCGCTCCCCCAGTTTCCCGGTTGGTCGCGCCGCTCGACGGGGATGCTGCCGCCTCGTTTCAGGGCGGTCCGGACGGGAACCGGAGGTTTGGAGCCTGGCTTTTGGAGCTTCCCGCCAGCAGGCGAGTCACCCGTTCCTGTCCTCCGTCTTCTGTCGGAACGACAAACTCAAGATGCGCCCCGGTACCAGCGAACCGGTATCAATCGTTGAAAAAGTAGCCTCACACTGCTTGAGGCTGGCACGCCGGTGGTGCGGTGAGGACACCGCACGCTACATGCATGTACTTTCGCAACGATTGATACCTGGGGGCGGATCAACCGCCCACTTCGGCCCGGGCTTCGGCCGCCAGCGCGGTGGACAGGTAGCGTTCACCAGTGGAGCAGGCCACGGTCACCAACATCTTGCCCTTGTTTTCCGGCCGCTTGGCCAATTCCAGCGCGGCCCACACATTCGCGCCGGTCGAAATACCCACCAACAGCCCCTCTTCCTTGGCCAGTCGGCGAGCCATGGCAAACGCGTCGTCGTTACTCACCTGGATGGCTTCGGTGATCTGTTCTTCCCCGTTCGGTCCCTTGAGGTGGAGGTTTTTGGGCACGAATCCGGCCCCGGTCCCCTGGATCTTGTGCGGCCCGGGTTTCACCGGTTCACCTTTGAGAGTTTGCGAGATCACAGGGGAGTCCTTCGGCTCCACGGCCACGGCGGTGAACGAAGGTTTGCGGGGCTTGATGACCTCGTAACAGCCCGTGATGGTCCCCCCGGTCCCTACTGCGGAGACCAGGATGTCCACCTGGCCATCGGTATCCGCCCAGATTTCCTCGGCGGTGGTCTCGCGGTGGACGATGGGATTGGCTGGGTTGTCGAACTGTTGCGGAATCCACGAGTTCGGTGTCTCCTTCGCCAATTGTTCCGCCCGGGCAATGGCTCCGCGCATGCCCTCGGAACCGGGCGTCAACACCAGCTTCGCCCCCAGCATGGCGAGCAACACCCGGCGCTCCAGCGACATCGTTTCCGGCATGGTCAGGATCAATTGGTATCCCTTGGCGGCGGCCACGAACGCCAAGGCGATACCGGTGTTTCCAGAGGTAGGCTCGATAATCACTGTGTCTTTGTTCAGCACGCCTCGTTTCTCGGCGTCTTCGATCATGGCCATGCCAATGCGGTCCTTCACGCTGCCCAGCGGATTGAAGAACTCGCACTTGAGCAGGATGGAAGTGGAGGGATCGATGCCGGCACTGGCCGGAATCTGGTTGAGACGGACCAGCGGCGTGCGGCCGACGGTTTCGACGATGTTGTTATAGATGCGACCCATAGGAGTAGTTGAGTAAGACCGGTAGGTTAGTGAACTGCGCAAGCGTCGCCAACCGTCAAGAACGGGCAAGCGGGTTTTCAGGCGCCCAAGCGGCGGAGTCCCGAACCCCCCTCGCCTTTTTGCCGCTTGGTCCGTCGTCGCCACTGCCGTCCAATCGCCGTGGTGTCTCCGGCTGAACGCGCCCGCCGAACTCTCCGCCTCGATTGTGGGCGGATGGTCTTTGCCGGCGTGTTGGAATCGGCGGCCAACACGTTCCTCCTGTTGATGGCGGTTCGGAACTTCGAAGCCGGGGCCTTGGCCAAGGCCGCAGTGGCCGCCGGAGGAAGCGTCGGACTCCTGTTGTCTCCGCTCGCGGTCAGCCTCGTGGAGCGCCGTCGCTGGCCCGCCACCCTGGGCGCCGCGCGAATTTTGCTGCTCGGAGGCGTCGCCTGTGCCGTGGCCGCCGCCGTTCCTTCCTTGTGGTTGTTCGTTCCCGCCAGCGTCCTGGCCATGACCACCAGCTCGGCGGTCATCCCGTTGATGACCCAAGTGTACCACGACAACTACCCCGCCGCCGAACGTGGCAAGCTCTATGCCCGCACCTTCATGCTACGGATCGGTGCAGCCATGGCCTTTTCGTGGCTGGGAGGACTTTTCCTCGATGCCTACCCGGGCGGATTCCGCTGGCTGCTCCTGATCTTTTGCCTCGCATTCGTCCTCGCCGCGGTGGTGGTCCGCCGGATTCCGTCCCAGCCCCTGCATCTTTCGGGCGGGACCCATCCGCTGCATGCCTTGCGGTTCGTGCGGGAAGACCGGCTGTTCCGCCAGACCCTGATCGTCTGGATGCTGATGGGTTTCGCCAACTTGATGATGCTGCCCATGCGGATCGAGTACCTCGGCAATCCGCGTCACGGGCTGGCTCTGTCCGCGGCGGATATTGCGTGGCTGACCGGGGTGATCCCGAATCTGGCGCGGCTGATCATGAATCCGGTGTGGGGTTGGTTGTTCGACCGGATGAATTTCTTCGCGCTACGCACGGCGCTGAATATCGGTTTCGCGATCGGCATTTTTTCCTTCTTCACCAGCGGTTCGCCCACCGGCCTGATCGTCGGTGCGGTGATCTACGGGATTTCCAATGCGGGCGGCGACGTGGCCTGGGGCCTATGGGTGACCAAATTCGCCCCACCCGGCCGGGTGGCCGACTACATGAGTGTTCACACGTTCCTGACGGGCGTTCGGGGCGTGGCCGCGCCGGTGGTGGCGTTTCAGTTGGTCCAACGGTTCTCGTTATCCGTCCTGGGCGGATTTAGTGCGGCGTTGATCGTAGCGTCCACGCTGCTCCTGCTACCGGAGATCGGCCGTTGGAAGGGCCGTCGCCAGGGAGAGGTGGTGACCGAGGAGGTCACCGATTGAAGTTCGTCGCCGGCGGCTCGGTAAACGGAGTGCGCGCCAGGCCGGCGACCGACTGCTGCTCCGGCGCATCAAATCCGTCCAAACCAATGGCAATCTCCTCCGGGCGCTCGCGGGTTCGCAGGCTGCGAAACAGTCGGTCCCAAAGCGGCAGGAGGGACGCGTAGTTGGAATCGGTCTCCAGCGGGTGGCGCGAATGGTGAACCTTGTGCAAGCCGGGCGTGACCACCCACCAGCGCAATGCCTGTTCCCATCGGGCGGGAAGCCGGATATTGGCGTGATGCCACTGGACCACTCCTTGCAGCAACGTCTCGTAGAGCACCAGGTCGCCCAACCGAATTCCGAGCAACGGAATCAGGGACAGGCGCAGCAGCGACGACAGCACGATTTCCCCCAGGTGGAACCGGTTGGCCGTGGTCACATCCATTCGGGCATCGGAATGGTGGACCCGGTGAAAACGCCACAGGAACGGAAGGCGGTGGTTGGCTCGGTGCCAGACATAGGTCCAGCAATCCAGTAGCAGTACGGCGGCGGCGAGGCGCGCCCATCCGGGCAGATCGATCCAGTGGAGCAGCCCGATGGAATTCCGGGCCGCCCAGTCGGCGGTCCATTTCCACAACCCCACAAACACGAGGGCGACCACCACCACATTCACGACCGCCACCGCGAAGTTCACCCAGGCGTGGGTGCCCCGGTCACGTAACGACCGGAACCAAACGAAGCACGGTGCCAACGTCTCCCAGGCCAGAAGAACGACCAACCAACCGAAGCTCGCCGCGCCCCGCCACTGTAACACTGCCGGGGTGGACCAATCGGGCGTCATGGGGATTTCCTGGAAAGCGGTGCCCGGCGTTCCGGTGCGAGTAGCTTCCCAAAACGGGTGCTGTAAGGATGAACCTGAGTGGCGGCTCCGTTCCCGGATTCCAGGGGACGTCCTTCATTGGCCCACTGGAACAACGAGCCTTCCAGGTTGAGGACCTGCGTGAATCCGGCCCGCAGAAGCCGGGTCGCGCAGTCCGCAGACCGGTAACCCACCGAGCAATACAGCACCACCGGCCGGTCGGTGGGCAGGGTGGGAAGGAGATCCTTGGCCGGCATTTGGGGGGCGACCCAGCGCGCTCCCTGAAGATGGCTGACCTCAAACTCCGGTCGGGTTCGGACATCGAGCAACACCGGCGGAACGCGGTTCGGATCGGCGAGCCAGAGGGCCAATTCGGCTGGTGTCAGGTGGTTCACGCCGGGAAAGCGTTCGTGAACCAAGGCTTTCATCCGCACCAGTCCCTCCTCGGCCGCCCGGTCCGCCGGCGACCTCCAGACGCTGACCAGCGCCAGGCTGCCCTTGAAGAAGACGCGGAGTGCGCGCGCGATGGTCATTCCTCCGAGGGTACTGGGATGGATGGAAATGTCAGGCGGCACCGTGCGGCGAAGCCGTACCTCCAGGAACGCGGTTTTGCGATCCACAACGGCGTAGGGACCGGGTGGGCAAAGCTCCCAAGGCCAAGCTCCAAGTTCCAAGGCGCGGCTGGATGAGGACGAGGAATTCCAGCCGCCACCGGGCGTTTCCCGTCGGGAATTTCTGCCGCGTGTCGCCCCCGTCCAGCGGTCTCCTCGATAGGAACAAATTCAAAATGTGCCCACCGTCCGGCAGCATGGCAATTGGGTGTAAGCACCCGGCATGCATTATGCAGGCGACCGCCCGTGGATTACCCCAACCCAGAGAAGT
>CAYYSX010000019.1:0-41525 GCA_964474315.1 uncultured Verrucomicrobiota bacterium | reverse complement strand
AACCAGAAGAGATGCGGGGTAATCACGTTGCACGTGATCATGCTCCAGTACGCCCACCAGTAAGGCCCGAACGCGCGGTTTTTGAAGGCGTACAGTTCGTAAGGACTGCCGCCGTACCACGCGATGAAAAACTCCATTCCGTAGGCATATCCCACCATGGAACCCGTCGCGAGGATCACCTTGCACATGAGTTCCACGTGTTTGACGGTGATGATGTCCTCCAGGTGGAAGAGCGTTCGCATCGGCAGCATCAGCGTCAGCACCATGCCGAAGCCGGAGAAGATGGCGCCGGCCACGAAGTAGGGCGGGAAGATCGTGGTATGCCAGCCCGGGACCTGCGACACCGCGAAATCGAAGGACACGATGGAATGCACGGACAACACCAGAGGGGTGCTGAGACCGGCCAGGATCAGGTAGGCCTTCTCATAGTTAGACCAGTGGCGGTTCGAACCCGTCCAGCCGAGCGCGAAGAATCCGTAAAGCAACTGTTTGATCTTGGACGTGGCGCGGTCGCGGAGCGTCGCCAGATCGGGCACGAGGCCGGTGTACCAGAAGAGGAGGGAAACGGTACCGTAAGTCGAAACGGCAAACACGTCCCAGAGCAGCGGCGAGCGGAACTGCGGCCAGACATCCATGTTGTTCGGAATCGGTGGGAGCCACCAGAGAGCCATCCAAACGCGGCCGGTATGAACGACGGGAAAGATGCCGGCGCAGGCCACGGCAAAGAGAGTCATGGCTTCGGCGGCGCGGTTGATCGCCGTACGCCAGCGCTGGCGTAGCAGGCAAAGCACCGCGGAGATGAGCGTTCCGGCGTGGCCGATGCCGATCCAGAACACGAAGTTGGTGATGTCCCAGGCCCAGGCAACCGGCTGGTTCAAGCCCCAGACACCGACGCCAGTGGCAATCAGGTAGGTCACCAGCGTGACCATCATCATCATCGTGCCAACGCTGATGATAAACGCCGGCCACCACCACTTGGGCATCGGCTTCTCGCAGACCCCCGCAATGGTGTCGGTAATCCAACTGAACGACCGGTTGTTGAGAACCAGCGGATCGCGTTCCAACTCCCGCGGCGGCGCCGCGGCCACGATGCGCGGTGGGGCTACCGGGGCCGAATGCGGCTTCCGTTTCGCGTCGGGAGCGGCTCCGGCGGGGAGGGCGGCGGCATTAGCCATTAGATCGGTCCTCCTTTCCCGGCCACCAGCGCCGCCGGGTCGTTTCCACCCGCGGCGGCCCCGTGTCCACTTCCACCATGTCCATGGCTCTCCAGCGGATTCTCCTGTCGGATGCGCATGTAATCCTGCAGTGAATTCGGTGACTCGTAATAGTCCGGCATCGCCGGGTTGGGATTGCGGATCCGGGCCAGATACGTGACGCGCGGCCGGTTATCGAGAAAGCCGAGCACGGTGTAGTTGCGCGGATCGTTTTTCAGCTTGTTCACCCGGGCCTCGGGATCCAGCAGGTTGCCGAACACGATGGCGTCGGTCGAACAGGCTTCCTGGCACGCCGTCTTCACAAAATCGCCGGGGACCTGAACGTTCCCGCTGTCCCGCGCCTGCACTTTGATGGCGATTTTCGCCTGCTCGATGCGCTGCACACAGAACGTGCATTTCTCCATGACCCCGCGCATGCGAACCGAGACGTCCGGATTCTTGACCAGCTTGACGACTTCCCAGCCCGGATCCTTGTACCGGTTCGGACCCAACGGTCCGTGGTAGAGCGGCGATTTCAGCTCCAGGAACATGTTGTCATCCGCCTCGGCGAACGTGTTTTCGCGCTTGTTGTAATCGAAGAAGTTGAACCGCCGGACCTTGTAAGGGCAGTTATTCGAGCAATACCGCGTGCCGATACAGCGGTTGTAAGCCATCACGTTGAGGCCCTCGGAATCGTGCGCAGTGGCGTTGACCGGGCAGACGCTCTCGCACGGCGCGTTCTCGCAGTGCTGGCAGAACATCGGCTGGACCGTCATCTGCGGATCGTCCGCCGGGACTTCGGCGGTGATCGGCATTTTCGGGTCGTAGCTGTAATAGCGGTCGATCCGAAGCCAATGCATCTCCCGTCCGCGCGCCACCTGGCCCTTGCCCACGATGGGGAGGTTATTTTCGGCCTGACAGGCGATCACGCAGGCCGAACACCCGGTGCAGGACGTCAGATCGACGGCCATCCCCCATTGGTTGAGGTCCGACTTGGTCCAAGGATGGGTGACGTAAGGATGCTTATAAATGTTGCGGATCGAACCGTCCGGATTACGCGGCACGTAATCGAGGTGCGCGTCGAGATCCATGTTCTGGGCGAACGTGGGCTTCAACTGGAACTCGGCGAGATTGGCCTCGCGCACCACCGGGCGGCCTTCCATCAAGCCGTGTTCCTGGGTGACCGAAACCGGAGAACGCCGCAGGACCTTCTCCACCTTTGCTCCCGTCGCCAGGTGCCGTCCGGTACTGGTGAAGAGCGGATAGGCATTGAACCCACTGTTACGCCCCACCCGGCCCACGACCGTTCGCCCATAACCCAAGGCCAGACCTACCACACCGTCCGCCTGGCCGGGTTGAATCCAGACCGGTCCTTCGACGCTAACTCCATTCACCGTCACCTTGACCACGGACTGCCGATACAGGCCATCCCGCGCCCGCTGATCCACCGGGATGTCCCCCGGCTTGGGACGTTTGAAGATGAGGCCTTCCTGTTCCAAGGGGAGTCCCAACTCCCGCGCCGTTTTCGGGGAGATGATCACCATGTTTTCCCAGACACTCTTCGAAATCGGGTCGGGAAGCTCCTGCAACCAACCGTTGTTCGTGTCCCGGCCGTCATCGACCTTGGCGTCGCGGAACAGCACCACTTCGAACCCCTCACCCGACGCGGGGGCCGAGCCGAGTCCGGCGGCCGCCTGGCCGGCGTTGAAGGGGCTGCTGATCGACTTGAAGGCGCTGTCGGCCAGGAAGCCGTCGTGGAGAAATTGGCGCCACGCTTCCTCACCTTCACCGCCTAGATCCGTCAGGGTCTGCCGGACCAATTCGTACGGTGAAACGACCTCGATCCCGGCCAACCGCGCCAGCACTTCAATATCGGTCAGGCCGCCAAACAACGGCTGAATCAACGGCTGAACCGGCAGGACCGTTCCATCGCCGGTCCGGGCGTCGCCCCAGGACTCCAGGAAATGCGCCGCGGCCAAATGCCAGGTGGCCAGTGCGGCCGTCTCGTCTTCGTAATAGCCGAGCCGGATGACGTTCTTCGCCTTCTTGACCGCCTCGGCGAACTTCAAGTCGGCGGGCGCGTTGTAGGCAGGGTTTCCGCCCAGGATCACCAGCGTGTCCACCGTGCCGCCGTTCAACGCCGCTACCAAGTCCGTCATGGTCCCGGTATCGGCCGGAGCGGGATTCTGGACCAGATCGACCGTCTTGCCCGTGGCTCCCAGGGCCTCGTTCAACGCCGCGGCAATCAAGTGAACCGCCAACGGCTGCGTGTACCCGGCCACCACTACGGCGGCGCCGCGGTGGTCCGCCAAATCCTTCGCGCACCCTTCCGCCCATTGCGCCGATGCCGGGGAACCGGCCGCCAACTGCTGCAGCGGAGCCGCCAGCGGGCCACTCGTGATGACCTGCGCTGCCACGTGCGCCGCCACCGCGACCACTTCGCTCGGCTTTACCCGCAACCGGTGGTCCGCCTGCCCTCCGGTGATCGACATCAGCGGCTCGACCACGTAGAGTCGATTCATCTCGTCACTCGGCTGGCGATGCTTCGCAAACCCCCGGCTCAGGCCCGTGGCCCCCTGCTCTGCCCCGAACAAGTCGGCATCCAGTGACAGAATCCGTTTCGCCCGATCCAATCGGATCACCGGCTGAACCCCGGGACCATACGCTCGCGCATACGCCTGACGCGCCACCGAGAGATCGACCGGTTCGTAATTGATCCACCGAGACTTCCCGAATTTGTCCGCGAGAATCCGTTGGAGTCGGTCACGCGTGGGCGAACTGCTGCGCTCCGCCAACACAAACAGGCCTTCCCCAGAATTGTCGGTGAACTTTTTCGCTACCCCGGCCAAGGCATCCGCCACCTTCGCCGCATTGACGTCCGATCCATTCGCGGTGTGCCGGGTGGCACGGTCCGGATCGTAGAGATTGAGAATCGCCGCCTGGACTTGGGAATCGGTTCCCACGTTGTCGGGCACCAGCGGATTCGCTTCCAGCTTGGTGGGACGTCCATCGGTCCATTTGGCGATCACCGGCGTCGCGGCATCCCGGCTCGGATGGGCCGTGGCAAAGTATTTCCATCCGCCGTGGATGTATCCTTCCGGCTGCTTTCCGAAGGGCAACAGTTCCTCTTGTGGCCGACGGCATCCGGTGGCCATTCCGCCCAGGCCCGCCAGCAGGAAACTGGCGGACATGATTTTCATCCATTCCCGACGGGATTCACCATCCGGGGCCAAACTGGCACCTTGGGGGAACTCGTGCTCGATCCATTCGCGGACCTCGGGTTGGTCCTCCAGGTGGGCGAAGGAACGCCAGTATTTCCGGCCGGTTTCGGGTTCGGGGCAAGGCGGGGGAATCGTCTTCATCAGCGGTGGCAAACCGAACAGCTATCGCCCGGTTGAATCTTCCAGTCGTGGACCAGTTGTTTACCGTCCACCTGGCCCTTCCAGTCCAGTTGCGTCACGAACTGGAGCGGCCGGATGTTCTCCTCGGGCTTGCGGTGGCAATCGAGGCAGAAGGCCATGGAAAGCGACTTAGCGTGGTAAACTTCCTCCATCTCGTTGACCTGACCGTGACAACTGACGCAACTGATTCCACGGTTCACATGCACCGAGTGGTTGAAATAGACGTAGTCGGGTACCCGGTGGATCTGGACCCAGGGGATGGGTTTGCCGGAATGATAGGAATCGCGGACCAACTGCAAGCGGGGGTCATCCTGGAGGACGAGGCTATGGCAATTCATGCAGGTGCTGGCCGCCGGAAGGTTGGAGAACCACGATTTCTCCACCGCATTGTGGCAATAGCGGCAATCCAGGCCGAGCTCACCCACATGCACCTTGTGGGAAAAAGAAACCGGCTGAATGGGTTGGTAGCCGACGCGGGTATATTTGGGCGTGAAATAGTACCAAACCCCGGCCGTCACCAGGGTGCCGATCAAGCCACCGCCGATCAGCAGCTTGGGACCCAGTTGATTGGCCCATGGGGGGAAGATGGATGGCATCGGACAGCGTCGAAGCCGGGGTAGCGCCCGGCGGTTTTCCTTATCGTGCGGACAACGGGTGATAGTTTAACTGCTTCGTTGGGAGGCGGATAAATAACCCACCCGACCGAACAGCCGAGACTTCCGGCTGAGGCACGACTTTTCCCGGCTCAACTGACCCCATAAGCGACCGAATCGCCCGGACTCGTCCAACCGGAACCTGCGTGCGCTGCAGCTTCGTGAAAAAAATCACAAGCGACCCATCGAGGGCAAGCGTTCATTATTCACCGCAACCTTTCGACACCTCCAAAAACGTCGAAAAGGGCCTACGGGCGGTGGAGTTTTCGCTCCAGAATCTCCCCCGCGAGGGCCGGGTTGGCCTTGCCCTTCGACCGCTTCATGACCTGTCCCTTCAGGAAATTCAGCGCCGCCACTTTGCCGGAACGAAAGTCGGAAACAGGACCGGGATTCGCCGCAATGACTTCATCCGCAAGCTGTTCGATGGCTGCCGTGTCGCTGACTTGGGCGAGACCCTTTTTCTCCACAATCAGACCCGGCCGTTCACCGGAAGCGAACATCTCGGCGAAAACGTCCTGGGCGATCTTGGAGCTGATCTTCCCGGACTCGACGAGGTCGGCCAGTTCCCGCAGGGCCTCCGCAGGAAACTTCAATTCGGCCAGACTGGTTCCGGAATCCGCCAGGCGGGCGGGCAGGTTGTTGATCACCCAATTCGCAATGGCCTTGGGATGGCGATAACCCCGCGCGGCTGCTTCGAAGAAATGGCCGAGGGAAAGGTGGTCCGTCAGTACCTGCGCGTCACCGTCCGGCAGTCCAAACTCCCGGATCAGCCGGAGTTTTCGTTCTCGCGGCAGCTCGGAAATGCGGGAGCGCACCTCCGCCAGCCATTCCTCAGTAGGCTCGAAGGGCATCAAGTCCGGTTCGGGAAAATATCGGTAGTCGTGCGCGTCCTCTTTAGTCCGCATCGGCTCGGTGACGCCAGCCGCATCATTCCAACGCCGGGTTTCCTGCTGGAGCACCTCGCCGCGTTGCACGGCTGCGATCTGGCGCGGAATCTCGTGCTCCAGCGCCCGCCGGACGCCGGAAAAGGAGTTCATGTTCTTGATTTCGATCTTGGCGCCCAGGGTGTCGCTTCCCTGGGGCCGCACCGAAATGTTCACGTCGCAACGAACCATGCCCTTCTCCAAGTCGCAGTCACTGACTCCGGCCCGGTTGAGAATGTCGGTGAGGGCCTTGAGATAGGCATAAGCTTGGTCGGCGTTCCGCAGATCCGGTTCGGAAACGATTTCGAGCAAAGGAACGCCGGCCCGGTTGAAATCCACGCCGCTGTGCCGGTCGAAGTGGTTGTTTTTGCCGACATCTTCCTCCAGGTGCGCCCGGGTGATGCGCACTTTCATCACCTGTTTCTCTCCGGCCAGCCCGGGAACCTCGAATTCGAGCCAGCCGTTGGCCGTGCTGGGACGGTCATATTGAGTGACCTGATAATTCTTGGCCGAATCCGGATAAAAGTAGTTTTTCCGGTCGAACTTGGCGAACCGCGGAATCTCGCAGTTCAGCAGGTAGCCGGTGAGCACGGTCAGTTTCAAGGCCTCGGCATTGGCCACCGGCAACACGCCGGGCATTCCCAGGCAAATGGGACAGACATTCGTGTTCGGTGGAGCGCCAAACTCGTTCGGACACCCGCACCACATCTTGGACCTGGTCTTGAGTTGGACGTGCGTTTCCAGACCAATGACGGCTTCGTATTCCATGACCGGACCCAGACCATGGCGGGAAGCGGCCCAAGATTAAAGATCGCGGTTGGGGGACCAGGGGCGCCTATCGACACTGTCCTAACCGGGCGGAGCACCCCGGGAGAAGCTCCAAGCTCCAAAACCCAAGCTCCAAAGAAATTCCAAACTCCAAGCGCCCGATTCCCGTCCGGCCGTCCGACGCGAGGCGTTGATGGACCCGGCTTCGGTCGTACTCCTGCCCGCCGAGCGGCCCCATCAACCGGGGAACTGAGGAAACGCTTGGACGTTGGTCCTGGGAGCTTCTTTGGAGCTTGGGATTTGGCTTTTGGAGCTTTCGCCCTGATTCCGATCACCGTCCCGATAAGGACAGATTCAAGATGCGTCCATCAGCCCGTCGGCGCATCCTCCGCCGCACCTTCCATGAATCCTGACGCCCGTTTGGCCGAACTCGGACTTGTCCTGCCGACCGCACCGAAGCCGGTGGCGGTGTACCGACCACTCATCATCACGGGTAACCTGGCCTTCCTCTCCGGGCATGGGCCGGTGCGCACCGACGGCACCCTGATTACCGGCGTGGTGGGGCGCGATCTGGACCTCGCAGCCGGCACCCTGGCGGCCCGACAGGTAGGACTGGCTCTGCTGGCGACACTCCGCGAGCACCTGGGCTCACTCAGCCGGGTCAAACGCATCATCAAAGTTCTTGGCCTGGTGAATTCCGCCCCTGATTTCTACGAGCACCCCAAGGTGATCAACGGATGCAGCGAATTGTTGGCCGACCTGTGGGGACCGGAAAACGGAGTGGGCGCCCGCAGTGCGGTCGGCCTGGGGCCCCTGCCGGGAAACATCGCGGTCGAAATCGAGATGGTGGTGGAACTGGCCTGAAGCTGTACCGCAGACATTCCTGTCTGCTGTTCCGCAGGTTTTTTAACCTGCCCGTCCCGGTCTGCGGGCAGGTTAAAAACCTGCGGAACAGCAGGTCTGGAGGCCTGCGGTACATCAATCCAGCCTCACCACCAGCCGAAGAGCGGCGTGATCCGAGGCTTCGCTGGTGATGACTTCCGCCGAAACGGGCTGAACCGGGCCGCGTAGCCAGATATAATCGATCCGCTTCACCGGTCCTTCGCTCGGATACGTGGGGCCCGGTCCCTGGCCGACTGCCGCCCACCCGTCGCGAAATGCCTCGCTCAGTCGGGCAATCACGCGGCTTTCGGGCGTGTCGTTGAAATCGCCGCACAGCAGGACCGGTCGGGTTCCCTGCGCCGAAAGGGCCGAAAGAATCTCGGGTACACAGGACAGCCGCTCCGCATCGTCGGGCCGGTGATCGAGATGGGTGGAGAGGAAGACCACCTCCCGGCCTTTCACGTCCACCACGGCCTGGAGCAATCCCCGCTGCTCACCCGGACGGATCATCTGGAAGTGGTGGTTACTCCACCAGCGGACCGGATACCGGGTCAGGATCGCATTCCCATACTCACCTCCGTCGAAGGCGTAATTGTTGGCAAACAGGGGCGTCAGGCCGGTCAGCTTGCCAAGCTCGGCCGGGAGATCGCGTCGCTGGGTGCGGGTCACCCCCCGATCCACTTCTTGAAGGGCCACCAGATCGGCGCCGGCGGCCTGGATCAGTTGGGCAATCCGCTCCAGGTCCAGCCGCCCGTCAGTCCCCTCCCCGTGGTGAATATTATAGGTGAGCACAGTGCATTCGGCCGCCGAGGCCCGTTCCGGCCGGGAAGCACAGCCCGCGGTGACGGCTCCAGCGAGGAAAGTCAGGTAGCGAAGGAACGACAACCGGTTCATCCCGACGAGCGTGGAGGTAACAGACTGAGGCTGGCAAACGTTGATCACGGCGCTGGTGGTCATCAGCACGATCAGTCCGCGCTCGGCCCCAGTCCTGTCAAAATATCCTCGAAGATCACCGCCGCGGGGCGAGCGTGGCACCTAAGGCAAGGAGGCGGAGTGTCCGCGGGAGCTCTGGCGCTTCGACCACGGGCGTGATTGACCTTTTGATTCGTCAGGTAGGGTTAAACCCCATACCGGGAGGGCAATTTGCGACCGAGCTTATCTCCGAACAGAACAGTTGAAATCTAAAGTTTCTAAGGAAATAAAATGAAAATACAATTTAAAGATAGTGGCAAAATACCAACACTGATTCCATTGATAGTCGGACTTGGGATATGGCCACTGCTCGCGCTGGTGACTGGATGCAGTTCTTCCACCAAGGCCAATGGATACCGCAGCTCACTCCCTTCGGCGGAATCCAACAACGGCGTGGTCGAAGCGGCCGGGCCCGCCAGCGCACGCATCCTGGTCGAATCGAACAACCAATTCGTCGGACCGGCTGGTCCTGATGGCCCATCCGGTCCTGCCGGCGCCGAGGGACCCGTCGGAGCGAAAGGCGCCCCCGGTGCTGGAATCGTCGGCCCTTCCGGCGATCAGGGCCCGGTTGGAGCCGCCGGCGCGGTGGGTCTCGCTGGAGCGACCGGCGCTCCAGGGGCCAGCGTGGCTGGTTCGGTGGGTGACCAGGGTCCTTCGGGTCCGGTCGGCATCCAAGGCGCCGTGGGAGCGACGGGCGCTCCCGGTGACGTCGTAGTCGGCCCCGCTGGTGAGGTGGGACCTCCAGGACCTGCAGGAGATCGAGGGGTCGCCGGAGATCAAGGATCGCAGGGTGCCAGCGTGCCGGGTGCAAAGGGATCGGTTGGCGCCTCCGGTGCAGTCGGACCACAAGGCGTGACTGGCAGCACGGGCGAGCAAGGTTCGACTCAGGTCGGGCCCAAAGGCCCCTCAGGTCCCGTCGGACTTGCCGGTTCGCAGGGCCTAGCTGGAGACACCGGCCCTCAAGGCCCGACCACGGTCGGCCCTCGCGGACCCGCCGGGCGTACAGGTACCGCAGGTCCGCAGGGCCCGCCGGGAAAAACGGGTGACCCAGGCGAGACCACAGCCGGAGTCGCGGGCACGACTGGCCGGGTTGGCGATACCGGCCCGGAAGGACCCGCTGGAGCAACCGGTACCCAAGGCAGCACCGGGGCTAGCATCGCCGGCCCAGTTGGTGCCGCCGGGGAGCGGGGTCCGCAAGGGCCAGTTGGCGCAACCGGCGCCGTGGGCCCAGAGGGTTTAGCGACTCGCTGGACCTTGTATCGGGACATTCGGTTCGATAACCAAGGATCGGACCTTCTCGGAGGAGAAAAGGAGAAGGTATCCGAAGTGGCGAAATACCTGAAGGCGAACCCCCAGTTAAACGTGGGAATTGACGGCGCATCGGTCCCAGTGGGCGGGGACCTTCGGAACCAAGATCTGATCGACCGGCGTGTTGACGCCATTCATGACGCATTGATCAACGCTGGAGTTGCGAAGTCCCGGATCCAAGTTGGCGCATTTGGCGATAGCCAGCTTGCGCGGAATTGGCGAGTTGCGGTGCTGGTCGGCCCCGTCAACTAAGTGGGCCGTGTTTGCCCCGAAGCACAACTCGGTCAGGAAACTCTCCTTTGCGCTCAAGGCGCGGAGGAGATTTTTCTTTGCGCCAGGATCTTTCCCTCCGGGGGGCACCGTCCGGTTCACACACCATCCCTTCCTTCCAGCGCGTCACCCACACCACCTCGCGCTCCGACAGATCGGTCAAGTGCTTGGTCTTGGGAGTCTGTTGGTGGACGCGGTTGACGGTGGCATTGGCCAGGGGTCAAGCCGTTGTAGGCGTCGCGATCCTTGAGAAAGAAGGCGGCGGCGGACCACCTGGCCACCGCGAGCCAGCGCCCCGTGGCGGAACAACCCGTAGCGCAACGGTTCGCGGACCAGGGTGGCGTCGCGCAGATAGTGATGCTGGCGAACAGTTGATCACCCCGTCGAATCTCGGCCGGGGTGCTCAGCACGCGCAACTCACACTGCTCCAGAATCGGTGGCTCGTCGTGGCAAATGGTCGTGAGGGGAATGCTGAGCAACAACGCGAACCGCACATCGTCAAACCCAACCAGCCGGATTTCTTGGGTCAGATGGACTCCCTCCTGGGTAAGAGGACTGTAAACAGATGGATCGCTGCGGCGAGACTGTGTTTCGGTAGCGGCTTTTTCCGTGAGGTAGCGAGACGACATCGCGCCAGAAGCCGTGGCTTGAGTCGCATGACATCTCCCTCATAATTCGATCTGAGGAGGCTTCCGGCCGGAGGCGATACGTCCATCCCGCTGAGCCCGTATGCCAAGTCCGCAGCGCCCCTGGTTTGCGTGGCAGTCCGCGACGGGACGCCTACTGCGAATGCACCGCCCGCCCCGCCTGGCTCCAACGACAGCCACAGGGGCTGTGGCAGGTCCGATCCTCACACAGGCTCTTACCTTCGTCGTCGGTTCAGCCCCCTGAATCCCATCTTCTTTGCGGTCACCGCAGCGTTTTTATTCACGGCAGCGCAAAAGCTCGCTGGAACACCAAGTCGAAGGAGAACGTCTTCACGCGGCTCCGGCGCTCCACGTATTCTGCGACCGTTTCCAGCCGCCGGGGGATCTGCAGTATTTTTTCCTGCGCTCGGCGGCCCATGGTCTTGAGTCCCGTCAGGCTTTCAATTCGCCAGAACCGAATCTGCTCCTGGACGATGCGGAGGTAATCACGCGGTCCATAGATTCCGGTCCGTCGGACCACATCGGCAAACTCCTTAAAGCCCGGCATAGAGATTCCCGGCATATCAATGGAAGGCATCAGGCCGGCCGCAGCCTCCAGCGCCTGATCTGGATCGCGTTGCAGGATTTCGGCAAAGATTTCCCGGTAGAAGGTGTGGTGGCGCGCTTCATCGGTCGCGATGTTTCTGAGAATGTAGTCCAGTTTCGGCTCATATTCGGCGCAGAATCGGCCGGTGGCGGCGTGCGATACCTGCGTGGCCCGTTCTTGGAGTGTTGTGTACACGAATACCCGGTATGGGTCTCGGTCCCACGGGGGATAGAAGCCGGTGCGCAGGTAGGCAAATCGCAGCTTTTCCAAACTAGGAGTGTGGATGATCCGCGTCTCCCGGCAGTAATCGTGCAAGACCGCGCCGTGCCGGTCTTCCTCGGCGGTCCACAAATTGTTCCATCGGCGCCAAAACGAGTCGTCTCCGAGATGGACAGCGAGCAGGCGATGAAAGTGCGGCAACCCTTCCTCTGTGAGGAGATTGAGCGCGACGGCGATGCGGCAAGCATCAGGCAGCCCTTTGGCCCGCTGACGCAGAAGCTGAACCCAAGCGTCGGGATTCTCCTGTTCCTCGTCTCTGAACAGGTCGCTGGGGAACCACAATTCCCTCCTGGACTCGTGCTGCTGAATGAGGATGTCCACCACGGTTTCGAGATCGGCGAGGACCTCAAGCTGGCTAGCCAGGAGCTGGCTGATCGGACGGGCGGACCGATCAGGCGCGGGTGCGGGAGGAGAGCTGCTCGCAGCACGATCTCCACCCGCACCGACTGGCAAAGATGACGGCCGATGACTCACGTCTGGCGAGAACTTTACGCCTCATCGCCAGTGCCGATGCAATGGGGTGTTCACCCCATTGCGGCGAGCCAAACACCGCAACACTCTCATCCGATTGACCATTCACGAAACTGGACTTCTCGCATCGTGATGATCTCCGTGAAGCGGGGCGTTGGTAAAGCTTCTCCGTGACGCTCTTTCCCCTTTTGGCCCTCCAAAACAAACTGGATCTGTAGTGAAGACTTTGGCCCTTGATCACCCACTTACCCGAAGGTTTCTGGGGTGAATCTGGAACAGCTTTGGAAAACTTGTTCAGCATCGCAATGGGGTGTTTACCCCATAGCGAAAGGGAGCGTTTTTTCTACGGGCTGATACGAGACGGCAGCGCCTTGCCCTTCGGCGCCTTCCCCAGAGGAATCTTCGCGGTGACGGTCGTACCCTGTCCCCGCGCGGATTTGATCTCAAGTTTCCCGCCAACCATTTCCACGCGTTCCCTCATCCCGAGTAGTCCTAGTCGCTTGCCGGCCGTAGAGCGCAATACGCGAGCCACCTCAAAGGCTTTGCCATCATCTTGGATGATGATAGAAACCCCGCCCACCGACCCCCGGATTCTCACTTCCACGTGAGTGGCGCCCGCATGGCGAGTGACGTTGTTTAGCGCCTCCTGGGCGACCCGGAAGAGGACGGTACGCCGGACCGGCTCCAGTCGGTCCGCGAAGGCCTTTACCGTCAACTCGGCCCGGATGCCCGTCCGCGTGGTCAGGTCGCGCAGGAAGGTGCGCAGAGCCGGAACTAGACCTAAATCGTCCAGTACCGCCGGGCGCAATTCGCGGGCAAAGTTGTGTACCATGTCCACGGCCTTACTTACCATCATATGCGCGATGGGGAGCTTTTTACGAAAATCCTCGACGTTGTGCTCGGCTTCCGCGCTCAAGTACTCCAGGCTCAAATTGATTCCGGTCAACGTCTGGGCAATCATATCATGGAGCTCGCGGCTGATCCGTTTGCGCTCTTCTTCCTGAGCCGACAGAAGCAGCCGGGGCAGCCGCGTCAATTGCTTCTGCAGGCCCTTCGACTCCTTCAGCAACCGGATCTTGTGCTGTTGGCTGAGCCTGAGTGCTGTCTCAATGGCCTTCCGGCGGGAAATCTCCCGTTCCAGCTTCCGGTTTGAGGTCGACAGCACTTCCAGTCGCCTTTGGACGCGTTCGGCCAGCTTGCGTTCGGTGATGTCCAACGCCACGACTCGGCATTCCCCGCCTTGGGGGACGCGGCGTGCCTCTAGGTTTACGATCCGGCGTGGCTGGTGTGGGATCACCAGCTCGAAATCACCGGTCTGTCGGGCCGGGGTCGCGAAGGCTCTCTTAAGAAAAGCATGGAAAGCCGGCCGAAGTTCTGGGGCAACCGACTGGCCGAAGAGCCGGCCGAGCAGTCGGGAGCGCTCGCCCCCAAGCAGGTCGCTGCCGGTGAGATTGAGCTGACGGATAGCCCCGGATGCGGTGAGTGTGAAATAGCCGACGGGTGCAAAATCGTACAAGTTGGTATAATTTTCCAGCAGCGCTTCCAGTTCATCGCGCGTTTGCCGCAACTCGACGTTCTGCAGTTCCAGCTCCATTTGGTGAACCTGCAACTCATGGACAAGAGCCTGGGTTTCGAAGTCAGGGGTGGGACGGGCAGTCTGGCGTTGTGGGCGGTGCGGCTTTGCCCGCAGGAGGGTTTCGGCCCGGCGGCGTATATCAGCGTCAACCACGGACAAAGGGGGCTTGCGTTTCATGGCAGGGCGGTATTTGGGCGGTCCGATCGTCGCTTGGCCCCTTTCGTTGGGCGACTCTCCTTCCAGACTTGCGCCGAAAGGCCCTGTTCGAGGATGGCGGGCTTACCGCGCAGCTTCGCCTCGAGTCTCTTGGAGGCGGTGATGTTGGTGAAGGTAATGACGACGCCGTCGATCCGGTCGTCCAGGGTGCGGTAGGGCATGATGCGCACGCTGAACCAGCGGCTGTTGCGCGCCTGAACCTGCCTTTCCACCACTACGAGCTTGCGCAGCGCCTGTCGTGCGTCTTCGACCAGTTCCTGGTACCGGAGATCCGAGGCCAAATCGGTGATCGGTCTGCCTATGTCGGCGGCTATGAGCTTGATAATCTTAGTGGCCTGTATGGTGAACCGCCTCACGTTGAGATCCTTGTCCAGAAACAGGGTGGCAATGTCAGTGCTGTCGAGCAGATTCTTCATGTCGTTACTGGCTCTCGACAACTCGTCCACTTTGGCTTGGAGCTCGGTGTTCACCGTCAGCATCTCCTCGTTCATCGACTGCATCTCCTCCTTCGAGGTGGTAAGCTCCTCGTTGGTGGACTGCAGCTCTTCGTTGGTGGACTGTAGCTCCTCGTTAGCCGACCGGAGTTCTTCTTGGGAAGTTTGCATCTCCTCATGGGTAGCCCGCGCCTCGCCCTGGACCCGCACGAGTTCCTCCTCCAGTTCCGCAACTCGCTCCCTTTGAGATTGGCGTTTCGGCGACTCGCCCAGCGCCGGGGCGGCCACAGGCGAGGCCACATCGAGGAAGACGACCATGACCAGGCCCTTCAGCGTTTCGGGCCCGTCGAGTCGCTGGATGGTCACGTCCAGGCGTTGCTTGCCGCCATTGGTCCCGACTGTGAGTTCATGCACCGTCACTAGCTCCTGTTGCTGAAGCGCCTTCTGGAATGCGCCCGACAGTTCATAGCGCAGCCCTTCGCGGGCCATCGCGAAAAGGTTCCAATTGGCCTTGCCGGCGGCCGGTTCCAAGTATTTTCCGGTCCGGCCACTGACGTAAAAGATGTCGCCCTGCTCATTGGTAATCACGGCCGGCGGGGCGTAACGCTGGAGGATCAGTTGATCCGCCAAGCTCTGAAGGGTGGCAGGCGGTTTGATCACCGGACCTGCCTCGGGCGCCGTGGCTGTGACAGCTTTGAAGGACGAGGGAAAGGCGATCCGCTCTGTTCGCAGGACGGATTCCTGCCGCCGGAAGACCCTTGCTTTGCCATTGATCGGGGCAAACCGGTCGATGCCGTCGCCAATCGTCTCCGAGCTGCCGAGAAACAAGACGCCGCCGGGGTTGAGGCTGTAGTGAAACAGCGGAATCAGTTTCTTCTGCGCTTCCGCGGTCAGGTAGATCAGCAGGTTGCGGCAGCTCAGAAGGTCTAGCTTGGTAAACGGCGGGTCCACGAGGAGATTCTGTGGGGCAAAGGTCACGAGCTCGCGGATCTCTTTGCGCACGCGGTAGCCGCGATCCTCCTTGGTGAAGAACCTCTGGAGCCGTTCTTCCGAAACATCGGCGGTGATGTTTGCCGGATAGACACCCTGGCGGGCCTTCTCAATCGCGTCTCGGTCCAGGTCGGTGGCGAAGATCTGCACGGCGAAACTCGCCTGAGGCTTAAGGCTCTCGACAGACTCCTTCAGCACTATGGCCAGTGAATAGGCTTCCTCCCCGGTGGAGCAGCCCGGCACCCAGGCGCGCAGGACTTGGCCGGACGACCGCTTCGCGAGCAGCGCGGGGAGGGCTTGGTCGCGCAATTGCTCCCATGCGGACGGATCACGGAAGAAGCTGGTCACCCCGATGAGCAGCTCCTTGAAGAGCAGGTTCAATTCTTGTGAGTTCTCCTGCAGGTAACGCAAATAGGACGCCATCTTTGGGATCTGGTGAATACCCATGCGGCGCTCGATCCGGCGATAGAGTGTGTTGCGCTTGTAGTACGAGAAGTCATTGCCAGTATGGGCGCGTAGAAGAATGATGACCTTCTCCAAGGCGCTCCGCGTGGTGTTTTCTAGTATGGGCTCCGCACGGGCAAACCGCGGCACGCGTTTGAGGTAGGAGATCATCTTGGCCGGGAGCTCCTCCACCGGTGCGACGAGGTCCGCCAGCCCGGCGTCGATGGCGCTGCGGGGCATGGAGTCAAACTTGGCCGAAGCCGGTTCCTGCACCAGCACCACGCCCGCCTTCTCCTTGATGGCTCGCAGTCCGAGGGTGCCGTCGGACCCCATGCCCGAGAGAATCACTCCGACGCTGTGCTCCTGAAGGTCCTGCGCCAGGGAGCGCAGAAAAAAATCGATCGGCAGGCGGAGGCCTCGCGGCGAAACCGGTTTCAACAGGTGCAGCACGCCCTGCAGGATTGACATGTCCTTGTTGGGTGGGATCACGTAAACGCATTCCCGCTGCACCCTCATACGGTCTCTGACTTGGAGCACTTTCATCCCGGTAGCCCGTTGCAGGAGCTCCGGCATGATACCCTTCTGCGTTGGATCCAGGTGCTGGACAATCACAAAGGCCATACCGCTTCCTTTCGGCACGCGCGACAGAAACAGTTCCAAAGCTTCCAGTCCTCCAGCCGAGGCACCGATGCCGACGACGGGGAAAGGGCCGCCCAAACTTGAGTCGAGGCTGGCTCCCTTCCCGGCGGAGAGGCGTTTAGTCCGGCAGGGTGTGGGGTTCCGTTTCATATGTCGGTATCACAGCGTGGTCGCCCGAGCTTGCGCTCTCACCACCGGCTTGCTGAACAGGCCGGAGACGGCTTCTTCCCCCGGGAGACGCTACTGCTCCAGAGTGCGGTTGCGGACTGATTTAGCGTCAGTCTTCTGGTCGAAGCCAGCTTGTTGATCCGGCTCCTTTGAAATGCGTATCCGTCCATCCCCCATTTGCCCACCATCCTTCGGCCGAGCTTCAGTCCCCGCCCCCCCCGGAGCGCTACGCGCTGCCTCAAGCTGTTTTACGAACCAAGCGCGGCCGGCCGTCTTCTCCTGGGATCTGTTGCTCGCGGAATCAGCGACGGGCGCCCCAACGCGGGTGGCTCATGGCCAAGTGGCTGAGCCGGAACAAATCGGGTCGATGCTCCGCCCTGGCGCGAACTACCCGCCACGCGCCATCGCTCCTGAGCCGGGACTCCTCGGGGCGTCGCTACATGTCCGTCTTCGTCGAGCTTCATCCGAAGCCCGCCATGGATCCGCTTGGGATCGGGGTCGTTGAGGAAAAGGTTCCACCACCCTCACCCATTGCATCGCAGGTTTCCTCGCTATCACGTGCAGTTCGCGACCGACTCCAAGGGCAAAATCAAGCGTCGGTTCGGGACGCGTGAAGTGGACCCCAAAGACTGGACCAGCTTTTCCCGGAATTAAGTTATAGTTCGGGGTCTGGAAAAGGAACTTTGGAAGGGGGCTGTGGTTCGTGGTGTGAGAGTGAGGCGACGGCCTGGCTGCGTCCAGTCCGGAGAAGGTGCTGTCGTTCTTCGCCAAGCATATGAAGTAAGAATCGTCGGCCAACGCCGTCATCCCCAATGGTCTGTGGAAGTCCTGTCAGAGAAGTAGGGACATCTCGCTGACGGTCATGGCGGTACGCGACCACAGGACATGCGCCGTAACCGCAAGGCGGGACTCACTTAGAATTGGGTGAACTGATCAACGTCCCGGAACTCATCGTTGCCATCGGCGGGGTCGTAGCGAGAGCAGAGTCAGAACTCCGCGAAAATGCCAGTCGCGCCGACACAAAGAATTCGCTCCAATCACGCCCGTGCCGGACGCGAACACTCCCACTCCTAGCGCCAAGGAATCCGAGCGTACCCTTCGTGTGCGCGGACAGAAAATGATCCCGATGGTCGGGCTAAGTGCTTCGGCGGACGGGCTTGAGGCGTTGCAAAAGCTGTTTGGGGCGCTCCCGGTTGACACGGGGATGGGCTTCGTCGTCGTGCATCATCTCGCGCCGGATCAGGCGAGCGACCTGGCGGCGATTCTGTCCCGCGCGACGCAGATGCCCGTCTGCGAAGTCGGGGATGAACCCGCGGTCGAGCCGGATCATGTCTATGTGATCCCGCCGGGGCGCGACATGATCGTGTCCGGTGGCAGGCTGGCATTTCTGCCATCGCTGCGGCCGGCGGCGCACCACAGGATCGACCGGTTTTTCCGCTCGCTCGCCGATGACTCCGCGCATCTGGCGATCGGCGTGGTGCTTTCCGGAGGGGGGAGCGATGGGACCGTCGGACTGGAAGAAATCAAGGCGGCAGGCGGCGTGACGTTCGTACAGGACGACTCGGCACCGCATGAGTCGAGGCCGCGGAAGGTGGAGGCGAGCGGGTGCGTGGATTTCCTGCTGCCACCGGAAAAAATCGCGGAGGAGCTGGCGCGTATCGCACGTCATTCCTACATCGGATCGAAAGCGGATATGCAGGACGAGATCCCTGCGAGTCATGGGACCATCGCGAAAATCGTGCAGGGTGCGACCGGCGTGGATTTTACTCATTACAAAGCAAGCACGCTGCGCCGCCGGATCACCCGCCGGATGATGCTCCACCGCCACGAGACGCAGGCAGATTACGAGGCGCATCTGCGTGCGAACCCGGAGGAGATCAAGGAACTTTACCAGGACATCCTAATTAGCGTGACGAGCTTCTTCCGCGACCCCGACGCATTCGAGGTGCTGACGCACGATGTTTTCCCAAAGCTGCTCGCCGCGTGTCCGTCGGACGAGCAGGTGCGGCTATGGGTCGTCGGCTGTTCGAGCGGCGAGGAGGTGTATTCGCTGGCGATGGTTTTTATGGAATGCGCGGAAGCGATGGGGAAAATGGTCCGGCTTCAACTTTTCGCCACCGATGTCAATCCGCGCTGTCTGGAACAGGCACGCGCCGGCTGGTATCCGCGGAATAGTGTGCAGGACGTGTCGCCAGACCGCCTTCGGCGTTTTTTCTCAGAGGACAGCGGCGGCTACCGCGTCCGCAGATCCATCCGTGAATGCTGCGTTTTTTCGCGACACAATTTGCTGAACGACCCGCCGTTTTCGCGCGTGGATTTCATCTCGTGCCGAAACCTACTCATCTACCTTGAGCCGGTCTTGCAGCAGAAGGTGCTGCCGATTTTCCATTATGCGCTGAAGCCCGACGGCTGGCTCTGGCTAGGCAGTTCGGAGTCGGTGGGGACGACGCGTACACTTTTTGAGCCAGCGGATTTACGGCACAATATTTTTTCTCGCCGGGCGCATGAGCGTCCGTTGTTGACGCGCGCGCGGACGCAAACCTTAGGCGTGCTTGCACCCGAGACAGCCAGCCCGCGCCAGCCCGACCACGAGGCGTTGCAACGCGATGCGGAGCGGCTGCTGTTGGCGAAATACGCGCCGCCCGGTGTGGTCGTTTCCGCTGGGCTGGAAATCGTCCAATTCCAAGGCGACACTAGCCCGTTTCTCGCACCTGCCTCCGGCGCCGCGAGTCATCATCTTTTGAAAATGCTGCGCGAAGGCCTGGCCGGGGGCGTTCGCGAGGCAGTGCAACGGGCGCAAAAGGAAAGCGCCCCGGTACGCGTGGAAGGACTGCGCGTACGGAGCACTGGCGGCTTGCGCGCGCTGGCCGTGGAAGTACTCCCCATCAAGCCCGACGCGGCGGGCAAGAGCCTCGGATTCGTGGTGCTCTTCGATACGGCGGAAAAACTCGCGCCTGCGGAGCCGCCGCGCCCCTCGTGGCTGGCGCGGTGGGGCCAGAGATTATTCGGCAGCGCGAGCGCGACGGCGGCAGCGGACAGACTCAAAGAGGATATCTGCCACCTGACGCAGGAACTGGTGGTAACGCGTGAATCGCTGCTGGCCGTGAGCGAACAGCACGAGGCAGTCGTCGAAGAATTGCGCTCGGCGAATGAGGAAGCGCAATCCGCCAATGAGGAGATGCAGAGCGTGAACGAGGAATTGGAGACCTCGAAGGAGGAGTTGGAGGCGAGCAACGAAGAACTGGCGACGTTGAATGACGAACTCAACGAGCGGAACACCGAGCTGAACCGCGTCAACGCAGAAGTCCGCGCTGCGCGCGATTATGCCGAGCGCATCCTCGAAAACGTGCCGCGTCCACTCCTCGTGCTCGACCATGCACTTCGGGTGCGCACCGCGAGCCTGGCGTTTTACGACAGCTTCCAAGTCACCCCCGCCGATACCGTGGGCCGCTTCGTTTACGACCTTGGCAACCGCCAGTGGGACATTCCAACGCTGCGCAGCCTGCTCGAGCAAGTGCTGCCGCAAAACGGCGAGGTGCGCGACTTCGAGGTGCGGCAGAATTTCCCCGGACTCGGCCTGCGCGTCATGCAGCTTAACGCGCGCCGCCTCACGCAGGTCGCCGGAGATGGGTCGCTAATGATCCTTTTCATTGAGGATGTCACCGAGCGCGTCCACGCGGATTCTGCCCGACGCCTGTTGGCCGCGGTGGTGGAATCGTCGGACGACGCCATCATCACCAAATCACTCGAAGGAACGATCACGAGCTGGAACCGGGGGGCGGAAATCCTTTTCGGCTATACCAGCGGGGAAGTTGTCGGCGGCCCGTTGTCCGTGCTCGCCCCGCCTGAAAGGCTGGATGAGATGCCTGCCATCCTCGCCCGGGTGCAGCAGGGAGAAAAGGTCGAGCATTTCGAGACCCAGCGGCGGACCAAAGACGGGCGCCTTATTGATGTTTCGATCACGGTTTCTCCGCTTTATGACACCAAAGGCCGGATTGTCGGCGCCTCAAAAATCGCCCGCGATATCTCCGAACGAAAGAGGGCGCAAATGGCCCTGCAGGCCACTGCGGAGCAACTGCGCCTGGTCGCCGACACCGCACCCGTGCTCATCGCCCACTGCGACCGCGAGCACCGTTATAAATTCGTGAATGAGCCCTATGCCGCCCGGTTCGGTCTGCGCCGGGAGGAATTGCTCGGCCGACACATTGCGGAGGTAATCGGGACAGACGCCTATGAAAGCATCCGCGCCCATATGGAAAAAGTGCTGGCCGGCGAGGCCGTCTATTTCGAGGCCGCGATTCCTTATGAAAGGGTTGGCATGCAATTCATGCGCTACGCCTATGCACCAGAACGCAATGCGCATGGCGAGGTCGTCGGCCTCGTCGCTGCCATTCTGGACATCACGGACCGGAAGCGCGCCGAGGCGGTGATGCAGCAGAACGAGGCGCTTTTCTCCACCATTCTCGAGCAGGCCCCCGGCGGCGTGTATGTCGTGGACGACCAGTTTCGCATGCTTGAGGTGAACGCGCTCGCGCGGCCGACTTTCGCCGCGACCGAGCCGGTCATCGGACGCGACTTCGGCGAGGTCATGCGCATTCTCTGGGGACCAGAACTCGGCCCGCAGTTAGCGGACATATTCCGGCACACGCTTGAGACCGGAGAGCGCTACATCTCTCCGCGCTTTACGCACGAGCGCTACGATCTCGGCCAGCAAAGATCCTATGACTGGGAGACGCAGCGTCTCACTTTACCCAACGGGAAATTCGGTGTGGTCTGCTACTTCACTGACACCACCGAGCAACGTGCCCAAGAAGAAGCTCTACGATGCGCGAAAGAAGTCGCGGAGCTGGCCAATGAAAGCAAGGATCGCTTTCTCGCGGTGCTCAGCCATGAGCTGCGCACCCCGCTGACTCCGGTGCTCCTAGCCCTTAATGCGTTGCAGCATGCTCCCGGCCTGCGGCCCGAAGTGCGCGAAGACCTCGCGATGATCAAACGTAATGTCGAGCTGGAAACGAGGCTGATCGACGACCTGCTCGACCTCAGCCGGATTACCAGCGGGAAGGTCGAATTGAAGAGCGAGGCGGTCGATCTCAACGAGGCGGTACGCCAAGTCTGCGGCATCTGCGATCAGCAATTGCAGGACAAAGATGTTCGTCTCGAAACGGCCCTCGGCGCGGATGTCGGCTCCATCCCCGCCGATCCCACGCGCCTCCAGCAGATTCTTTGGAACGTGCTCAAAAACGCCGTCAAATTCACGCCCACGCAAGGCACCGTCCGCGTCCGCACGACGCGTCTTGGCCCCGACCGCTGCGAGTTGTGTGTGGAGGACAGCGGCATTGGCATCCCACCCGAGGTGCTACCGCGCATCTTCGATGCCTTCGAACAGGGCGAGGCGCAGATTACCCGGCAATTTGGCGGATTGGGTCTCGGCCTCGCGATCACCCGTGCGCTGGTGGAACGACACGGGGGCAACATCCGCGCGGAGAGCGCCGGCTCCGGATTGGGTGCCACTTTCGTCATCGAACTTCCTGGCCAAGCGCCCCCGCCGGTCGTGGCCACGCCCTTAGAGGAGGCTAAGAAACCCGACCCAGAGGGTCAGCTTCGCGTCCTTCTCGTCGAGGACCATGCCGACACCGCCCGCACCCTTGGCCGCCTTCTACGCCGGGCAGGATTTGACGTGATCCCTGCGTCAGACATCACCGGCGCCATCGCGGCGGTCGAGCAAGAGGCGCCTGACCTGCTGGTGAGCGACCTGGGTCTTCCCGATGGCACCGGTCATGAGCTGATGCGGGAGGTGCGTGCGAAATATTCTGTGCCGGGCATCGCGCTAAGCGGCTATGGGATGGAAGAAGACATTCGCAGGAGTCACGAATCCGGCTTCACAGAACATCTGGTGAAGCCGGTGAGCGTGACCGAGCTCATCGCGGCCATCCGCCGGGTTGGCGGCAACAAAGGCTAAGCCTGCTTCGACGAACCCCTGCCGCTAAGGCTAGGCAAGACTTGTCTATTTCTGAAGGTCAGTGTGGTGAGCCATTCCCCCGTTGCGTGGTCCTGTCGATGCTCCAGCCTGCCATCATTCGCTTCGATGAAGCGCGCAGATTCCTTGATAAGATCTTCAGACAGTGGCTTGTCATTGACAGGCTCACGGAGTTGTATCGATATGGTACCGTCAGCGGCGACATGGAGAGCAGCCCGCAAGGGGTGACCGGTTGCCCGCTTCCAAGCGGCGAGCGTCAGCTCGCACAAAACGGACACCACCACATTTTTGTTAATGGTCAGCGAGCCCGAACCCGACACAGTCTGCCACTCAATGCATTGGGATGGACTCTCAAAAGCAATGACCCTGTACTTCCACAGTTGCAACAGATCAGCAGCCGCCATGACGATCGAATCCGACTCGTCAAACTTGACTGTCAACGATCTCACCATCTCGTTCAACAGGAGGAGGTTGCCACGCATGCGACCCACCACCACCCCAGCTTCCGGAGAGCTCAACAGCTCCTCCAGCAGCAGGGCATCCAACTCGAGCGCGTTCAGTTGGTTACGCAGGTCGTGTGCATGCCGCCGGATGATCTGGATCACCCACTCCGGAATATCGCGTGTCGTCGTATTCATGGCGTCGGAAGGAGAAGGGTTGGATTTGGTCATGGCCATGGGCAAGCGTGGGGGAGGCGGGCTCCGGCCAGCAATCCACAAAATATCGCCAGCATGAAATCCCGAGCGGGAGGCTGGCGCAAAACCTTACCGAGGCATTCCCATCCCGTGATGGACAACCAGGGAACACATAAGCATAAGCAGGTCAGCGGCTGGTTCCCATGGCTTTTTCCTCGTTATATAGCCTCAAGACTTCAAGCCACCACGACGCCACCTCTCCAGGTCTGCTGGTCCAGACCCGCCGATGGAGATCGTTGACCATCTGCGCATTCCCCAAAATCGCCAGCTCCTCCTGGGGCGACAAACTGTCCGGTCCCTTGATCAGAAGCTGATCGGCTAACGAGGCGTTCTGTCCATCGGGGACCTCAGGGCGAGATCGAAGCAGGACGAGATGAGTGGCACAAACGTATGGATCCAGCACCACCTGCAGGAGACCTCGATGGGCTTTATAGGGTTCTGATTCGAAAATGCCGCCGGTCCGATCGTTAGTCCTTGCGTTCAATCCCAAAAGTTCAGGAGGAGAGTTAGCCTCCTCCGGAATAACCAGAAGTCCTCCCCGCCGTGCACGCGCTCCCAGTTGTTCGGAACTAAGCCAACGAGATAGAGGAATGGAGAAAACAAGGCCGGCCAAAACGGGCAGCATCCAAGGCAGAGCGCCAGGATGCCATCGCCATGTCAGCCACCATCCCACCAATCCGAGGAAGGTATGACCACCAAACGCACGCACCGAATCGTTCCACCCTCCCTCCTGTCCCTTCCGGTCCTGCCCGGACCATCGGGTGGGGAAACTGGCCACTGCGGCGATAACGGAATAAGTATGAGAAACCATCTGAATTGGCGCCAGGAGTATCGACAAAAGGGTCTCCAGGAGCACTGAACGGAAAAGTTTAGAGGGTTTGGACTTCACGGATGGCCGTGCCAACAGAAGCGCGAGACCCTTGGGCAAGAATAATAAGCAAATGACTATTCCAAAAAGCGCAACCGCGCACGGATGACCCATTCTCCCGGAGCCGCCGCCCTCGCGCCCTCCCACCGTGATAAATATCAACAGCAACCATAACGGGGCACTCAGGTAGGCCATGATCCCCAGCAGCAGCAGTACCCGACTCTCCCACAAGAGACCCCGCGCACTCAGCAATGCGATATGCTGCAGGTTACCACGACACCATCGCCGGTCTCGTCTCAGGGCGGTTTTTACATCGGGAGGCCCTTCCTCATAGCTGCCCCCCAGATCGTAATCCAACCATATACCGTAGCCCAAACGCCGCATAAAAGCCGCCTCCACCGAGTCATGACTCAGAAACCGACCCTGAAATGGTCCGAGTGGTGGGATCTCCGGGAGAGCACAATACTCCATGAATGGCGCTACGCGGATAATGGCATTATGTCCCCAGTAGGGTCCGGTGAGGTGATGCCAATAGCGGGAACCTGCGGCAAACATCCGGCTATGCATCCAATTGCCGAACTGTTGAGCGCGAGCGAAAAGGGTTTGACCAAGAGCCTGGCGGGGGAGTGTCTGAATGATTCCTATCGCCGGATTGAGCTCCATCTCAGCTACCAACGATGCAAGGGCCGAAGCGCTCATGATGCTGTCCGCATCTAATACAATCATGTATCGGTACTGCTTGCCCCAGCGTCGACAGAAGTCCGCCACATTGCCGCTTTTCTGATGAATCGCTCTCCGCCGTCGCCGGTAATAGATCCGGCCGGCCTCGCGAATGTCTCGGCACAGGTCCAGCCATTGCTTTTCCTCCTCGATCCATGCGTTTGGCTTCTCCGAATCACTCAGGACGAAAATGTCGAAGTGTCGGTCTTGCCCGCTGCGAATCAGTGAATCCCACATTCGTCTAATTCCAAGAAACACTCGGGCAGGATCCTCATGGTATATGGGAATGATAATCGCAGTACGAACGTCTGGTGGCGTGGTGGCGTCATTCCCAGCGTCGGAACATGAGGTTGACGACGTAAAGGGACGCCGAAGCTGCAGAAAACCAACCAGCGAGGTCATTGCGCCGATGCTTAACTGAGTGAATAAAATGGCAAACAAGGCCACACCGGCTACCTTCGGCCCGGTCCAGCTCTGGGGTTGGTAAGCGCAAAGATACAACACCATACCTCCAGCCGCGAGCGCCATCACGCTTGACCAGAAATAAACCTGCTGGTGACGGTATGGGGTCATGAATCGGTACCGGACATCAACGCCGTAAAAATAATGTCACAACGCTCGCCAGCACCAAAGCGAACAGAATGAATACGTACTTTAACCACCATCCTTCTGAATCCTCTTTCAGATCCGTGCGATCGAGAATCATCGGTTCCCTCGGAATCATCACTGCGACTTCTAAATCGGGATTCGGTACAAAGCACACCTTGCTGATTTCTTGAATCATGTCCTCTGGAGGCGCCTCCGTTGACATAAAGGCCGCCGGCCATCTCTCCATCGCATCAATAAGGTACAGATATACCTTTCCAGTGCATAAAAGGCGGTCCTCTGGGAGCATGCGGAACTCTTGTTGCGACATGAACCATCGTGACATCCACTGTTCCATAACATCAAAGGTGTGGCTCATGGGGCTCGTTGAGGGGTCATCTCGGTACCGCATCTGAGCCTCTGCCAGCACGTGAAGGACAACTTGCGTCTGCCAGGCGCGGTCGCGAAATCCGTGAGCCTGGAGGTAACCATCCAGACGGCAATGCGCTGCGGTCCATTCGTCAGGACTATTCTGGGAGTGAGTCATGGCTACGGCTGCCAGGTGAAAGCCCAGGTTTCTGATGCTTCCTTCCTGTCGGAATAGAGCGTTCCTTGCAGATCGATTGCCTTGGAGGGTGGAGTGATTTCCACGACGAGCCGCCACACCCCAGTCTCCTTCACAAAGTAAAGCGATTCTGCAACTTTGCGAGCCCCCGATGCCACTGTCACCTGGGACGTTGGAGCGCTGGCTTCGTGTAGCTCTCCACCGGCGAAATCGATAACAAATCTCAGGTTCGGGAGGGCTACAGATGGTTCCACAATTACCGCGCCCACACGACTGGCTGTTACGATCGCAAGGGGCTGAGGGACAATCCGATTGGTTGTCCATTCAATCACGTAGGCGTATTCGCAAGGATGGATCGGATCCACACGGTCATCAGGCCTCCAATACAGCACCACATTGTCGGAAAATTCTCGGTCGCTGGGCAGTTGCACTAAAGTGACGGCTCCCTTACCCCAGTTCCCCAGAGGCCGGATCCACGCCGATGGCCTCCGTTCGAACTGCGCAACGGGATCCTCGTAGTGGGTGAAGTCCCTATCTCGCTGCATCAGCCCGAAGCCCTGGGGATCGCGATCCGCATAGGTATTGATTCGTATCATCTTGCCCTGGTCCAACGGCCTCCAGATCCAACGGTTGCCGCCCGTATGGAGCAACAGTCCATCGGAGTCATGCACTTCCGGACGGAAGTCCCGATACGGGATGCGACCATTGTCATCATGCAAAAACATGCTGGTTAGGGGAGCAAAGCCAGGGTCTTTGAGCGGGAGGCGGGGTTGAAGGAAAGCGCGAACCCAGGTCGTGGTGTTTGAGCCGGGGAGGACTCGAAACTCAAACGCCCCGACGACTTGAGTGGAATCCAGGAGAGCCAACACCACGAGGTCCTGATCAGTGGGCTCCGGACGCCGTAGCCAAAAGCTGCGGAAGGTGGGAAACTCCTCGGAGCTTGTAACATTTAACGCCAGGCCTCGGGCCGATAGTCCATACGCCTGACTATAGCCGACGAAGCGAAAATAGCTGGCTCCTATAAATGCACCGACCTCACGCGGCTCGGGATTCGCGGAGACGATTTTGAATCCTGCGAAGTTCGATACCGTGCCTGAATCGATCTGTAGTGGTTCATACTTGAATAAGCTGGTAGAGAATGGGATTCTATGAGTCTGATCGTTTACCACCTCATGCAGCTCTATCGTATCTCTGTGGACATACCCGGGATGCATGAATTCAATTCGAAACGGGAGTTGCTGGAGGCCCCAAAGGGCATGGCCGGAACGAAACCGGATGGCCGTGTAATCAACATAGGAAAGGTTGCTCCAATTCGTGCTTACTTGCGGTGAAGCGGAATAGGGTATTCGACTAAGACGACTCGCCGCCTGCTTCAGATCGTCAAAGGACATTGTTTCCGAATGACTAATGTACGTGACAGCCGAACCAAAAAATAGGGCGCCCCAAAGATCCAATTTCCATCGCCGATGTGAGTAGTGTTGCGAGGGCCGCATTGGGTTTAGGACGGTCGCACGCCTCATGCCATGCGCAAAAGTCCCGGATTCGTCACTAGTCGCGCCGAAGGCTCGGGCATTTTGCATGACCGATCGGTACCTTTGCACGACCGCGTACTTGATCACGTACACAGACGTGTCTGAAATCGGCACGCGCCCAAGCCGGAGCTATCGCGGCAGGTTTATTGCTGGATTGCAGTATGATCATCGCTCGCGAGCTGGCTCTCCTGTTGGCTGCGCTCATTTGTCAAGAAGCTGAACCGCCTCCTCCTCGCCCTGTCACCGGAGAGGCGGTCTTGGCCCACATCACAAGAAGTCGTAACCAGATCAATCCCGAGTTTGTCCATGGTAGCCGGCTTCAGAAGCTGATTGGGCGCGTGTGGGGAAACGAGAACTGGAAGCTTCCTGCTTCCCTGGGTATTCCAAAGCCGAAACGGGTGCGCTTCATGAATGGCAGTAGGCGTAGTTATGTTATGGAAATAAAAAGCTTTGTCTCGCTGCCCGTTTGGTCGGACCTAACGATGAGTCGGGTGTATCGGGAGTTGCGCGCTGTTCGGTATGCAGGCGCGGTGGTGGACGTGGGTGAGTTGTATCCATTTCAGGAGTACCGTGACGGATGGTTTTCCTATGCGACATTTCCTTCGGCATCCCATGGCCCGGCCCAACTGGTCATCGAATGCCGGTATGACGCTTCGATGCCGTGGCGACCTCTGCTGCGGGCACGCCAAAATAAAAAGCGTCGGCGTGCGGCGGAATGCCCTGCCATCAAATCCGCAAGAATTGACCCGTGCTGGGTTGGTTGCGTACATGGCTATTTTGAGGAGCGTACTGAAGATCGGCCGGCGAACGCCTCTTTTGGCATATTAGTTGCTGTAGGAGTGGCAACTATGCCACAGAAGGTTCGTCCTAAAAAGGGTATTCGCCCACCTCAGGTACAAGCGAAGCAGCCTGGAGCGGAATGGAAGATGCATCCTGTGCCGGAAGCCGAGGTCGCCGGATATCGTGCATCAGGACGTCTCCAAGACAAGGTGGCATTGATCACGGGAGGAGACAGTGGAATTGGAAAGGCGGTCGCCATTTTGTTTGCCAAGGAGGGTGCCGACATCGCGGTATCCTACCTGAATGAGCATCGGGATGCGGAGGAGACGCGGAGGCAGATCGAGGGTGAAGGAAAGCAATGTCTCCTTCTACCCGGAGATGTCGGTGATCCCAAAATATGCCGGAAGATCATACGGGATACGGTACGGCATTACGGGCGAGTGGATATTCTTATTAACAATGCCGCCGAGCAGCATCCCCAGGAGAGCATCACCAAAATTTCAGTCAAACAACTGGAGCGCACATTTAGAACAAACATTTTGTCATACTTCTTCATGGCACAAGGGGCTCTGAAGCATTTGGGTAAGGGGGGGTGCATCATCAACACGTCTTCCGTGACGGCTTATCGAGGCAGTGCACATCTGATCGACTATGCGGCGACCAAGGGTGCCATTGTTTCCCTCACGCGTTCGCTTGCTCAATCGGTTGCCTTACAGGGGATTCGAGTGAATGCGGTCGCCCCAGGTCCGGTATGGACTCCATTGATTCCCTCAAGCTTTAGCCCGAAAGAGGTGTCGGAGTTTGGCTCGGATGTCCTCTTCGGAAGGGCCGCGGAGCCCAGGGAAATTGCTCCCTGTTATCTGTTTCTTGCGAGCGCGGAGTCATCGTATATGACGGGCCAGGTGCTGCATCCCAATGGAGGAGAGATTGTAAATGGATGACGGTCGAGGTGTTTAGGCGATAAACGCGCCGAAATGGACGACCGAGTCGAGCTTTGTCTTTAGCCGAAGGACTCTCCTCACCCGGTTTACGCCAAAATGCTCAATCCTTGAGGTGGCGACCCGCCGGATGAGGTCCGGAGGGGTCTGGCCCGGCGGCGGCGCCTACGCCTAGAGGCATCCACCGGGCATGCCCGACGCCAGAGGGAACGAAGCCGAACCCTTGTAGCAAAATGGAACCACTGAGGCTGCCTCATGATACCAATTGGTTCAGATCGCACGACTCACTTTGGCAGAATGCAATCTACCTGAACATTGTTCGTCGAAAACACTCCGAAAATTGAGGATCGTCTTTGGCATTATTATAGCTCAGGCAACAGTCACTGAAATCTTCATCCTTTTATCCAATGAGCTCCAAAGTATCCTCCTCCACCATGACCGAAAGCCCGTTCCACAAAGCCTTCCTGGACGAACTCGCGGACATAGCCAATGCTGAAGAACAATTGGTTGAGGCCCTGCCCAACCTCGTGACGGCGGCGGATTCTGATCAGCTTCGCGAGACCTTTAGGAATCATCTCGACGAGACGATTGAACACGTCTCCCGACTCAAGCGAGTTGTCGCGTCTGTCGGAGGCGAAATAGTATCCAATACTTGCGAGGCCATGGAAGGCTTGATCGCGGAAACCCATGAAATGCTTGAGGAATACGACAACAGCATCGCCCTTGATGCGGTCCTGATCTCCTGCGCCCAAAAAGTGGAGCACTATGAAATTGCATCCTATGGTACGCTGGTGGCCTGGGCCAAACAGATGGGGCATCGCGAGGCGGCGGAAATCCTGGAAAGGACATTGTTAGAAGAAAGGGCTGCCGATTCGCGTCTTACGGCCATTGCTACCCATCTCGCTAATAAACAGGCACAATCGGATTGTGTCTGATTCCCGGGGAAACACGGGGTCAGCGATTACCAGTCGACCCCTGTTTCCTTTTCACGTATGAGCGGCGCCTGCGGCGGTCAGGAATGGAGCGAGGCGCTGAGGGTTCACCGGGACGAGAGCGCCTCAGTCGGCGCCTGCGGCGGCATCCTCCGAGTCCCATCGGCAGGCCCAAGACTCGGCACTGGATCTGGCCAGACCGCGGGCGAATGCGGCAATTGGCAGCGATCCGATACTTGTCCTGATCGGGCCAGCATGTACACGCTGTCGGCCACTCGCCTGCGGCTTTGGATCTCGGATAACGATCCTCCGAAAGCGCACTCGGGTACCAGGGATGCGGGCTGGCCTTTGGAAGCGAGGCGTCTGGACGGTATGCTCAGGCTGGCAGTTTTCGCCCAGCTTTCCGGCGACTGGCACTGCTCCGGGGAGGAGTCCTCAAGGAATCAGTTTGGGTTTTCTGCAATGATCTCTTGTATCGAATCCGATGAACTTTGGCCACAACTTTCCCAGCCAGATCGTTCCGATTTTTTACCTGTCCCCTGCTCATGTGCTAACTGCTCTACATTTGTTGGGCCAATTGGGTCGCGAAACAGCCAGTATCACCTGTTCCAGGAACCGAGGGCTCGCGGTTGCCATTCAGATGCTCTCCTCGCGCAGCGATACGGCATTCGGGCCCAGGATGAGTATGTTCGAGAGCGAGAACGGAACAATCAAGGTGGCTCATCTTCCCGCCACTTTGGACGGGGCATCGTGCATGGATCAGTATTTGCATTTTGCACAGTTTCTTTATGAATCCCAAACTCTCCGAATCTAAGCTGCTGGTTTCTGATGTCGAGTTTCGTGATGAAACCATCTACTTCATCGTGGTCGATCGTTTCCACGATGGGAACCCGAATAACACGGGCCTCAGACCTGAGCTGAACGATTACGAGCATAAGGACTGGGGCAAATACTGGGGAGGCGATCTTCAGGGAATTCTCGATAAGCTCGACTACCTCCAACAGCTAGGTGTCAGCGCCATCTGGGTGACTCCGCTTTTTGAACAGGTGGAAGCAATCCACAAGCGGGAGGCTCCGCTTCACGGTTATTGGGCTCGAGATTTCAAGCGCATCAATGCCCGATGGGTTAATGACCCCTCCGAGGTCAGACTTTTTGCTCAGGATGACACGGTCTTTGATCGGCTGGTGCATGAGTTGCACCGGCGCAATATGAAGCTGGTGCTCGACATTGTCTGTAACCATAGCTCCCCAATCACTGATACCGGCAAAGGAAAACTCTTTGACGATGGACGGCTAGTGGCAGACTTCGAAAATGATCATGAGCACTGGTATCATCATTACGGCGAGATCACGGACTGGCAGGACGAATGGCAGGTGCAGAACCGGGAAATAAAAACACTCGCCACGTTCAATGAAAACAATATTCTCTATCGTCGTTATATTACGGAATGCATCAAGCTCTGGATCGACAAAGGAGTCGATGCGTTGCGGATCGATACCTGCAAACACATGCCAATCTGGTTCTGGCAGGAATTCGCCACCAACATGCGGCTTCATCAGCCGGGAGTCTTCATGTTCGGGGAATGGATTGACAGTCATCCGGCCGACCCCGGCTCCGTCCATTTTGCAAACCATTCGGGCATCAGCATTCTGGACTTCGGCTTTTGCTATGGGATTCGCCAATGTTTGGGACGACAGGACCCGGCCGGCTTTTGCTGCGTTCAAAACATTTTGGACCTGGATGGAAACTACCGGACGGCCACGGAGTTGGTCACTTTCTTTGAAAACCATGACCTGCCACGCCTGATGACATTGAATGGCGATGCCCTAGCGCAGGAAATGGCCACCGCTTTGATACTGACCTCGAGGGGGGTACCCTGCCTTTACTACGGTTCTGAGCAGTATCTGCACAACGATACCGGGGGCGGAGGCGATCCGTACAACCGGCCGATGATGGAGCGGTGGGACAACGACACCCCGCTCTTTCGCCTGGTGCAGACGCTGACGGCGGAGCGCAAGCGCAACCAGGCGGTGCAATGGGGTGGGCAATGGCCAAAGCTAGTTAATCCTGACTTGTATATTTTTCTCCGCCGCTACCATGACCAACGGATGCTAGTGATTCTTAACAAGGGAGGAGAGCAGAATGTATGCGTCAATAACGTCGAAATACCCGATGGAACTTATCGTTGCCTTCTTACCGGCCGTGAGATTGCAGTGGTCGGAGGAGCCTTGCAGTCGTTGAAAGTAGATATGGGAGCAATATGGGTTTTCAGTATTGTGGCTCCGACGATCCAGTCGCAGGTCATTGTGCATTACCAAGTCAATGCCGCACCTACGGAGCCCGGTGATTACGTAGCGGTGACGGGCAGTTGTCCGGAACTGGGAAATTGGAATTTACAGCATGCGGTTAGACTTGAATGCATTAACCGCAATCTCTGGTTTGGGGAACTGCCGTTTTCGGAAAGCTGCGGACAAACGCTGGGGTATAAGCTGGTGATTGTTCCTGAAGCGAAAGACCGGCCGCCCCGCAGGGAGGATCGCACGGGGAGAGTTCGAGCCCTTATTTTCAATGGCGTCACCAAATGGCGCGACGTGTGGAGGGAATAACATGGGCAATGCTGCAGGAGATATAGAGGTTGAGCCGAGGCGCGTAGCGCTGGTTACCGGCGCCGGTTCGGGTATTGGGGCGGCTACGGCTGAGATTCTGGCAGAGGAGGGCGTGGGCGTGGGACTTTTGGATCAGAACCTGTCGGACCTCCATGAGGTTTCGGATAGACTTGAGCGAAAAGGAGTCAAGACCATCATCCTGCAGGCCGATGTTGGTGATTCACTGGCGATGAAAATGGCCTTTGATGAGCTCATTTCACGCTGGGGAAGGCTGGATACCGTCATCGCGAATGCCGGCATCAACGGGGTTTGGGCTCCTTTAGACGACCTGTCGGTGGAGGAATGGGAGAAGACATTTCACGTCAATGTGCAGGGAACGTTTCTGACCCTCCGTTATTCCATTCCTCACCTGCGCCAAAACGGAGGAAGCATCGTGATTGTGGCCTCAGTCAATGGTTCGAGGACGTTTGGCAACCCAGGTGCCAGCGCCTATGCGGCGTCGAAGGCTGCACAGGTGGCGTTGGCTAAAATGGCAGCGCGAGAACTTGCCATTCATAGGATTCGCGTGAACGTCGTCTGTCCCGGATCCATCGAAACTCACATTGAGGCATCAACCCAACGGCGCGGACTGGAGACTCTGGGTAAAGGTGGTCCCCACGAGATCCCGCTGACCTCGGGTCGGCCGGGTAAGCCTCACCAGGTGGCCGAACTCATTTGTTTTTTAACCTCTGATCGAGCGGCTCATATCACGGGAACCGAAGTATTCATCGATGGGGGAGAATCACTGTCCGGCAGTTGAACAATGTCAGGAAGCAAGAAGAGAAGCCTTTATGCCGTAGTCCGAACCGGAAGAGCGATTACCATCCTTTTCGGATTTTGGCATGACAATGGCGGAGGAATTCTTTATGAAGACGCGCGCGGCCAGGCGACACGGCGACCCTGTTTCGGGCCATGTGGTTCGGGTTTCGCTGTTTAGACAGGATGTGGCCAGACTCAAGGCAATGGGGCCGAATCCTAAAGCTGCGCTGCACTCTCTATTGTCGGCGCCAGGTAATCGGCCTACCGGATGGCATACCCCACCACTCATAAAGCGCATCAGGAAACCCAGGCAAAGTTAATGATGTATGGCGTATCGGATTGAACCCCAGGCGGCCTTCGTTGCAGTCATTTTATCCCATCGAAGAAGATCTCAGATCCGGACCTGCCTGCTCTGAGGTCAAGGGTTGGACCCAGTGCGGGAATCAATCAACCTCGGCGCCCGTTTCATGGAGGGCCTGCCGAGAAAGGCGATCGAGACCGGCGGGGGTCACCGAGGGCAGAAAATGCTTCCGATACAATTCATCGTGCAGGATGTCGGACACGGCGACCAACGGTGCCGCCACCAGTACCCCCAGCACCCCGAACGCGGAGACGCACAGGAGCATCGAAAAGATGACCGCCAATGGATGCAGCCGCAGGCCGCGAGCCATGATCAGGGGAAGGATTATGTTGTTTTCCAAGGCCTGTACCGAAAGGTATCCGGCGATCACCCATACGGGCGTCAGTCCTCCCTCGCCTACGGCAAGTAGCAATGCCGGAACAGCGCTCAACAGGGGGCCAACAAAGGGAATGGCCTCGAACAATCCCGCAATCAGGCCCAGAACCAGCGCGTCCGCCAGCCCGAAAATCGGCCACATTACCAGGAAAACCAGAAGGCCGATGGTAAACATCCCCACCAGTGTCGCCCCAGCCCATTGGGGCACGAAATTACCAATACGTCGGGCGATCACGAGTGTCTGCCGATGATGGGGTTCGGGAATCAGGGAGAAGAACGCACCGAAGATGGGCCGAGGATTCATCAACGTAAAGGTCACCCCGAAGAACACGGTGGTGAGCACGACCATCACCTGGGCGGCATCGAATGCCACTCCTGTGAGGCTGGCGGCGATTCGCTGGAGCAACTGGCTCAGGCCGGCCTGGATCGACGCGTTGTCCGACGGGGCGGCTGTCGCGGTGGGCCCAGTGAAGGCCGACCCGGTTGAGGGAGTCTCTGGTGGCACGGCTGATAGACCGATCTCAGTCGCCACCTCCGCCTCAAGGCGCGATTCCGACAAGACAGCTTGCTTCTGCATTCGAATCAGTGGCCGTTGCAGTCGCTCCCAGTAGCCGGGAAACTGTTCGACGAGTCGAGTTGCCGAGTTCATCATCGGCCCCAAAAAGGCCCAACCGGCCAGTGCTGCCAGCAAAATTACGGTTGCTGCGACCAATCCCGTGGCCCGCTTTCTTCCGCCCGTCCAGGCCCGGAGCCGTCGGATGATCGGGTTGAGGGCAAGGGTGACGAGGATGGTGAGGAGGAAAGAAAGAAGGATGGGCGCGACCTTTGAGAAGGTTTGCGAGAGCGCCAGAATTCCAGCGATGAGCAGAAGAGGGATCTCTATGGACCGAACGAACGGCCGGGTAGTGGATGCGTCTGCCATGGTCATTCGTGGATCGGCGCCTGCCGGTTTAGTCGCACTTGCGGGAGCCGTGGGGAAAACATATGCAAGGTATGTCCCGGCTCAATCAGCGAGCGGCGTTCGGTCGCCGGTGCGGATGGCGGGGCCGGGTGAGCTTCACGCCCTCTGATGGTCATCACTTCCATGCGTTTGCGTGGCCGATGGTCGCCTTATGGACTGGGTCCGCTGCTTTCGTTTTTGAGCCACGGTTGACGACTCCTCCCTGGGCGAAACCCTCAGCGGTTCGACCAGTGTCTTACGAGCGGATCGATGGGCAGTGGGCCTGCCGCTTCGCCGCGGATCATCTTTGGGTGTCGTGGTGCTTTTCATATATTCGAGTTCGCTGCATACGTTGGGCCAACTAATGGTGGTGCAACGCATTTTAGAAATGAAAAGTTTCTTCAGCGTCCGATTTCGGATGGCGGCGGAACCTCCGCGGTCTATGCTGATACCGTCAACATTGACCGACTTCTCCGGTTTCAATTTCACATCAGAAGAGCCGTTGCGGGCCTTCGAAGAGATTGGGATATCGATCGCCGCAGGTGCGGTATGCGCTGGCCAGGAAAATCACGGAGCTGCTGACTTGGCCCGTCATTGCCTCTCTACTATCCGGCCTCATCTGAATACGGCCGAAGCGAATCCTGGTCGAGGATGAGGACCGTGTTTGTCGTCAGCGCGAAGTCGTTCGGAGTCTGCTTCAATTAGCTCTCCGACCACTTCGTCCTCGGCCGCCCGGAAATAGCTCTTACTGCCGTTGATCCTCATTATAGCAAATCGAGCAGATCGCAACCGAGGCCGGCGGTGCGCAGTGCTCGACCCTTCAGAAGGTCCTACGCTGCGGAAGCGCTTCCCTGTGGCCAGGGGCGCCTGGCCTCCTCCACGCCAGCGCATCTTTGTCTCCGAGCGGGGCGGCTGCCTCGAGGGCAAGCTCGTCCTCATCGTCGTCGCCCGGCGCCGGCTCTGGGACGGGAGAACCCTCCGGCTCAGTGGTTTCGCCCGGCTTCCGGCTTCTGTCCGATACCATTGAGCCCCTGGACGAACAGCCGGCACGGTCCTGGTCTTCTACCATGAGTTCGGCCGCAAACCAATCTTCCTGGTCGTGACCATGCTCGCGCCCACGGCGTTCGTAGATTTGGTGAGCAAGCTCGGCGATCCGGCTGCGGGTAATTTCGGGGTAAACTGCGGAGGGCTCGGCACTCATGCCCAGTGTCCAGCCACTCCTGTGCCAGCGTCCCCGGCAACCCTGCGGGCGACTGGACGGTGGCAAAGAGGCGGGCCAACGTGCGGAACAGATTGCTTTCGTGGATGCGGATGCGAACGCCTTGCCACTATCCCGAAGCATCTTGCAACGACTTAAGGGCCTGGGTGCTGGCGACGAGTCGTGAAGTTCTCATTCCCGAAACCTTGAAAGACATCCCTGGCCGGGGGGGCGACTAGGCGCGCCGGGCTCACGGTGACTCCGTGGTCATTGAATTTTGCAATATGGGCAGTGCATTGTGTTGGGAAACCGATGGCTTCAAATTTCGACTCATCGGGTTGGTCGCGCGAGCCAGAGCCTGAAAGGTTGCTGAAACAAGCGGATGAGGGCCGGCGCAGGCGAGTCCGGTGGCCTCCGTGTCGTCCAGACCGGTACAGGATCATTTCTGTTCGGCCGCCGGCTTGGTGATTCGCGGCGGCAGTGAAACAACTCGTAATCAACGAATTACGATGCATAAACGGTCGCCAAAATGCTGTGAACATTGGCGATAGTTTGCCTCCGTTCGTGATGCCTGAAAGGTCGGCTTTGTTGTCAAAGCGAACCATGGCGAAGCTTCTGTATCGGAATATGTCGGAAACCGGGGACATCTCACCCGGCATTGAGAATCCAGAAGAGAATCACCCCAAGGGCACAGCCAGCCATAATGATCAGCCCTACGATCAGTTGCGCGAGGCGGGGTGGTCGGAAGAGCTGCATGACAGTCGATTGGGGCTGCAAACTTTGTGGGCCTCTCTTGAGCCCGATC
Organism: uncultured Verrucomicrobiota bacterium; assembly: GCA_964474315.1. Classification (GTDB taxonomy): domain Bacteria; phylum Verrucomicrobiota; class Verrucomicrobiia; order Limisphaerales; family UBA9464; genus UBA9464. The sequence continues at coordinate 4,030 of CAYYSX010000019.1, read as the reverse complement.
AATCCCACCACTTCGCAGGCTCCGCGTCAATGCGGCAGGAGGGTGCCTCCTTGGCAGCCAAAACCTGCTCGACTGGGTCAAAATTCAGAGCAGAAATTCGGGGATTTTCTCAGTTTAAGGAAGAGCGCTTCACCTTCGCCGGTTGAGAACGGTACCGCCCTCCGTCGAATTGAAGTCGCCCTTCAGCCGTTACAATTGTTGTACATCTGGAAAGTCACGGAGACCTCCATCCCTACATAGTCAAAACTATGGCCCAAAAAGCTGCCGGTAATCGGCATTACACCACGCGGATGATTGCTTAATCCGATGGCAATATGTTTGTCGCTGGTCTCTTGCCCCAAAGTCGGGTCAAAGCCACACCAACCCCTACCGCTCAGATAGACCTCCGCCCAGGCATGCGTCGAGGCCCTGCCTGCAAACGACGCATCGCAATCCAGGTAACCACTGCTGAACCGCGAGGCAATTCCCAGCGCCCGGCACCCCTCCATCAAGAGTGTCGCCATATCGCGGCACGATCCACTACCTATCCTCAAAGTCTGGAGCGGGCTTTGCACTCCTTTCTCATCCCGACGGTTATACCGGATGGTCTCGCGCACACGCCGGTTCAATAACGACACAATGCTGGCCGCATCATGCTCGTTGGCTTCCACAACGCCTTTCGCCCAGATCGAGATTCCCGGCACTTCGTCTGGATACACCGGAACGAGATACGCGGCCGCCAGGGTTGACTCGAGCGGCTCATAACGAACTGGATAGGGCACCAAAGGGACATCGATTCGATCGAGTCTGGGGACCTCTCCTCGGCGCAGCCAGATTTCGCTCACGATGAGGAGCTCGTTGCCGGCTTCGGCGATGGTCGTCAGGCCTACGGTATTTCCAAAGACATCGCGACTCCATCGAATCGTAGCCTGGGGCGCAATCGTCAACCTCATCCGCTCGATCTGGAGGTCATGCCCTTCCCTGGGCCGGAGAACGAGTCGATGTGGACCGAAACTCACCGGGCGCCGGTAGCGGTATCGAGTTTCGTGAATGATGCGGAGTGATTGCACAACTCTCAACAACTCACTCCCGGTCAAAACAAACCCCGAGTTCGTCCAATCCCGTTGCTTGCAATGGCTTGAAACCTGAACCAACCGGCTCACAACTAACCATTATCGACTTGCTTCGCGCCGGCCCAAAGATAGTCGCGACGGCGCCTTCCGCCGCATCGTGGCCGAGAGAAATCCGAACCAAACCATTCAGCGGGACCAACCGAGTGGGATCAAAGGTCAGCCAAATTCCACCAATGTGCGCGTCAAAACACGCATGATAGTCCGGAGGGTCAAGCTGATGGCAATAGGCGGCGACGTATCTCGCCGGAATGTTGATTGCCCGGCACAAAGCAATTCCCAGATGGGCGAAGTCGCGACACACACCCACCCGCTCGACAATAGTATCACAGGCGGAAGTCTGCCAATTCGTGCTGCCCATTTGGTACTTAATGTTGCGATGGATCCAGTTGCTGATCGCAGTCACCCTCAAAAAGGGATCCTCATGCATCGCGAACTTGCCTATTGCAAATTGCGCTAGTCGGTCAGATTGGCAATACCGACTTGGATAGACGTAGGGGATGACCCCGCGGTCCATTTGCCCAATACTTGTCGGCTTCATGTCCCTGACTGGAATAAGCCGGATATTAGTGGATACTTTGGAACGGTAGGTGACCATCAATTCTTTCGTGGCGCCGGTCATCAAACGTACGAAACGATTCTGGCCTTGATCTAACAGGCACTCCTCCCACCTGATTTTGGGACTTAAGTTGAATCGTTCGTCCGTCACGTACTGTGAAGCGTTGCTCAGAGCGTGGACCTTCAGAAGCATCGTGCTGGGGCCATTTAACGAGTAGCTCAACTCGCTGCGTACGTCGAATTTCATTCCTTGTTCGTGAATAACAGCGGGAACCGTGCCGGCGGGTCGCGTCGCTCACCAGGCTCTCCTCAATGGTGCGGTTGACAGCCGGGTCCATGGAAACTGGGAAGATGGAACCGCGGAGCTTCAAATCTCGGCCTGCCGAACATCCTGATCGCGCGGGTGTCTCCTACCGTAATTCACTGATATCGGGCCATCTTGGATCCTTGGCGGCTATATCCAGTGCATGTGTCCGAACCTTGTGCATGACCCGGTCACCGATTGCGGCCAATTGAATGGAGATCCGGAAGTGGTGGGTGATCCTGCAATAAGGCAGAGCAGACAAGCAAACTTTCCCACGTTGCAAAACGCCCACTCCATGGATCGCCAGTGATTGCAAAACGCAAGAACTGGAAACGTTGGTTTTGAACGCGGTCCATCTAACCTCGCTATTGTAAACTGGTTAGGCAATCGAAACGCAGTTGGCACGAAGCCCGCTGAGTGATCAATTCAACGTAGGCGACTTCTAGTCTGCGCAAGCTCAAACTAGAATTGACAAATCCAGCATTCGTTAAAACGAAGCATCTTATAATTAAAACTATGGCCATCGAATTTGAAACTCCTGATGCTCTTCGACACGACTCCAGAGTCCTTGCCGACGAAGCGCATAACCTCCTGGAAGCCACCGCCAGCGTGGCCGATGAAAAAGTGGCTGAGGCTCGCAAGCGCCTGACCGAGGCATTGGCGTCGGCGAAGGAATCTGCAGTGGATACCTATCTGTGCGCGGAAGAAAAGGCCAAGGTGAGGTGGCGCCAGGCGGACACAGTGGTTCGAGGTCATCCATATGAGTCCGTCGCTGTCGCGCTTGGTGTCGGGACACTGCTTGGACTTTTACTCTCACGACGGAGCTGATTGCCGGCCGGCTTTTGGCGAGACATTGTTCCCAGAGTAAATCGCATGTCGTATTCTGCGTAAGCTTTTGTCCAAGAGAGGACACACAATCATGAACGAACAAAACGCAAACGTTCCGGGGCTTCGCAAAGCGACTTATCGGCTGGCCAGGCACGCGCTGGCCGCGGGGGAGAATCGGATTGAGCTCCTGCTCGTGGAACTCCAGGAGGAGCGGGAGCGATTGGTACAGTCACTTGGGCTTCTGCTTTCGGTGATGGCCTTGGCCTTGTTGGCAGGAATCGGCCTAACTCTGACTATGGTTTTGTTATTCTGGACTCGATTTCACGTTTGGCCCTTGGTGGCGCTTACGCTACTGTACACTGGGATCGGGTTGGCTTTGCATCGTCTTTTGCAACGTCGGCTACGTGAATGGCAGATTCTGCCCGAGAGCCTCAACCAACTTCGACGCGATTCCGCAGCGCTGGATCGCTTCCTTCGATGAACCCATTAGTTATCCGTAAGCAGCTGCTGCAGATGGAAGCCGAGGTGTATCGGTGTCAGATGGCCGAAGATTGGTCAGTTGCCCGAAGTCAATTGCAGGTCGGCAGGAATTATTTAGGTAGAGTTGGTTTATTTGCCTCTGCGGGCACAGTGGGATGGACACTCCTCCACCTTTTAAGGCGCCCAGGGCGGGTGTCCACGAAGTCACACAGTCCATGGGTGCGGGCGGCTTTCCAGGTCGTGAAACTTGCCAGTTGGAGCTGGCCCATGTGGAAGGCCATTCGCCAGTCCGGCCTAACCGGCCACCGAGCTTCCTTGTGATTTTTAACGATCGTCCACATGCAATCACCATAGTTGCTAGTTCGCGTTTCTGTCATTTCACATTTTGAACCGGATTGTTGGTATGGGTATGAATGGATAGATTTTTGAAAACCGCCGGTGATGTATTATTACAAAACCTTCATTGTGTGACCCGGCCTGCTTTTGAATGGTTATCGCCATGCGGCAGACGACCGATACCAATGTTCCCCTTGGTAGAGCATTTCTCACTTTAAGCCAAAAAGATTTACCCACCTATGAAGAAAAAGCGCAAAGTCCTCCCTAGTGACGAAAGCCAGCCTTCGAAAAGGCTCACCAGAAGCTGGAAGGATCGCGTGAGCAGTGGTTCCAGACGCTGGACCGACCAAAGTGGCGACCCGTGCCAGCGGCCCTTTTGGTGGTGGCCAGCTGGTTCGATTTCGGCTTAGATCTA
>CAYYSX010000018.1:0-41605 GCA_964474315.1 uncultured Verrucomicrobiota bacterium | reverse complement strand
CGCGGTCTGCACGGGAGCTTGGAGCTTGGGATTTCTTTGGAGCTTGGGTTTTGGACCTTGGAGCTTCCCCAGAAGTTGTCCTACGGGCGAGCCACCCGCGCTCCTGCCGGTAAGGACCGTATCCAGAGGCGCCCTGCACTCTGAACCGGCAGGGTTTGTTGTCGCGTTCAGGAGCGACATGAGGTTTTCCTCAGGGGTATGAAAGGCTTCCTCCCCGCGTTGCTGGCGTTGGCGGTATGGGTCCCCTGGCTGTCCCTCCGGGCCGGTGCTCTGGACCGGACGCTGGATTTCTACTGGATCGATTCGCAAGGAGGTGGATCGACGCTGATCGTTTCCCCGGGGGACGAGTCGATCCTGATCGACACCGGACACCCAGGCGGACGCGACTCCGGCCGCATTCACCGTGTGGCCACGGAGGTGGCCGGCCTGAAGCAGATTGATCATCTGATCACCACCCACCTGCATCTCGACCATTACGGAGGCGCGGCCGAACTGGCGCAGTTGCTGCCGATCCGGCGCGTCTATGACAACGGAATTCCCGATCGTGATCCGGATGGTCGTAATGACCCATCATGGCCGCTCAAGATCCGACCCTACCGGGAGCTGCCGGTGGAGGAACGACTGATAGCAACGCCCGGCGAGCGGCGGGTTCTCCGGGGTTCGGCGGAGGCGGGTTCGTTGGTTCCCACCTTCACCTTCATTGCCGCCGCCCAGAAACGGGTCCTTGATTCGGCCGGCGTTCCCACGATCAACGACTGCCGTGATCCCGCTCCCCGGCCAACGGATACCTCGGACAATGCCAATTCGGTGGTGACGTTGATTCAGTTTGGCGCCTTCCGCTATTTCAACGGCGGTGACCTGACTTGGAATGTCGAAGCGGCCTTGGTGTGTCCGGTGGTCCAGGTCGGGTCGGTGGATGTGTATCAGGTCAATCACCACGGGTTGGATGTCAGCAACAACCCGCTCTTGCTGCGGGCGTTGGCGCCGTCCGTCGCGGTGTTCAACAACGGCCCGCAGAAAGGCTGCATGCCCGACGTGGTGACGAACCTGCGGGCGTTGCCATCGCTGCAGGCCATTTACCAGGTCCACCGCAACCTGCGGAATCCGGAGGTCAACGCCCCGCGCGACCAGTGCGCCAACGACGGGGAAGTGGGTGGGAATTTTGTGAAGCTGAGCGTGGCACCGGATGGCCGGTCTTATTCCGTTATCGTGCCGTCCACCGGACATCAGCGGACGTTTCAGACTCGATTCTGAGCAAACGAAGGCCGGGGAAGAGGCACTTACCCATTGGCAACCACGAACGGCTTGTGTATCCGCATAAGCATGCGCAACAGTTTTCTTTACCTCCTCGCCTTGGCCTTGGCCTTCACCAGCTTGGGAGCCGACATCCTGGAACTGAAGGATGGATCGGTACTCAACGGCACTTTCCTCGGCGCAACGCCCACCACCATGCGCTTTCGCATCGGTTCCGCAGAACTCGAGTTCCCTTCGAAAGACGTGCTGGCGTTGACCATGGGCAATTCCCAAGAGGCAACCGCGGCGGCCACCCCGGCCCCGACCCCGGTCCCGGCGCCCGTGGTGACTCCGGCCCCCGCGGCCCCCAGTTCGCAAAACATCACCGTCCCGGCCGGCACCCTGATCCTGGCGCGGATGTCGGACACCGTCTCGACCCGTAATTCGGCGGGTCGCCGGTTCGGAGCCCGGCTGGACAGCGACATCCGGGTGAATGGGGTCCTGGTGGCTCCGGCGGGCACCCGTCTGTTTGGCCGCGTGGAAGAAGCACGGCAGGCAGGGCGAATGACCGGGTCGTCGCATTTGGAGATCGGCCTCAACGAGATTGAAATTCAGGGAACGCGGCAATCCATTGTGACCAGCGATTTTCGGGTCCGCGCCGGGAGTTCAACCGGCAGCACCGCCATCAACACCGGCGTGGGAGCCGGCATCGGGGCGGCTTTTGGCGGGGGACGGGGAGCCGGCCGGGGCGCGGCCGTGGGGGCCGGTGCCAGCGCGCTGACCCGGGGTGACGCCGCCACCATTTCCTCCGGCGAACTGGTGGAGTTCCGCCTTCTGGAACCGCTGAACGTTATCTTGCGGTAAGGTCTTCAGTCCGCCCGAATCCCGCCTGGCTCACCGGGATCTTTGAGTTGCCCTCCGACGTGGCTCGTCGGAGGGCGCGTTGCTTCGGGGCCAAACACCTGTCGGACTTGCTCCAGGAGAATGCGCCGGACTTCTTCGATGGCGGGCGGGGTTCCCTGCACGCTGTGTCCACTGCGGATGATCAGCTCCGATTCGACAAAATCCACCCGGGCACTTTGGACGCTGACGACTCCGTCGGATCCGGTATCGGGCTCTCCCCGACCTCGTACCGCGATGATGGAATGAGCCTTGACCCCGGGAACCGGCGGAATCTCTGCCAGAGTCAGGAGCATCGGGCTGTTGACTGCCATACTGTCGAGACTGGTGGGAATCCGGGAGCGAACGCCTGGAGGCAGGTTCAGATCCTCCGCCCACAGACCGCGGGCCATTTCCACCATCTCGCTGGGAAGGCGCACGAATCGGGCGGCCCACCGGCGGACAAAGGCGCTGGCGCGATAACTTCCCCGATGCGGTGTGGCGACAAAAACCACACGACGGATCTGTGCGACGGGTTGGAAGAAAAAGTTTTGTTCGATGGTGGCGCGCTGTTCTTCCGTTAAATCGAAGTCTTCCAGGCTTCGGTCGGTAAGCGAGCGCCACAGGCGATCCTCGGGGTCGATGACCGCCAGATGGGCCAACAGGCCGCCCTGGCTGTGTCCCACCACTACCATTTCGTTGAGAATCGGATCGCGCCCTTCCGGATCGAGCTCCTCTATCTCCGCCTCGAGGGCCGCGCGGAATTGAGCGGCCGAATGAGTGACCGGGTTGCCGGTGTTGTAGAGATGATTCCAGAACTGGCAGCGCTGGCCCAGAACCGGATCCGCGGCCAACGTGTTCCACATCTCCGCCCACCAAACCGGACTGCTGAACGTCCCATGCACAAACACCACGGGAATCCGGCCGGGCTGGTACGGCTGGACTTGGCGGATTCCACTACGGACCCGTTCCTGAGAAGAGAAGAAATGCGTTCGTCCCACCGTCCAGACGAAGCGGTCGCTGAGCAAATGTGCCAGCGGCGCCGTGGTGTCCGTCTGGAGCGGCACGGTGTGTCCATCCACTTCCACCGTGGGCCGATCGAAACCCCCGTGGAATTCCAGCGTTCCCCGCAGCCCACCTTCGGTCCATTGAGTCACGTCTCCTTCGACCCGAAGGAACAGGGTCCAGGGGATCCGGCTGGCGAGCTCCGTTTCATCGGCGGGTCGGGTCACGGCGATCAAGGGTGCGCCCAGCCCGGGACGCCGGTTGCGCACGGTCAGGCCGCGAACGCGAAATCGATCGGCGGAGAGCAGATGGTCAATCTGCGCGGGGTCCGCCGCGAGGTTCTGGGTGGACGACAGTTCCAACGTGATGGGCCCGGGGGGGAGCACACGGATTCCAGCCTCGGGTGCCACCAACGCATTCGTGTCACCCGCGGGTGCGAACCCCTCGGCCAACCCGCGGTTGTACAGCTCACACGCCACGCGAAAACGGGGATCAAAGGGGCTAGGCTGTTGTTCCCGGCCGGTGCTGATCAGGTACAGGTGGGCATACACGGCCGCCGCCAGATAATGGTCGCGTGCCACCCGCCCGGCGCCGGGTCGGACGCTGCGGGCCATCCGTTCGGCATGGGCGTAGTTCAATTCCGCCAGCGCACACAGCACGTCGCGCCGGTCATCTGACCGGGCGTGTTGATGGAGCTTCTGGAGGGCCACCTCGGGCGTTCGGGCGTACTGCCGTTCCAGATCAAAGCGCCGGAGGACTTGGCGGGTCTCGTTGCTGAAGTCAGAACTGCCCAAGGCCGAGGTGGTTTCCTCCCGAAAGTTCTGCCGAATAGACTCCTTCTCGGCCGATATGGGAATGGAGCATCCACCCGGCAGTATCGCCACGAGCACGACCAGAGTGCCGGAAATCAGAAGCCGCCTGCCGACCATCCAGAAGCGGCCAAGCGCAATCACCATGACCTCGGCATGGTTCGTCAACGACCGGGGCGGCGCATAGTCATTTTTGGGCGGTCCGCCGGGGGGCGCTTGTTGATCTGGTCCTTGTCATGACCGCGATGGGGACTGGGGGCCGAGCCCAAAGCTCCAAAAGCCAAGTTCTGGCGCTTGGGAAGTCGCCCGCTCATCCAATCTAGCCCCTGGGCAGCCACGCGGCCGGACCCGTTCACTTGGAGGGCGGCTCCGGGGGAGGAGGATTGGTGGCGCGGCGGGCGGCCGCTTCTTGCTGGAGCCGTTCCAAGTCCTCCTTCTTGATCACTTCGATTTGGGCGCCTTTGTCCAATTCCGCCTTGCTGGGGACCTTGATGATGTCGCTCGTGACGGTTCCGGAAGCGGCCGCGCCAGCGGTAGCGACCGGAGTGGCGGGCGGCTTGATGTCGAGCAGCTCGATTTCGAAGGTCAGGACAGCATTCGGACCAATCCGCTGATTGCCGTTGGGGCCATAGGCCAGTTCGGAAGGGATGAACAACTGCCATTTCGAGCCGGTGGGCATCAACTGGAGTGCTTCGGTCCAACCTTTGATGACGCGTCCGACGCCGAAGGTGGCCGGCTGCCCCTTGGCGTAGGAGCTGTCGAATTCGGTGCCGTCGAGCAGGGTGCCCCGATACTGGGTTACCACCGTGTCGTTGGTAGTGGGCTTGGGACCGGTGCCCGCGGTGAGAACCTTGTACTGCAGGCCGCTGGGAAGGGTGATGACGCCGTCCTTGTTTTTGTTCTCCGCCAGGAACTTCTCGCCCTCCGCCTTGTTCGTTTCCCCCTCCGTGCGCCGCTTCTCCTCGGCCTTCTGTCGCAGCTCGGTGCTGTAGGCCCGGACAATCGACTCCGCCTCGGCGGCGGTCAGCTTGGTGGATTGGCCCGTGAACGCCTCAGTAAACGCGCGGGCCACGATTTCCGGGTTCACTTCGTATCCCCCCCGGCCCAGGTCGCGTTGCATGTTGTTGGCGATCATGACGCCAACCGCGTAACTGTTCCTTTCCTGGACATCGGGGAACCGCTCCTCCACCGGGGTGGAATCGGCGTTCGCCGCGGGGACCGAGGGCGGAGTCGCCGGAGCATTGTTTTGGGCGAAGATCGCCGGGCTGATCAGGGCGCCGGCGACGAGCAGACTGACAAATCGTTTCATGGTACCGAACTGGAAAGCCGGTCGCGAATCTCAGTGGCGCCGGCAAACGTGTCCGGTTCCCTAGCAGCGTCGGCGGGCAAAGTCCAGTGGCACTCGCGCCTCGACCCAATCAAGGGCGCATCTTGAATTTGTCCGTAAAGCCGCGGGCCGAGCCCCAAGAGCGGCCCATCGCCTTGCGCAAGCTCCAAAAGCCAAACTCCAAGCTCCAAAGAAGCTCCAAGTTCCAACGTCCAGGCACCCAACCCCACCCAAAAACCTGACTTCCAGGAACGGTTTTGGCAGAATCCGGGAGCTTGGGCCTTTGGAACTTCTTTGGAACTTGGAGCTTGGAACTTGGAGGCTTTCCTCTCCCCCCTGCTCCATCCACGTCGCGGTAAGGACCTATCCAAGATGCCCCCCCAATCGAACGCTCGTCCTTCCCGGCCACCTTCCGTTCACCGCCGTTCGCCTGCTCCAGATCCACGCGTCGCCGCTCTCCAGGCAGCCCGCAATGCCGCCAACGCCCGGGCCCGGTGGCTAACCCGGTTCTTCCACTCGTCTCCGAGCTCGGCAAACGAACGGTCCTCCCCCAGCGGAACAAACAGCGGATCATACCCGAACCCTTGGGTTCCCGCCGGTGTCGGGCGGATTCTTCCCTCGCAAACTCCCTCAAACCAGCGGGTCTTCGCGTGCCGATCCGCCTCGCTGGCCTCTGCCGCCACGGGCGTCAGCGCCAGCACACAGCGGAAACGGGCCGTCCATAGACCCACCGGAAATCGGGCCAATTCCCGCAATAGCCGGGCATTGTTCTCGGCATCGGTGGAGTTGCCTTTCCGTCCGTCTTCCAGGCCGGCATAGCGTGCGGAATGCACGCCCGGCGCCCCTTCTAGGGCATCGACCTCCAGCCCAGAATCGTCTGCCAGCACCCATTCCGGTCCATCGGAGAGGGTTTGCCGCGCGAGGTGGCCGGCCCAGGCCACCGACTTGATCGCTGCATTGGCGGCCAGTGTTGGGCCGTGTTCCTCCGGTTCCAGGCGCAGGCCCAAGTCGAGTGGGGACAGGACCCGGAATTCAGAACCAAGGCCGGCGCGTAGCTCCTCGACCTTATGGGTGTTTCCCGTCGCCACCAGCAGCGTGATCACTCGACAACGCTTCCCGCTGGCCGTCCACGCCTCCAGAAAAAAGCGGTGCCCAGGGCGCCGAGGGACGCATCTTGAGTCTGCCAAAAACCGTGTCCAGAGGCGCCCGACGCTTAGAGCATTGTTGGGACTCATCTGGACGGCGCATTGGAATCCGTCGTCTCCGTCGGGACGGCGGCACTCGCAACGATCGGCACGCCCGAACTGGTTCCCAACCGATCGGCACCCGCGGCGAGCAGGGCGAGGGCCGTGGAACGATCGCGAATCCCGCCCGCCGCCTTCACCCCGATCTTCGGTCCCACGCATTCCCGCAAGAACGTGACGTCCACCACCGACGCCCCAGCGCCGTTGAAGCCCGTGCTCGTCTTCACGAAACGCGCCCCGGACTCCACCACCAAGGAGCAAGCCCGGCGTTTCTCGTCCTCTTGGAGCAAGGCACACTCGATGATGACCTTGACTGGCACGCCTTCCGCCGCCTCCACGACATCGCGTAGTTCGCGCAGGACGTATCGATCGTCCCCCTCTTTCAGCCTCCCGATGTTGATCACCACATCGACTTCCTGGGCTCCGAGGTCGATGACATTCTCGGTCTCGAAGCGTTTGACATCGGAATCAGCCGTCCCATGGGGAAACCCGACCACCGCCGCCACTTTGACGTCGGCGTCTCCCAGAAAATGCACGGCCTGGACCACGCGGGAACCCGCCACGCAGACGGCGTGGAAACGGTATTGCGCCGCCTCCGCACACCAGCGCTGAAGGTCGCTCAACGTGGCATCGGGGCGGAGCAGGGTGTGATCGATGAACCGGGCGAGTTCGGTCGGTGACATGGGCGGAGACTGACGGAAGTCCTCCAGGGTTCCAAGCGACCCGCGTCAACCGGTCGCCGACCTGAGGCAAGAGGCAAGAGGGACAAGGAGTTCCCTGTCCCTTGCTCTGTCCCTTGCTATTCGCTGTCCGTCGGGGGTGGAGGGGTGAGTAAAAACGTCATCAGGTCCCGTTGCTCGGCCGGGGTCAGAGCCGACCAAAGGCCTTCCGGCATCAACGAGAGCGAGGCGGGGCTCACCAAACGGACGCGGGATCGTGGCACCTGCTGCACGGTGCCACCGGCGGTGACCACGTGCAGAACACCGTCCTGTTCGCTTTGGACAATGGCGGTCAGAGGATCGTCGTCGGCCAACTCCAGGACGCTGGCGACGTGATCCGGATTGATCGCCGCGTTGGGAAATTCGATGTCCTGGCGCACGCTGCGGTAGTCTCGTTGAACCAAGTTCGAAAGGTCCGGCCCGACCACGGATCCTTCCCCGCGAATCGAGTGGCAGGTGGCGCAGGCCAGTTGGGTGCCAAAGAACAAGCGCCGGCCTTCCTGCCAGTTTCCGCCGGAGATTTCCGGTCGTTCGTGCGGTCCGATCGCGCGGTCGGAGGAAACCGGCACGGCCCACGGAACCAGAAACCGACGAAGCGGAAAGGCCCGCTGACGGTCCGGATCCGCCGTGGTGGCCCACGAAGCCGTGAGGGTCAGGCCCTCGCGACCGGTCGGAAGGCGCAACTCGAAGGGCTGCCATCGCTCACCGGGAGAAACGAATTCCGCCTCACGCCGTGAGCCCGCCACGCCCGGCTGAACCCCTCCAAAGCCGTCGAGAGCAACGTTGGATTCGAAGCGGACTCGGACGGTTTCCGGCGGTCGTTCCCAATCGATGGCCGCCCCGGGTTGGATCGCCGGTTGCAGCATCTGCCACAGATCCAGTTGACCACGAAGGGTCAACCGACCCGGTTCGCTCAGGAGCTCGAAAAGCCGGTCATGAGGGGCGCTGCCGGCGGTCAGTTCCCGCGCCGCCTGCAGATCGACATGAGGAATCCAGCCCGACCATTGTTCGCGTCCATCCGCTGATTCCCAGTTGGCTTCGACTCCATTCAGCGACGTCAGCAGGTCGGTGGGTTCGGCGGCGCCCGGTTGAGCTTGTTCCACCCCCAGCTCCGGCAGAGTGATGGCGTAGTTCACGGCCGAGGTTCGGGGCGCGGTCAGCCAGGTCAGTGTCCGGCGGTCCGGGCTGGACTGAACGCCGAGAATTTCGTGGCGGTGGCGGGGAGCGGCGAGTTGGTCATAAACCACCTGGTATCCCGGCCGGATGGTTTCAAAGCGATCGCCGGCGAACACGAAAGGGCCGGATTCCAAAACGGATCGACTGGCCAGCCCCTTCAGCCGTTCCGGTTCCAGCGGGCGGTCGAACGCCACGACCAGTTCGGTCGGACTGGCATTCCACGCGGCCACCGGTTGAGGCGTTTCGGGACGAGCATAGCGCACCCGCCACAAGTGGCCCCGGCCGTTCGGCCCGCTTCCCCAATCAGGCAACCCACCATGACTGGCCACGATCAGATCACCGCGCGGGGAGACACACGCATCCACGGTGAGCGATTGGAGGGTCGCGAGCAGGTGGGTTTCTGCGACGTATCCGGCGGCGGTTTTGACGAGGCGGGTGCGCCACAGCTTGCCGCGGGAATACCCGGCCACGAGAGCCTCTCCTCCCCACCGCGGCGGTCCGAAGACGGGCCCACCGTTGACCGAATCGTTGAACTGAAGACCACAGGCCGATTGATGCTGGGGCGCGTAATCAAAGACGCTGGGTTCATCCACGACCGCCGGAAGGTGCCGCGGATGATGCGGCGGGAAGCCGTAATGACGGCCGCGCTCGATGACCAGGAGTTCGTCCAATGGATTGCCATCATGCCGCCACGTCGCGCCCTCCTGGTCCGTGGCGAACAGGTCTCCAGCCGGGTTGAAGGCCAATCCCACGGCAAAGCGGATGCCGGAGCAGACGGTCTCGCGGCGGCTGAAGTCCGGCGAAACCCGCTGGATGGTTCCGCGTTCCATGGTGGTGCGGTAACGTGCTTCACCGGTGCTTTTGTCGATCAGGAACGGCTCGGTGAAGCTGGCGGCGCCCAAGCTGAAATAAATGCTTCCGTCCGGCCCCAGAGCCACGCCCAACGCATCCACTCCCTGTTGTTCGCTGCGTTCCTTCCAAGTGGCCACGGTGATCACCTCGTCAGCGCGGTCATCCCGGTCCGTATCCACAATCAACACCAGGCGGTCTTTGGCCGCGACAAATAGGCCATCGCCCCGCGCGTATCCGGGCGGCGTGAGCGCCGCTCCAATCGCCCCGCGAAGACTGCCGGTTCCGTCGTGGAACAGGACGGCCTGCTCTTCCAGACCATCGTCATCCGCATCTTCGAGCAGCCAGATTCGCCCATCGTAACCGACGGCCACGAGCTTCCCATCCGGGCGGTAGCGGACATTGTTGATGTTGTTGAGTTCGACGGGAAGTTCGGTGACGGCGAACCCGGGGAAATGAACCTGGACCGGAGGAGGATGGCTGACGGCGACCAAGGGCACGGCGCCGTCCTTGACCGGCAACGCCTCCAACCCGTGGAGCAGCACGCCGTATTTTTCTTCCAGATACCGCTCGACGGTCACGCGTTCCGCTTCGGGAAGCACGCGGTCGAACAGAATCATCTCCGTCAGTTCTCCGGCAAAGAACCCCTGCACCTGGGGTCGGTCGGGCGTGTTGGAATAGAAACGGGCTCCCAGCACGAACTGTTCGAACGCCAGCGGAGAATGGTCCGCCCGGTTGCGGTTCCCGCGGGGCTGGCCGTCGAGGAACAGTCTGACCCCTTCCGGACCGGTGCCGACGGCGAGCGTGAAAATGTGCCACTGGTTGAGCGGGCCGGGTGACTTCAGCAGGTCCGCTTCGCCGCTGAAGCCGGCTCCTTCGGCGCTGACCCGGGTCAGCTCGGGCGACGGGTTTCCGCCGAAATCGAGATTGAAGCCGGTAAGGTAGTCGTTCCGCCCGCGTTCGCTGGCGGCCAGCAAGCCGGTGAATGCGCCCACGCGGTGCGGATTGGCGACCGCGAACACCGTGGCCTCACGCATCCGCCATCCGGGCGTGGTGAGCGAGAGAAAGTCGTTGGTGCCGTCGAACCGCAAGGCGGTGGCCTGCCATTGGTAGAAGGCTGGCCGGGCGGCGAGCAGGGGCTGGACTGCATCCCGCCGGTGGCCAGAACCGTCGAACAGGATATCCGCCGCATCGTTCCAGGACCGTAGCGGGGACTGGCCGTTGGCCCCGCGGGCCGCGCTCTGTCGGGGCAGGTCAAACCAGAGGGCCAAGCCGTTGGTCACGGTGAGCCGTGGATCCGACCAGGGTTCGGCTCCGTGGCTCCGAACGGCCGCACCGGCCAGCAGCAGCAAGAGAGTCAACTGGACGAACACGTGAGTCTGGGACATGGCGTAAGCCAAGCGTAGCGCGTCCGGGCATTCAAGGACCAGGCCCTCGGTGGAATCCGCGTGGGCGCATCTGGAAAGGGTCCTTACCATCGGGCTCATGCCATTCCCTGCTCCGTTGACCCGACGCCAGTTCCTGCGGATCGGCGCGGCGGCCATTTCCTCCGGCGCGCTCGTCTCCTGCCGTTCTCCCGGTGGCCCCTCCTCAGCGAGCGCCCCTGCCGTCAACCGCCTCTTTTTCGTCATGGACGGGAAGACCGTCCTCATCAACGCCGATGGAACCGGGCGGCGCGTGCTGGAGTTGGATGTTCCCCAGCAAGCCACGTGGCAGCCGGCCGGTTTTTTTCCTGATGGCCGGATCCTGCTGCTCAGCATGGAGCCACGGCGTGACGGTCCAGGACGATCCTTCGAAGAATACTACACCCAAACCCCCACCCACCTTTGGATTTACGATCTGGACTCCGGATCGCTCGAAGAAATCGCCACCAAAAACCGATTGGCCGTGTTTTACACGCCGCAACTGATCCTCCCCGAGGGACGCCTGCTGGTGCAGGTGGTGCGGAACCAGGTCGGCCAGGTCATCAACATGAACCTGGATGGCAGCGATCCGCGGGAATTCACCCAGGCGGGCGAAGGTCTGCCCTATGGATTTTCCCTCAGTCCGAATGGCCAGCGGGTCGCCTTCCACCTGGCGGGACCTCGGGGCTACGAAATCTGGACCAGCAATGAGTTCGGTGCGGAACGCCAACGGATTGCCGGTGATCCAGCCCATCTCTACTTCGGTCCGCAATGGTCACCTCAGGGCGACTGGCTGGCCTACCAGGACTGTCACTACCGGGACGATCCCGGCCACGACTGGTGCGATGTCCAACTAAGCCGTCCGGACGGCTCGGAAACGCGAGCCCTGACCGAAGGGCAGTCGATGTGGTTCGGTGCCACCTATGGCCATCCCCAGCAGCGCGGCGGCGGATCCAACGTCGTGGCCTGGACTCAGGACGGCGCGGTGTTGTTCCCGTGGCGCGAACCCGGTTCGAAGGTGGCGTGGGAATTCCAGCCGCAGCGTCCGGACACCGACCATTTCAATCGAGACTACCGGCCGGATCGAGCCCGCGGCGGCACCCGGATCTGTCGTTTGCATCCAGCTAAGGACCAACCGGAATTCCTAACTCCCAACGAGTCCGGCACGTGGGATTTTCGCTGCAGTGAATCCGGGGATGGGCGGCAGATTGTGTTTTGCCGCGCCCGCACGGGCACCACGCCTTCCCTGTGGATTCTGGAGGCCAAGGGAACCGAGCCCCGCGCGCTGACCCCGGTCACCCCCGCGGGTGCCGACCATCCGCGGTGGCTGCCTTCGGCGCCGGCCTGAGAAACCACCCAATCCCGGAAAGTTATCAATCGTTGCGTAAGTGCGTGCCTGTAGCGTGTGGTGTCCCCACCGCACCACTCCGTGTGCCCGCACATCAAACCGTATGAACACACTTTCGCCACGATTGATAGCTAGCCGAAAACCCGGCATGGAGGTGGAACCACGACGGAATCATTCGGCCAAATCCATGAGTGCCGATTTATTCTCCAAGGCGAACTGAAGCAAGGGATGGCTGCCGGAGAGATTGAGTTTGGCGCAGATGTTGGCCCGGTGGGTTTCGACCGTCCGATGGCTGATGAAGAGTTCCGTCCCGATCTCCCGGCTGGTCTTGTTCTCTGCGATTCGCCGTAACACCACCCGTTCGGTCGGAGTCAGATTTTCCAATCCCGGGGTCTGCTGGCGCAGTTGAGCCGCCTTACGCCCGCGGTTGACCAGCAGCGAGGCCAGCGTCGGGGTGATATAATGGTCTCCCCGGGCGGCGCATTTGATCCCGCTCACAATGCCCGACTCGGCTTCGTCCTTGAGCAGGTAAGCACTGACGCCCAAATCCAGCGCCGCCTGGAAAATCTTTTCCGACTTATGCATCGTGAGCAGAACCACCCGCCCGACGGATCCATCCCTGGCCCTGAAGGGGCCGCAGATCCCAGCCCAGGGCTGAGCCTCCCGGCGATGCCCTGGGCCATGTCCCCCAGCCACCGGCGCCCTGACGGGGCGCCAGAGGCCCCGGCCTAATGTCATTAAGTTAAGAATCGAAGGTTCCTGATAAAAAGGTGAGTAATTTTCGAATAAAAGCTGGCCGTTAGCCCCACTTCTCTCTAATCTTACACTATGCCAAAAAGCCCCTGTCCGATCCGTCCAGGCCGGCGCTTCCCACGGAACTTCCGTCCTCAAGCCGATTTCTCCTTCCCGTACAAAGCCTTCGCTTGAGCCACAGCCTCAGCGCTAACTTAATGACATTGCTGGCTCACTGGTTACGATCCCACGGTGTTGGCGCAGGCCCCGCGCGTCTATTTGATTCCCGTCGGGGCCGACATTCTCCGGTCGCCAGACGCCCTGGACTTTACCTCGCGCGACTGGGCCAGGTACTACGCAGCCGCCTGAAGACGGAACTCCCAACGGGCATCTGGCTCCGCTTCACTGGATGACTCCGATCTTGATGATCCGCCCAGGCTTCGGCCCGCTCGTGAGGCGCATCTCCGTTTATTGCAGTCCTGTCAGGGATTTTTCGGGACCATTGCCATCCACAACCAGCCGGTCACCAACGACCTTACCTCCACCCATTTGCCGATCGGGTCAGGGAGTGCCCTCCGGATCGATTTTGGGGCCACTGTGGATACCAATGGCGATGGCGTCCCCGACGGGTGGGAGATTCAGTATTTTGGAACCGCGGGGATCGATCTTGCCGCCGATGCGGACCACGACGGTGTTTCTAATTTCGACGAATATATTGCCGGCACGTCGCTCATCGATCCCCAGGACCTATTCCTACTCCAGACGGACACAGACGGCCAGCAACTGGCCCAGGTGAGCTTCCGTGCCACCGCGGCCAGCGGGGTCGGGTATGAAAGTCGAACCCGCTATTATGGATTGGAATCGCGCATCAACACGGTGTTGGCGGGGTGGGGTAGTGTCACGAACTACAGTCGAATCCAGGGCCGGAACCAGCCTGTTACGTACTCGGTTGAAGCCACCAACGACATTCCCGTGGAATTCTTTCGAGCGAGGGTCTGGCTGGAAGGCCCCTGAGGAGGGGGGCGGCTGAGGAAAGCTGATTGCGTCCGCGACGAGGCAAGGCACAACAGCGCCAGATCTCCATCATCTCCCGCCCAGCCTCTGCGGCACCCAGCCCGGAGTAGCGACGGAGCCGCCGCTTTCAGGCTCTCAGGCGGCTCCCTCGCGGATTCGGTCCAGTAAGAGCTTGGTGGCCACAATTCCCCGGGCCTCGCTGAGCTGATCGCCCTCGTATTCAATACCCACATAGCCGCGGTATCCGGAATCGAGGACGATTTTCATCATCCGCGGGTAGTCGGTTTCCACACAATAACCGGCTTCGTTGAAGTCGTAGGTCTTGGCGCTGACCGCCTTGGCGAAGGGCATCATCTCTTCCACGCCTTGGTAACGGTCGTACCATTCGCCGGGGACGATCTGGAAGTTGCCGAAGTCGGGGAGCGTGCCGCAATTAGGCCGATTGACCTTCCGCATGACACCCGCCAACCAGCGGCCGTTGGAACTCAGTCCTCCGTGGTTTTCGACGATGCAGTTCAGTCCCAAGGGCGTACAGTAAGCGGTCAACTGGGCCAGCCCGTCCGCGGCGCGGTCTTGCTGTTCTTCGAACGAGCCGAGGCCACCGGTACCCGCATTGACCCGGATGCTGTGGCAACCGAGGAATTGGGCGGCATCGGCCCACTTATGGTGGTTCAGCACCGCTTGCCGTCGTTGGGCCGGATCAGGATCGCCCAACTCTCCCTCGCCATCGCACATGATGAGCAGGATGCGGACACCCTCGTTGTCCGCCCGGGTCTTCAGTTCGCGCAGATAGGCCGAGTCCGTCGCTTTATCCATCATGAACTGGTTCACCAGTTCGATGGCATCGATTCCATAGTCCTGGTGAGCGATGCGCGGGAAGTCGAGGTTGGTGATCGTTTTGGCGTTCAGTTCCCGGTGCAGGGACCACTCGGCCAGGCTGATCTTGAAGAGGTCGGCGGGGGTTTTGGGCGGGGAGGCACAGCCGGCGACGGCCACGGCGGCGACGGCGGCGGAATGGTGCAGAAACGTGCGGCGGGTCATGGGAAGAAAGGCTGAATCAATGAGCCGGGGCCGGGGAACCGGCCGCCTCCGGCTGGGCCGCCTTGGGAGGATGGAAGAAGAGAGCGAGGGCCACCACGGCGGCGAGCGAGATGAAACACGGTACGAGGAACAGTCCGCGGAAGTTAGTCACCCCGTTCTGGGTATAGACGGTCTGCAAGAGCCAGGGTCCCACCGAATTCGCCACCAAGGCCCCCAGTCCGAGAATCATCACGTTGAACAGGCCCTGAGCGCTGGAGCGAGCATCCTTGGGGAAATAGGCATCCACGAAAATATAGACGGTGGCAAAGAAGAAGGCATAGCAGATGCCGTGTAACACCTGGACCAGGATGATCAGCTCCTTCTGTTCGGGGAAGAAGGCATAAACCGCAAACCGCGCCGCATGTCCCAGAATGCCTACGATCATGGTGATCTTCCATCCCAACGCCTTCAACGTCGCGCCCAGGACGAACATCGTGAGGATTTCCGCGACCTGGCCGATGCTCATGACGGGCATGATCCAGTTGCCCGGTATGCCCACCGCGGTGCTGCTGAGAAAGGTGCCGGTCCAATTGAAATAGAGGTTATGGACAAACGAATCGAGGAAGGTCACCAGCCAGAGGACGAGGACGAAAGGCAGCCGCAGCAGCTTGACCGCTTCGAGCCAGGCCAGGCTTTCTCCGCTGCCCTTCTTGGGCGGCGTGTGCGGCAACGTCAGGCTGTAAGCAGCCAACAGCAGCGAAGCGATACCAGCGACGATGTACGTCCAGCGAGTGGCGCTCTGCAGGGCCTGCCCGGTGAGCCCATTGGCGAGCGCGGCACCGATCCAGGCCACCAGGCCCTCCGGGTTGGTCGCCTTGACCTTGGCCCAGTCCACCAAAATGAACGTGAACGGCCAAGCCGCGAGGATCCAACCGATGGTGCCCCCCATGCGCACGATCCCGAATTCCCGCTGCGGATCCTTCATATTGGCGAAGGCGATCGAGTTCGTGATCGAGATCGTGGGCACATACAGGAGGCAATGGACCAGCATCAGCAGGAAGAACGGCCAAAACTCCCGGACGAAACCCAATCCCAGCATCGCCAGCCCGCCCACCAGGTGCGAGAAAGCCAGGAATCGTTCGGCGGCAAACTTCCGGTCGGCGAACTGATTGCTGAAGAACATCCCGATGATGGAAGCCACGGGAAACGCGTTGAGGATGGCGGACTGCTGCCCGGGGGTGAATCCGAGGCTGGGCAGGTAACTAAAGATCAGCGGCAGCCAGGCACCCCAGATAAAGAACTGGAGTACCATCATGAGGAACAGCTTGAAACGCGGCGAGGAATTCATGAGCGCGGGAGATTGGACTGCCGAGGCAGCGTAGAGAATCCCCGGCAAATCGGACAAGCTCCATGTCCGACGGGTCGTTCGCCTGGGCGCCTCTTGACACGGTCTTAACCGGCAGGAGCGCGGGCGGCTCGCCCGCAGGATAACCCGAGGGAAGCTCCAAGCTCCAAAACCCAAGCTCCAAAGAAATCCCAACCTCCAAGCTCCCGGATTCCGTGCGGACCGCGGCGAAGCCGGCGTCGGGGACAGCGCTTCGGTCGTCCCTGCCCGTGGAGCGGCATCACCCATCTGGGAACTGACGGCGCGCTTGGACGGACGTTGGTCCTTGGAGCTTCTTTGGAGCTTGGGTTTTGGCTTTTGGAGCTTCCGCCCCTGCGCCCAATCGCCGTCCCAGTCAGGACAAAATTCCAAATGCATCTCGAGGTGATGGACCAGCGGCCCGGCGCTTTACAGCCGGCGCGTTCTCCCTAGGCTTGGGGCGTGCAGCTCACCGTGGACACCTTTGCGCCGGAGTTGGCCGAAGCCCTGGCCAGCTATGAGTTTCATGTGGTGTGTCTGGAGAAGGTCCCGGAGGAATGCGCGGCGACGCTGCGGTCGCTGTTGGCCAAGGCCATCGAAGCCTATGTCAAGCGCGCGCCGGAAATGCGCCACGGAATTGCCCTCGACCGCCACCTGACCATCATCATCAGCCAGAGCGAGCGGCCGCGGCCGTTGTGTGGCATCTATTTCAACCTGCATTCGCCCTACACGAAGAAGTCGACCCACCGATCGAAGGCACAGCGGGCCTGACCTTCTAGCGAAGAAAAGAACCGCGGCGGCGGAGCGAACGGGAACGCGCCTCAAGGAAAGTCGGACGCGTCATCCTCTCCTCCTTTCCCCTCCCGACTTCCGATACTGGGACGGATCCAGATGGGGGCGAGCGACAACTCGTCCCAACCGCGGCGCTCGATCCAATCTCGCCCTGCCATTCGGGGGCAGATATTCGGTGCCTCATTGGTTTTGGGGGCTTTGGGGCTCGACCCCGGTTCCAGGATAAATTCAAGACGCCCTCCGAAAACTCATGGCAGCCGGCTCGGAATTTGCTTTCTTCCACCCTTGATTCCATGAATTTGGGTTCCCGTCAGCTCTCTCTGTCGTCGTGTCGCCGCCGCGTCCGAGGTTCGTTTGGCCCCTGGGCCTGGGCCACCTTGCTGACGTGGTTCCTCATCGCGTCTCCCGCCCGGGCCGGATCCATCACCCGCGAGGTCTTCCTCGACATCGATGGCAATGCCATCAGTGACCTGACCAGTTCTCCCTCTTATCCCGACTTCCCGAGCTTCGTCGAAACCCTGACCGACTTCTTCGAAACCCCCACCGACCAGTTCGAGGCGTACGGTCAGCGGGTTCATGGCTACCTCGTCCCGCCCGTTTCCGGGAACTATCGGTTCTGGATCGCGTCGGACGACAACGGGGCGCTTCACCTGAGCACCGATGAGAGCCCGGAGCATACCCGCCTGATCGCGCGGGTCCCGGAATGGACCAGCTCCCGGGAATGGGGGAGGTTTCCCGAGCAGCGATCCGGCTTGATCAACCTCGAGGCCAACAAAGCCTACTACGTTCAGGCGCTGATGAAGGAAGGAGGGGGGGGAGACAACCTGGCGGTTCGCTGGCTTCGTCCGGATGGGGTCGATGAAGGACCGATCCCGGCGACCTACCTCCTGCCGTGGGGAACGGCGTTTACGCCCCCGGAGATTTCCCAGCAACCCACCAATACCACGGCCATCGAGGGGGAATTCGCTACCTTCGTGGTCAAAGTCACCAATGTGGATCCGGTGGTGGCTCAGTGGCGCCGCAACGGGGTCAACCTTCCCGGGGAGAACACCTTGGTGCTCCACTACGGTCCGGTCGCTCTGGCTGACAATGGGGCGACCTTTGGCGCGTTCCTGACCAATCGCATCGGCTCCACCAATTCGACGGTGGGCACGCTGTTCGTCCTGCCCGACACCACTCCGCCAACGCTGGTCTCGGCCGTGAATCTGGGAGCCAGTCGGATTCAGTTGAAATTCAGTGAACCGGTGGAGGCCGCTTCCGCCTCGTTGCCCGCCAACTTTTCGGTCAGCGGCGGAGTGACGGTCAGTAGCGCGGCGGTGGAGACCGATGCGAGCGTGGTGACCCTCACCGTCTCACCCCTCACCTTCGCCCAGAACTACACCGTGACCGTCCGAAGCCTTCGCGACCGGGCCAACACGCCGAACACGATCCTGGCCGAGAGCCCGATTTCGTTCCTGGCGCTGGAGCTGGTTTCCCAAGGCATCGGAGTGGAAGGGGGAAGCATCACCCGGTTAGGGACCGGGGCGTTTGCCGTCACCGGTGCCGGTCGGGGTTCAGGGGGCAACAGCGATCAGACCCATTTTGCCTGGGAGCAGCACACCGGGAACTTCGATGTGCAGGTCCGGGTGGACACCCTGCAGGTGACGGATCCGTATGTGCAGGCGGGGTTGATGGCGCGGGCAGAACTGGGAACCAATTCCCCCTATGCGGCGGTCTTCACCGGTTCCGCCCAGGTGGGTTCTTATTTTGAAAGCCGGACGACCGCCGGTGCCACCAGCACCACGGCCTCGCCGCGCGGAGGTTTTCTGTTCAACGGCCGTCACACCTGGCTGCGGCTGCAGCGGGTCAACAACCTGCTGACCGGCTATGGGAGCTTCGACGGAATTACCTGGACCTCGCTGGGTTCGGCCTCGGTGACGCTGGGATCGTCGGTCTATGTTGGCCTGGCCAGTTCGAGCCGACTGCCGTCCATCCCCACCACGGCGACGTTCCACGACTATGGTGTCACCACGAGTTTGGTCACCGGTCCGAACGTGACCGACCGTGAGCCGCTGGGGCCCACCACGCGGCGGACCGGGGTGTTGATCTCCGAGATCATGTATCACCCCAAGCCGCCGGTTGGGGTGACCGGTAACCTGGAGTTCATCGAGTTGTACAATGCCGGTCCCGTGTTTGAGGACTTGGGAGGCTGGCGGATTTCCGGGGCCGTGGAATACACGTTTCCGGAAGGATTCCGGTTGGAAGCAGGCGCCTTTGTGGTGGTAGCGGCCGATCCGGCGGCGATGCAGTCCGTCTATTCCCTTTCCGGGGTGCTGGGTCCGTTCACCGGTGCTCTCAACAATGCCGGGGAAGTGATCCAGCTCCTGGATTCCTTCGGGGCCTTGAAGCTGGAAATCGAGTATTCAACCCGGCATCCCTGGCCAGAGGCGGCCGACGGCGCGGGCTGCTCCCTCGTGCTGAGCCGTCCGAGTTGGGGCGCGGAGGATCCGCGAGCCTGGAGCGCCAGCGAACAGGTGGGCGGCTCTCCGGGGAGCCATGATGCCGTGGTGCCGAACCCGTTGCGTGGGGTCGTGATCAATGAGTTCCTGGCCCGCGCCACCGGAGCTCAGCCCGACTTCATCGAGTTGTTCAACCGAAACCTGGCCGAAGTCGTCCTCGACGGCTGCATCCTGACCGACGACCCGACCACCAACCGGTTCCGTATTCCCGCCGACACCGTGATTTCCGGACGCGGGCATCTCAGCTTTGACGAGAACCAACTCGGGTTTGGTCTCAGTGCGGCCGGCGAAGGGATCTTCCTGCTGAGTCCGGACGGGACTCAGGTCCTGGACGCGCTGTACTTCGAGGGGCAGGAGAATGGGGTCAGTTCCGGACGTTCGCCCGATGGAGCGGCAACCATTCGCCGCCTGATCCAACCCACACCGGGCACCACCAACGCTCCCTGGCGGCGGGAAGACATCGTGATCAACGAGATCATGTACCGCCCCATCTCGTGGGATGACCTCGATGAGTATGTGGAATTGCACAATCGTTCCACCCAGACGGTGAATCTATCGGGCTGGCGCTTCACCGAAGGCATCGAGTTTGAGTTCGGTCCCGGGGTGACGCTGGCGCCCGGAGGCTACCTGGTGGTGGCGCGGGATGCGGCCCGGCTGCGGGGGAACCATCCGGAGGTCGATCCAACGCGGATTGTGGGCGATTTTGCCGGCCGTCTGTCCAACCGCGGAGAGCGTCTCACCCTGGCCAAGCCCGATGACATTGTGTCAACCAATCCTTCCGGCGGCAGGGAAACCAATCGAACTTACATCGTGATCGCCCAGGCGGTGTATCGCGATGAGGACCGCTGGCACCGATGGGCGGACGGCGGCGGGTCAAGCCTGGAGCTGACCGATCCGGACGCGGACCCGTTGGAGCCGGCCAATTGGGCCGATTCGGACGAAACTGGAAAGGCACCGTGGACGACCCTTTCCTTCACCGGAAACCTCGATCATGGCATGGAGGGCTGGCGACCCGACCGCTTCCAGATTGGGTTGCTCGGGGCCGGTGAGTGTCTGGTGGACGACGTGGAATTCTTCACCGGAGAAGGAGAGAATCTGCTGTCCAACGGCAACTTCGAGGGAGCGGGCGGCTGGGAGTTTGCGGGAAACCATGTCCGCTCGCGGTTGCAGACCGGCGGGGCGTTTGCGGGGAGCGGCTGCCTGCAGATCATTGCCCAAGGCGACGGCGACACCGGTCCGAACAGCGTCCGGACCCCTATTGCTTCGCCGCCACTGGCCAGCGGATCCGCAACCATTCGGGCCAAAGTTCGCTGGCAGCGCGGCTGGCCGGAGATCCTGTTTCGCACGCGGGGCAACTGGATCGAGGCGGCCGGCCGGATGATCGTGCCGGCCAATCTGGGCACGCCGGGCCAGGTGAACAGCCGCCGGTTGGCCAACGCCGGGCCGGTCATCACCGAGGTCCGTCATTTCCCGTTGCTCCCGGCGGCCAACGAGGCGGTCACCGTGACCGCCCGGGTGGCTGATCCGGATGGGGTGGGTGACGTCTTACTCCGTTACCGAGTGGATCCTTCGGCGACCGCCACAACGGTGACCATGCGAGACGACGGAACCGGCGGTGATGCCGCGGCGGGCGATGGCCTTTACACGGCCATTCTACCCGGACGCAGCACGCGCACCGTGGTGGCGTTCCGAGTGGAGACCACCGACACCGGGACCCCTTCGGCCAGCCGCGTTTTTCCCCCGGCCTTTCCGGAAAGTGAATGCTTGGTCCGCTGGGGCGATCCGGCTCCGGCCGGCAGTTTTGCCCATTATCATTTGTGGAGCACGCAGGCGACGGAGAACGCCCGCGGCAACAGCTATGGACTCAACAACCTCTATCGCGACGCCACGCTGGTCTATGGCAACATCCGGGCGATCTATGGCGTCGGATTCCGCGACAAAGGAAGTCCCTACCATGGGGGGTATGGTGATTTCGCCGTCCAGGTCCCTCACGACGATCTCCTGCTCGGGGCGGAGGACCGGGTCCTGGCCTTGACGGGCAACGGCGATACCGAGGAGACCGGGATGCGAACCCAGGTGGCCAACTGGATCGCCTCGCGGATGGGCATCCCGCATCTGCACAGCCATTACATCCGGTTGTACCGGAACGGTGATCAGTACTCGAACGTGATGGAAGATCTGGAGCAGCCGAATAACAGCTTTGCCGAAGGGTTTTTTCCGGCCGTGGACGAGGGCGACTTATATAAGATCGCGGTCTGGTTTGAGTTCAACAACGACGATCGCGGATTCGACGCCCGAGGTGCGACCTTGCAGCGGTTCAACTCGGCCGGCCTGGGATTGAAACCGGCCCGCTACCGGTGGAATTGGCAGACGCGGGGCTGGCTGGGGTCGGCCAACAATCTGACCAACATCTTCAACCTGGTGTCCGCCGCCAATGCCACCACCGACTACACAGCCCGCATGCAAGCCGTGGCGGACATGGAGCAATGGATGCGGGTGTTCGCCTTCAACCGCATCTGTGGAAACTGGGATTCCTGGACCTTCTCGGTGGGGCAGAACATGTACATCTACTTCCAGCCCGGTGAGCGGGCGAAGTTGTTGCCCTGGGACATCGACTTCGTCTTGGGTCGCGGCAACGGGCCGACCGATCCCCTGGGTGGCGGGTCGTTGGGCGGATCCAGTCAGGATCCTGTGGCCGATGCCTTCTATAACGATCCCACCTTTCGCCGGGCCTTGTTCCGCGCCTATCTCGACGCCGCCGGCGGCCCGCTGCTGCCGGAGCAGTACCAACCGCAACTGGACGCGCGCAAGTCGGTGCTCCAACGCAATGGATTCTCGGTAGGCGGGAGCGGACAACTCCGGGACCCGCAAGTCATCGCGACCTACATCGACGCCCGAAGAGATTATCTCCTGAGTCGAGTCAACGCCGCCGACCGGCCCTTTGCCATCACCACCAGCGGAGGCAATGACTTCAGCTCCAGTCAGCCCTTCGCCACCCTGGCCGGGACAGCGCCGTTCGCGGTAGCGACCATCGAGATCAACGGCGTGGCGTATCCACTGCGTTGGACCAACCCGAACACCTTCAGCGTCGTCGTTCCGCTGACGGCAGCGGTGAACTCGCTCACCTTGGTGGGGAAGGACCGCTCTGGGAATCCAGTGGCCGGTGCGACCGATACCATCACCGTGACCTACGAAGGCTTGGTGCCACGGGCCGAGGATTTCGTGGTGATCAACGAGATTCAATACGATGCGCCCAATTCGGGCGGCTCATTCCTCGAACTGCACAACCGCTCGACCACCACTCCCTTCGACTTGTCCGGCTTCGTGCTGGGAGGCGTGGGATACACCTTTCCCTCTAACTCGGTCATCGCGCCGAATTCTTATCTCGTCCTGGCCAAAGACCGAACTGCCTTTGCTTTGGCTTATGGCAATCTCATTCCGGTCTTCGACCAATTCCCGGGTTCGCTCGACAACGGAGGAGAGACGCTGACGTTGATCCGACCCGGCAGTGGCCCAGAAGGCGATACGATCATCAGTGCCGTGCGGTACGACGACGATCCCCCCTGGCCGGCCGTGGCGGCGGGACAGGGACCTTCGCTGCAGTTGTTGGACCCGGCGCTCGGTTCGTGGCGCGCGGCCAACTGGTGGGCCACCCCGGTCAACGACCCCAACCAAGTCACACCGGCTCGCGCCAACGCCGGACGCACCACGCTCACCGCCTTCCCGACGCTGTGGATCAATGAGGTTCTGCCGGACAACGTGAATGGACCGCTGGACAATCAGGGCGAGCGCGAACCATTCATCGAACTCTACAACAGCGGGACCAACACCGTGGATCTCACCTCGCTGTATCTGACCGATGCCTACGACGATCTGACCCGCTGGGCGTTTCCGGTGGGAACGCCGCCGTTGGAACCGGGCGGTTTTCTTCTCATCTGGGCCGACGGGGAACCCTCCGAGACCACGGACACCTCGCTCCACGCTGGGTTCCGGTTGGATCCGACCCAAGGTTCCGTGGCGCTGGTGCGACAGTTGGGTCCGTTGGCGTCGCCCGAGGTGCTGGATTACATCAACTATTCCCAACTGCCGGCCGGACGCAGCTTCGGCAGTTATCCGGATGGCGAGCCGCGGGGCCGGCGGGCGTTCTTCCACGTGACCCCCGGTGCGACCAACGATCCGGCGTTCCCGCCCGTGACCGTGGTGATCAACGAGTTCATGGCCAGCAATACCCGAACGCTGACCAATGTGGTGAATGGCCTGAAAGACGATTGGTTCGAGTTGTATAACCCCGGAACCACCACCGTTGACCTGACCGGATATTATCTAAGCGACTCGCTCAACGACCGGACCCAATTCCAAATCCCCCCGGGTTTCGTGGTGCCTCCGGGCGGATTCTTATTGGTGTGGGCGGACGATGAAACCGAGGCGAACACGAACGGATCCCCGCACCTCCACGTGAATTTCAAGCTCAGCGCCGGTGGCGAAGAAATCGGATTGTTCGGGCCGGACGGCGTTCTGGTGGACGGGATCAGCTTCGGACCGCAGTCATCGGATGTCAGCGAAGGGCGCTTTCCGGACGGCGATCTCGGGGCGCTGATCGCGATGGATGAGTCCACTCCCGGGGCGCCGAACCAACTGGCCGGCGGCAACCGCCCGCCCGTCATCACGGCCATTCCCGACCAATTCGTGGCGGAAGGTGAGCTGCTGCAGTTCGCGGTCGTGGCCGTGGACGATCCGGGACAGGTGATCCGCTACGGTATCGGTGCGGATGCCCCACCGGAAGCGTTGATCGACGAGGTGACGGGTCTCTTTTCGTGGACGCCAACGGAATTGCAGGGACCGGGTAACTTCGTCTTCACCGTGCTGGCCACCGACAATGGAACTCCGGCACGGACCAGCACGGCCCAGGTAACCGTCGGGGTGGTCGAGGTGAACGACCCGCCGTCCTTCAGCGGAGTGGAGGACCGATCGGTTGATGAACGTTCCACCCTATCCTTCGCGTTGGAAGTTTCCGATCCGGACCTGCCGGCCAACACGCTGGCCTTTGCGCTGGAAGGCCCGGTTCCTCCCGGATTGGAGTTGGATCCGGAAACCGGCTGGATGACCTGGACGCCGACCGAGGTTCAAGGGCCGGGCACGTATCCGATTCGGGTTCGGGTAACGGACGATGGCGTTCCGCCGGCGAGTGCCGTGGCCGACTTCACCATCACCGTCAACGAGGTGAACAACCCACCAGACCTGGCGGAGATTCAGCCACAGTCCGTGGATGAGGGCCAAATTTTCGCCCTCCAGGTCATGGCCAGCGATTCGGACAATCCACCGGCCGCGTTGCAGTACCGCCTGGAAGGAACCTTGCCTCCGGGGATCTCCATCCATCCAGATACCGGACTGATCACCTGGGCTCCGGGAGAAGCCGACGGTCCCGGGAGCTATGTGATCGTCGTGCGGGTCACTGAAAAGAACGCCGCCGCACTCAGCACGACCCGGTCGTTCGGCCTCATAGTCAACGAGGTCAATACACCTCCCCTGCTGAGTCCGGTGGCCGACGCGACCGTCGAGGAAGAAAGCACCGTGCGGTTCCGAGCGACGGCCGCGGACCTCGATCTGCCAGCCCAAACGCTGACGTTCTCGTTGGTCGGTGCCGTTCCGGAAGGCGCCTCGGTGGATCCAGGCAGCGGCGAGTTCGTCTGGAAGATTCCCGCCGATTTCGGCACCGCCACACAGGAGTTCACTCTGCGCGTCTCGGACAGCGGTCCGGGTGGCCTCAGCGCGACCGAGCTCTTCCAGGTCAACGTGGCGCCGACGTTCCGGATGGTGATCAACGAAATCATGTACCAGCCGGCCAGCACCAACGCGGAGTACGTCGAGCTGAAGAATGCATCGGCCAAGACGACCTGGGATCTTTCCGGGTACCGGCTGGTAGGCGAAGCCTTGGAATTTACGTTCCCCGCCGAAACGTGGGTGGGTCCGGGAGCGTTGCTCTGCGTGGTGCGCGATGACACCGCCTTTGTCGCGGCTTATGGGACAGCGCCGCGCCTGGCCGGGGTGTGGGAGGGGAATCTGGGGACGTCCGGAGATTACCTTCGGCTGCTTCCTCCCGCCCCCGCTACCGATGCCTTGAGCGCCGTCCGCTTCAGCGCCTCGGCCCCCTGGCCCGCGGCGGCGAACGGGGGCGGGTCAGCGCTGCAATTGATCGACGACCGGCGCGCTTCGGCGCGCGTGGCCAACTGGACGGCGGTCCCGGCCTCCAGCGGATCGCGGTCGCTGGTGGTGATGACGAATCTCTGGCGATACTATCAGAGCGGACCGGCGGACGCCTCCTGGAAAGAACCGGCGTTCAATGACTCGGCGTGGCCGCAGGGACGGGCGTTGTTGTACCGCGAGGATGCCAGTTTGCCCGCTCCGAAGAACACGCTGCTAAACCTCGGTCAGAATACCTATTATTTCCGCACCACGTTTGAGCTGCCATCGCTGCCCACGGGCGGTGTGCTGCGGCTGTCCACCATCATCGACGATGGGGCCGTGTTTTATTTGAACGGCCGGGAAATCCACCGCCAAAACATGCCGGAAGGCGTCGCGGTGAATTTCAACACCTTCGCCTTGCTCAACGTGCCGGATGCGACGCTCGCGGGGCCGATCAGCCTTTCCGCCGCGGGCCTCCGGCCGGGCCCCAACGTGTTCGCCGTCGAAGTGCATCAGGTGAACGCCGGCAGCACGGATGTCGTCATGGGGTGCCGGCTGGATTTGCAGGGCGGAACGTTCCGCGGCTTCACCCCGGGCGCTCCGAACAATGTCGCGGTGGCGCGGTCGGAGATTCCCCCGGTCTGGATCAATGAGGTGCTGCCCAACAACACCTCCGGTCGCGTGGATGCCGCGGGAGAGCGCGAACCGTGGATCGAGCTGGTCAACCTGGGAGCGGAACCGGTGCCGTTGGAGGGCTGGGCGCTGACGGACAGTTACGACAGCCCGGCGAAGTGGACGTTTCCGCCTGGCACGACCCTTCCGGCGGGCGGATTCCTGGTCGTGATCGCGGATGGTGAGGCGGAGGAAAGCACCGCTGCTGAGCCCCATGCCGGGTTTCGCCTGAATCCGGCCATGGGAACGGTGGCGCTCGCCCGCCCCGCGGGGGCCGGGGTGGAATTCGTGGACTACGTGGACTATGTCGATCTGGCCGCCAACGAGGCGTGGGCCTCCCTGCCGGACGGTCAGCCGTTCACCCGATCCCGCACGACCCGTCCCACGCCGGGCGCAGCCAATTCGGCGAACCTGGCCAACCATCCTCCGGTGCTCAACGCCATCGGTGACCAAACGGCCAAGGAAGGTGAGGTCCTGTCCTTCCAAGTTAGCGCGACCGATCCCGATGCCGGACAGAAACTAACCTATTCCGCGGTGGGCGAGATCCGCGCGGGCTTCACTCTCCATCCAGTGACCGGTGCCGTTGGGTGGACGCCCGGCGAATTGGACGGTCCGGGCAGCTATGCGCTGACCATCCGGGTCACCGACGATGGCCTGCCCCCGTTGAGCGACGAGGAAACGATTACCATCACGGTGGAGGAAGTGAATCGACCGCCGGTGCTGGGCCTCGTTAGCCCCCAATTCGCGGCTGCCGGAGAATTGTTCTCCCTTTCCGTGGCCACTCAGGATCCCGATTTCCCGGCGCAGACCTTCCATTTTTCGTTGGAAGGAGCACCGGCTGGTATGTCGATCGGGGCCTCATCGGGCGCAATTTGGTGGACGCCCCTCCCGGGCGACGGAGGTTCATGGGAGTTCGTGGTGCGGGTCACTGATGACGGGAATCCCCCGCTCAGCGCCACCACAAGGGCAACCGTGACCGTGGTCGGCGGAACCTTCGCTGCCGGTTCGGCGCTGGGAGAAGATGGACAGTTGCACATCAACTGGGCTTCCCAGGCGGAGGTCAGTTACCGGATCGAATCGCTAGCGGATCTGGAGGGAAGCTGGGAGCTGATCGAGACGGTAACCGGAACCGGGCAGCCGATGACCTACCTGGTACCGATCAACTTGGCGCCGCCGCGGTTCTTCCGGGTGGTGGCTCCCTGAAGACACCTTCGATTCACCACTCCGGCAGCACGAAACAATACGCATCATAGCGAATTTCACTCCACGCCAGCTCGGGAAGAGGATGGCCCGGAAAGAGCGGGCGCTGGACCGGCGTGAATTCGATCCGTACGCGAAGGGCGGAACGACTTTCGGTCAGGTCACGCGGAATCAGAAATTCATCGTCACGAAAGCGGCGATTGGAGGTTTGGACATGATGTAAGGTCTCGCCCAACTCCCCTTTCGGATCGGAATAGACACAGGTATTCGCCCCGGCCAGATACCAAACGCCGGCCGGTTTCCAATCGGAGGCAGTCAGCTTTCGCTGCGGATTGCTGGCGTCGGCGATGGAAATTTTCGCGCGTTGGTTGGGGAATTGGTAGTCCAGTTTGCGCCGCAGCATCACCCCGAAGTTCTTCGGCTGAAGTTTCAGGGTGAACTCCGAGAAGGTCGCGGTCGTTCGTCCCCAATCGGTCTGGGCCGGGAAGGCCACGACTTGCCGGGCGTCGCCCAGCTCCGGCAATCCCGGCTGGCTCGGCGACCGAAACCCCTCCGGGTACCTGATCTTTTCCTCGGCCAGATGGTAGGTGTCCGGCCCCCATTCATAACGCGACGTGATCTCATAAGGCGCGGAGGCGTCGGGCGAAACATAGTGATGAGCCCGCTCGCTCGCTACGTCGCCGACCTTCAATTCGTCGGTCTTGATCAGCGAAGCGGCGGGGGCGCCATACCAATAAGTCACCGTTCGATAATGCTCGGTCGATTGGTTGAGGCCCCCGTGTTCAAGCGTAATGCGCGCGTTCCTCCCGAACGGCATCAGGTCGGCCAACAAGAAACGGTAGGCGGAATGGATCTGGTCTTCGTCATTCTGGGCGCTCTCCAGATTTTTGGCGCCCACCGGATGGCCGGCGAAGGGCAGCGTCATGTTCAGCCCTCCCCAATAGTCGCCGCCCCCGCCCCATTCTTCCGTTCCTGTGCCATAAGCTTGGGGCGATTGGCTGTCGTCAAAATAAAAACGGGGATCGCCTTCCAGGGTGGTTAGATTGTTCCGATGCGTGAAGATGAAGGAGGTGCCCACGAAACTTCCCGACCAGTCCCCGCCGCCTTCCACCTGGCGTGTATCGAGCAGAACGAGGTCCCGTCCCAGCTCCGGCTCCGGCTCCGGAAAATCGCGGTAGGTCGCATGAAAGTAACCGACGTGGCGGCGCGGATCGTTGAAGGGCTCATGGCGCACGTTCCAATCGATGTCGGCAAAGTTGGTTTCGCCGCTGCCAACGAGTTCGATCTTCGCCTCGCGAAAAAAGGGCATCGGAAAATAACACGCCATGCGAACCCGGTCGCCTTGGTATTGGACGTGAACCGGAAACGCCTTCACCAGGTATTCGCGGCCGTCGCGATTGTAGAACGTGCCGGTGCCGAAAAAGAGGGCGACGGGCGCCTCGACCGAAGGCGAGGTCCGTTGGTCCCAAGTGATGCGCAATTTCGCGCGCGAAAAGGCCACCGCCTGATTAGTCGGCACCGAAAGCTCCACCGCGCGGATCAGCGCCGGCGCGGAAGCGAGAGTCGCCAGTGTTACCGCTCCCTCTTGGGGAACCGTCACCCGCCCGCCGAGCGCCGTGGCCGTCTTCGGCGCGAGGTCCGTTCCTGACCGACGGAGCAGATCCAGCACCGACGGATCCGGCGGGGTCTGGCCATCCCAGGCCTGGATCGGCTGCGAAAGGTTCGCGCCGCGGACGTATTGATGAAAAATATAATAGCCCGTGCCATAGCGCGTCCGCGTGTAAGCCATGCGAAACGAGTTCTCGAAGGGAATCGGCACCCACATCAAGTCCGCGCCCCGGGTGATGGACCAGGTCCAGGTCAGCGGATGGGGGAACAGAGCTTCGGGGAGGAAGACCGAACCCGCCACGGGTTGGGTCGGATCGGCGGAACTGGTTTCCTGAACGAGATGATCGCGGCCATCCACCTCGTAGTGCCAGGGGCTGCCGTGCCAGTGATTGTAACGCGCGAAATAAAGGATGCCGGGGCCGGCGACATCCAGCGTCACGTTGAACGTCTTGGATTCCTGGTAGAGAAAGTGGCTGGCATCGGCCGATTCGTTTCCTCCCGTCCGGTCGTAGGTGCTCCGCATATAAGCCCGCGCGCCGATCCGTTGGTAGGGCCAGCGCTCCCATTGCCGATAGGCATCCAGACCCACGGGAATCACGGGCGGTTCCGCCGCGCCGGTCGCCGTCAGTACCGCCGCGCCACCGCACATGAGGAGACCCCAGAAGAGACGGCGTCGGATCAATGCCTCAAGAAAGCGGGAACTCATGTCCGTGGAAATTGCGGCAAAGCAACCATTCAGGCCACTCGCGAATTGGCTGATCTCCTCTTTAGGACGCATCTCCGTTTTTTGGGAGGGGCGAGGAATGATCTCGTCAGAAACAAGCCCCACGCCGTAGGCTGCGTTATTAAATCATGGCGAAACGGACGATTTTACGGTTCCTGATTGCGGGAGCGGTGGCCTGGATTGGATTCTTCCCACCGCTCAGAGCGGTGGCCTCCACCCAGCATCATGTGATCCTGATTACGATTGACGGACTGGCCGCCTATTATTTGTCGGACACCAAAGCCCCGATCCCTACGCTGCGACGGTTGGCCGCCGAGGGCGCGCACGCCGAGGGGATGCGGGTGTCCAATCCGGCCGTCACCTGGCCGAACCACACCACATTGGTCACCGGGGTGTATCCGGCGAAGCACTCGGTGCTCTTCAACGGAGCGCTTCAACGCCCGGGAGTGGGCCTGGCCGTGCGCGTCGATGGAGCCAAGGACAAGGCGGACCTCGTCGCGGTGCCTACCCTCTATGATCTCCTTCACCGGCAGGGTTACCGTACGGCGGACATCAATTGGCCTTGCACCCGCGGCGCCACCACGCTGGACGATTCGTTTCCCGATGTACCCGAGCAGATTACGCATATGACACCGCGCCTGCGCGACGAGTTGATCGCCGCTCAATGGCTGACGGGCACGAACGATGCCGCCTTCCGCCAACAAAGCGCGGCAGTGAAGGATCAGATCTGGACCGCCGCGGCCGTCCACGTTTTGCGGGAACGATCGCCGAATCTCATGTTGGTCCACCTGCTGGTCACCGACTCACTACAACATCAATACGGACCGCTCTCGCCGGCTGCCTACACCGCGATCGCGCTGGCCGACGCGCACGTGGCGGAGATTCTGCGGGCCGTGGACGCTGCCGGCCTGCGCGAGCGCACCACGGTGGTGGTGACGGCGGACCATGGCTTCGAGAAGGCTCTAAAGATCGTGAACCCGAACGTCGCTTTCCGGAAGGCCGGTTTGTTGGAGACTTCTTCCACGCCCAATCTTCTCCGAGCACGAGTTCAGATTATTAGCGAAGGCGGCATCGCCATGGTGTATTTCACGAACCCGGACACTCAGAACGACGACCGGGCAAAGGTGATCGAGTTGATGCGGGCGCAGGAAGGGATCGCGGACATCTTGCTTCCGGACGCGTTTGGCGCGCTCGGATTGCCCGACCCGGCAAAGAATCCGCAGATGTGCGAGCTGATTCTGGTAGCGAATGAGGGCTATGCATTCAGCAACGAAGCTCGTGGCGAAGAGGTGGTGACAGAGGTCACGCTCGCGGCGGGAAACCAAGGACACCACGGTTTTCTCTCTCGCAACCCGAAGATGAACGCTTCGTTCATCGCCTGGGGCCGCGGCATCAAGCCGGGCACGAAACTCGGAATCATCGACAACGTGGACGTTGCACCCACCCTGGCGAAGCTGTTAGGACAGTCATTGACGGAAACCGATGGCCGGGTCCTGACCGAAATGTTGGTGGAAGAAGGCGGCCCCTGACGGAGACGATTTCCGGCGTCGGAGGATATCAATCGTTGCGTAAGTACATGCATGTAGCGTGCGGTGTCCCCACCGCACCACTCGCGCGCCCCCGCCTCAAGCCGTGTGAACATACTTTCGCAACGATCGATAGGAGGTAATGCGCCTGCCGCTTCGACTCCACATGGTGAAGTGGGTTTAAGCCCGCGGTCCTCTCCGGTGGTCGAGCGGACGAGCCGTCCGCGCTCCCGACGGGAGCGCCTCGTGAATATGTCCTTAAAGCCGCGGTCCGAGCCCAAAGGAGAGTCCCATCCCCTTCCTCAAGCCTCCAATCCCAAGCTCCAAGGGCCAAAATCCGAGCGTCCAGCCTCCCCCAAGGCCCTGGCTCCCAGGAACGGTTCGGGCGCAAACCGGGAGCTTGGAGCTTGGGCTTTTGGAGCTTCATTGGAGCTTGGAACTTGGAACTTGGAGTTTTCGGGTCCCTTGTCCCCATCGGCGTCGCCACATGGTGAAGTGAGGTTAAGCTTGTGGTCCTCTCCGGTAGCCGAGCGGACGAGCCGTCCGCGCTCCCGACGGTGGACTTGCCCGTGGCCCCCTGCCTACGCTGCACGCCCGTGAATTCCCTGCTGCGCGCCTTGGTGTGGACCGGAGTCGGAATCCTCGGCGGGTTCGCCTATGCCACTCTCGCCTTCCATCGCGGCGAGACCATCAACTCCGCCTACCTGGTCCTCGCCGCCTTGTGTACCTACGCCATCGGCTACCGGTTCTACTCGAAGTGGCTGGCCGCGCACGCCCTGATGCTCGATGACCGGCGGGCCACGCCGTGCGAGGTCCAAGAGGACGGCAAAGACTTTGTGCGCACCCACCGCTGGATCGTATTCGGACATCATTTCGCCGCGATCTCCGGTCCCGGCCCTTTGGTGGGCCCGGTGCTGGCAGCCCAATTCGGCTATCTGCCCGGAGCCCTCTGGATTCTTATCGGAGTGGTGCTGGGCGGGGCCGTCCAGGATTTCGTCATCCTGTTTGCGTCCATACGGCGGAACGGACGTTCGTTGGGACAAATGGTGCGGGACGAGTTGCACCCGTTGGCCGGGGTGGTCGCCCTGATCGCGATCCTGGCGATCGTGATCATCCTCCTGGCCGTGCTCGGACTCGTGGTGGTGAAGGCGCTGGCCGAAAGTCCGTGGGGCGTCTTCACCGTCGGCGCCACCATTCCCATTGCGCTGCTGATGGGCGGATATCTGCGGTGGATCCGGGCCGGACGAACGTTGGAAGCCTCGCTCTTCGGCATCGTCCTTTTGTTGCTCGCCGTTTGGGGCGGCAAATATGTGCATGGAAGCGCCACCTGGGCCTCGGCCTTCACGTTCGGTGCTGAACCGCTGGCGTGGATGATCATCGCGTATGGAATCGCCGCGAGTGTGCTGCCGGTCTGGCTGCTGCTCGCGCCGCGGGATTACCTCAGCACCTTCATGAAGCTCGGCACCATCGCCGCGCTGGCGGCCGGGGTGCTGCTGGTGCTGCCAGAAATGAAGATGCCGGCGGTGACGCAGTTCGTGGATGGTTCCGGGCCGGTGGTGGCCGGCCGGCTCTTTCCCTTTGTTTTCATCACCATCGCCTGTGGGGCCATCAGCGGGTTTCACGCGCTCATCTCCAGCGGCATCACGCCCAAGATCATTACTCGCGAAGGCTACGCCCGGCCCATCGGCTATGGCGCCATGTGTCTGGAATCGCTGGTGGCCATCATGGCCCTGGTGGCCGCTTGCACCTTGGAGCCGGGGGTCTATCTGGCCATGAACGTGAAGGGAGCCGGTGCCGATGCCGCCGCCATCGCTGCCGACACCGTCGCCAAAGTGAACGCCACCGGGTTCACCGTCAGCACTGGTGAAATGGACCGTCTGGCTGAGGCGGTCGGGGAATCCTCCCTTTACGGACGGACGGGCGGCGCCGCCACGCTCGCAGTGGGTATGGCTAACATCTTCAGTCAAGTTACGCGCGGACGCTGGCTCGACCTCTGGTACCACTTCGCGATCATGTTCGAAGCGTTGTTCATTCTGACCACGCTCGACGCCGGAACGCGGGTGGGCCGGTATTTGCTACAGGATTTTCTCAGCCATTTGTTCCCGAAGCTGGGTGACACCACTTCGTTGCCTGCCAACACGCTGGCCAGCGTCCTGATCGTCGGCGGCTGGGGTTGGTTCCTGGTCCAGGGCGTGCGGGATCCGCTGGGCGGCATCAACTCCCTATGGCCCCTTTTCGGCATCGCCAATCAACTACTGGCCGCCATCGCGTTGTGCCTGGGCACCACCCTCTTGATCAAAATGGCGTTGAAACGGCGGCAGAGCCCGGCGTTGGCGCTGATAACCTTGGTGCCGCTCCTCTGGCTCTTAGCAGTCACGTTTACCGCGGGCGGACAGAAGATGTTTCACCCCTCTCCGCGGATCGGCTTCCTGGCCGCGGCGGAATCATTTCGTCAGCAGGCGACCGCTGCGGAAACCCGACTGGCGGAGGCGGCGACCACCGAAGCGCGTGAGGTGGCGGAGCATGCACTACGGACCGCCCGACGCCTGGAGTTCAACAACCAACTCGATTTTGCCGTGACCGGTGTATTCCTGTTCCTGGGCGCCACCATGGTGGCGCTGTCGCTTCGGGAATGGTTCCGCCTGCTGACCCGGAGACGCGCGCCAGACCTGCGGGAAACCGAGCCGGTCTGGTTGCCTGAATCCGTGGTCCGCGAAGGCCGATCCTTCGGCGCGTTGGGCAGCGCGGCGGCGCTGGCCCTGGCGCTGGGCCGCGAATGGTCAGGAGAGGCGGCGGTGCAGCGGGTTCAGCAACAGCAAGTGGCTTGCCTGCATTCCAGTACCACGCCCCGACTGTTGATCGATATTCCCGAAGTCCGCGCCGGGATCGACCACTCCCTCCGGGCCGAAGCCT
Source organism: uncultured Verrucomicrobiota bacterium (assembly GCA_964474315.1). Classification (GTDB taxonomy): domain Bacteria; phylum Verrucomicrobiota; class Verrucomicrobiia; order Limisphaerales; family UBA9464; genus UBA9464. The sequence goes on along the minus strand of CAYYSX010000018.1, from coordinate 7,368 downwards.
ATTGCCAAGCCGCCCGCCAGCGCTTCGAGGGAATCCAACGATGCTGCTGAAACCTTTGCTTTCTCTAAGATAACGGAAGCGCTTCGTTCCAGGGCGGCGGACGGTCGGTCAGTCACTCCGTTGGCGGATCCGAGACGGTCGGCGGTCGGTTCCTCCCTTCCGCGTCGCTGTCCGGACCCAGCCGGCTACCACCTGCCGACGGACCGTCCGCGCCCCAGTATCCATTTCGCCTTAGATCATCGTCGCCCGGATCCAGGTTACGAGGTGACTCCAGGCAAAGAAGAACTGAAGCATCGTGAAGGCGAGCCAAATCAAACCGGCACTGGCCACCAGGAACAACGTGAGTCCTAGCAGTTGCGGGCCGAAGGAATCTCGCGCCGCTTCCAAGCTGATTCTCCATCGTGGTCTGGCGGCCGGACGTCGCGCTGGGGAGACGATTCGGGCGGGGCGCGGGCGGGCGGTGACCTTCCGGGGAAGCGTCCGGGTGGATAGGGCGGTCTTGGTCCGGGGTGCGGCGAGCGCCTGGGACATTTCATCGAGGAGGTCCAACTTGCCGTTCATGGTCGTGGTCGTCATCACGACGGTTGATACGCAGCAGGCGGCCGGAAAGTTTCAGCTATCTGCGCGATCGGAGTCGAAAATTTTTCAACGATCCAGCGCCTGCGCGAACGGAAGCCTCCGGAAAGAAGGATCAGCGCATTGGCTCCCGGGTCGGCTGGCGTTCGCACCGGCGAAACGGATTCTTGCCTCGGGCGGAGCGGCTTGCTTCATTCCGCGCGCGTGTTGTTGGAAGGGTGGCTGAGTGGTTTAAGGCACCTGACTCGAAATCAGGCGTAGGTGAATAACCTACCGGGGGTTCAAATCCCTCCCCTTCCGCCACAACATCAACGAGTTGCAACTCATCTCTTTGAACCGCGATGGATTCGGTTCACGCGAAAACCTCACCACAAAGAAGCACCAACCCACACCTCTTGCCTGTCAGGTGATCTCACCTTGATCTGGAGTGACATCAGCGCGAGGTCGCAAGCGATCCTCCAACAGGCGCGCCAGACCGGCAGGATGCCGTGACAGGATTTGACCAACGATCTCGGCTCGCTGGAGTTTCCTGCCAGGCCGCCTCATCCGAAGATTTCAGCGGGAAGCTGGAAACGGCGAATCAACCCTTTCAGAATTCCGATCGATACGTCATGACCCTTGTGATACGGAACGGGGTATGATTGAGGCTTGCCGCCGATGTCTGGGTGGTAAACTAAGCGATGCGATCCCTTGCCTCGCTTGGAAAAGATCTCAAATCGGGGATCATGGTCCCGTAAGATCTTAAAAACATCATCGGCACGCTTCGGCTTAGGCACAGACGACGGGTTTGAACCTGGATTCGATCGGATGACGGAGAATTTCCTCACTGACGTCGATGCACAGCACGCTGACCGTGTGGTTCAGTCTGATTGCTTCGGCACCGGGGAACAATCGACGCAGTGTCGAGCGTTGGGTTTCCTCCCACAGGTCGAACAACTTCCGTTCAGCGGGGAAGTCAATCAATTCGATCTTGTTTTGTTGGCGGGCAAACTCGACTTGGGAAATGATCGCGTTGCGGAGATCCTGTAGCGCCTCGTCCCTTGTTGAGCCCGTTCCCATCAGATCCATTTCGAGGGCATGGGCTGTCCATTCCGACTCTTCCTTGGTGATGAGCACCCTCAGAGTCAACTTGAACTCATCCAGTGCGATGCGTTTTGGCATGATGCATTCAAAGTCTAAAGATTTCTCGCGATCCCTTCAACCGATTGTGGTTTTGAAGTAACCTTCTGCTGTAATCCGTTGAAGCGGAGTGATCAATGGAATCGCTTTCGGTAAATGGGGGGTGTCTTGCTGACGATTGGGGGGCCGCCCCCGCCAGAAGTCATGCCTCGGCGGAAATTTTGGGCGAAGTTGGTAACTATTTTCAACCTGCCCGCTGCGGCCCCCCACGGTTGGCGGATCCGGCTCATCAGCGTAGCGTTCCGCCATGACGCTTCGCCGTCCGCTTACCAGCGGCCTCTTCTTTGGCTTCGCACTTTTTGCCCTGCTGACGTCATCCGCCGCGGACCGCGAACCCGCCCCCCCACCACCCTCCGTCGCCACCGCCGCGGAAGTTCGGTCGAACACCACTGACACCCAGGATCGTCCTCCCTCTTTCAGCACCGAGGATCTCGCCGCTCGCGCCCGCCCCAGTCTGGTCGTCCTCTCGACCCGGGGACGCGACGGGGTCAGCGAAGGAGTCGGCACCGGCTTCGTCATCGACCCGTCCGGTCTGATCGCGACCAGCTTGCATGTGGTAGGCGAGGCACGACCGGTTTCGGTGCGTCTGGCGTCGGGACGGGAGACCGAAGTCGTCGCCGTCCACGCTTTCGACCGTCCCACCGACCTGGTCCTCCTGCGCGTCGCGGCCACCAATCTGCCGGCTCTGCCGCTCGGCGACAGCTCCCGACTCGCCACCGGCGCCGAGGTGGTGGCGCTGGGGAATCCGCTCGGGCTGGAGAATTCCGTGGTCGCCGGGGTTCTGTCCGGACGACGCACGCTGGAGGAGGTGGAGATGCTTCAGCTCGCCATTCCCATCGAGCCGGGCAATTCCGGCGGCCCCGTGCTGGATCGAGCCGGGAAGGTGGTGGGAATCGTCAACGCCAAGTCGCTCATGACTCGCAACCTCGGGTTTGCCACGCCCGTGGATCTGCTCAAACCGCTGCTCGCCCGGCCGAATCCCGTTCCCTTTACCCGCTGGGTGCGCACCGGAGCCCTCGATCCGGAACAATGGGAAGCTCATCTCGGCGGCCAGTGGAGGCAACGTTCGGGACGGTTGACGGTGGAGGGCTGGGGCACTGGGTTCGGCGGACGTTCCTATCTCCTTTACCAGGAACCGGCCCCGGAGCCGACTTACGAACTCACGGTGACCGTCCGATTGCAGGACGAATCCGGCGCGGCCGGGCTGATTTTCGGCGGCCGGGAGGACGGTGCTCACTACGGGTTCTATCCCACGGGCGGTCAGTTGCGTCTCACCGCGTTTGAAGGCCCCGAGGTCTTCTCCTGGCGCATCCTGGGCACCATTCCCAGCGCTGCCTACCGGCCCGGCGACTGGAACGTGTTGCGCGTGCGTCAGGCGGACGGTCGGATTCAATGCTGGGTCAATGACGCCGAAGTCTTCTCGCTGGCCGAAGAGGCGATTGTTGGCCGCCGGGTGGGATTAGCTAAGTTTCGCGACACCACCGCCGAGTTCCGCAATTTCGCCTTGGCCCGTTCCCTGCAACCGCCTGCCGTCCTGGATCCGACGTTGGTCGGAAAATTGGGCGGCGCCGAATTGTCCACCGCCCAGGTTGGACCGGAAGACCAGGCCTTGCTGCGCTCCAATCTGCTGGCGTCGCGTGAGTTCCTGGCCTCCCGCGCCCGACAACTCGAACGCGAAGCGGCCCGCCTGCGCGAACTGTCCCTGCGTCTGCATCGCGAACAGGTTCGGGAAGAGTTGGCGGCCGAACTCGCCCAATCCGAGGACCAGATCAACCTTTCCCGCGCCGCTTTGCTGGTGGCCCGTCTCGATCATCCGGATCTCGAGGTGGAAGCGTATCAAAGCCAGCTCGACGCCTTGGGCCGGGAACTCCAGGGCCGCCTACGCAAATCCATGCCCACCACGGAGCGGGTGGACCTGCTGCGGCAGTTCCTGTTTGAGGAGAATGGATTTCACGGCAGCCGCCACGATTACCACAACCGCGCCAACAGCTATCTGAATGAAGTGCTGGATGATCGCGAAGGGTTACCCATCACCTTGAGCTTCGTGTTCCTGGAGGTGGCGAACCGGGCGGGACTCGCCCACCTCCAAGGCATTCCCCTGCCCGGACACTTTCTCGTGAAGCACACCCCGCCCGACGGCCGGGAACGGTTGATCGACGTGTTCAACGGGGGCCGCTACCTGACCTTCAGCGAAGCGGACCAGATCGGCTCGGAAGCCGCGGGTCTCCCGGTGCGTTCGGAATTCCTTCGTCCGGCGACCAAGCGGGAGATGATCGTACGGCTGGTGACCAACCTGCAGCTCTTCACCGAGCGACAGGAAGGAGCAGCGGCGTCCCTGCGGTTTGCGGATCTGCTGGTGGCGATTGCCGGCGAACCGCGGTTGGAGGCAGGCCAGCGGATTGACCGGGCGCGGCTCCGCACCCGAAGCGGAGATGTCGCCGGCGCACGGGAGGATCTGCAGTGGATCATCGAGGCGGCCCCGCCGGGTTACGACCTGGAGCCGATTTCCGCGATGGTGGACCGCCTCGGATCCGAGTCCCAATGATCTATTCGTCCCGCTCGCCCCGAGCCAACTCGCCGCTTGGAAGGCCCGCCAACCCGAGTATCTTTGGACCATGAGTTCGATCCTTGATGATCCCAAGGTCCGTCAGGCGGTCTATCCGCTCTCGGTGGATTTTTATCATCAGGCTGGGGAGCTGGGACTGCTGAGTGAAGACATCGAGCTGCTGGAAGGAACCCTCGTTCAAAAGATGTCCAAGTCGTCGCTACACTCGTGGCTCGTTCACTTCCTGTTCCGGTTGCTGGATAAGGCCCTGCCTCCCCATCTTTTCCTTCGCAAGGAAGAGCCTTTGACGTTTGTCGCTTCGGAACCGGAACCGGATCTGGCGGTGGTGACGCGTAGCGCAGATAATTATCGCCACGCCCATCCCACCACCGCTGAACTCGTTATCGAAGTGGCCATCTCCACGGTGGAAGTGGATCGCCAAAAGGCCGCGATCTACGCCGCCGCCGAGGTGAAGGAGTATTGGATCGTGCTCCCGAACATCCGCTGCGTGGAAGTGTATCGCGAGCCGGCCGCCGCCGGCTACCGGCAGAAACTCACCGTGACGCCGCCGGAGCGGCTGGAGTCCACGGCCGTGGCGGGGTTCGGTGTGGCGTTGGCGGAGTTGTTCGTGTCGTAAAGGGCGCTGATCTCTCTCCATGTTCCTCACTGGCCTTGGGACTGCGGTTCCCGACCGACGTTACGCCCAGAGCGAAGGATGGGAATCCGTCCGCCAGACCGCGGCCTTCCGCTCATTAGCTCCGCGGTCGCAAGCCATCCTGCGCAAAGTGTTGTTGGGGTTGAACGGCATCGAAACCCGTCACCTGGCCCTGGACTCCCTCGACGAAGCCTATGACTTGACGCCCGACACCCTGCACCGCCGATTCGTCCAGCACGCCCCGTCGCTGGCCACCCTGGCCGCGCAACGAGCCCTGGCCGATGCCCGGCTGGAACCCCACACGCTGGATGCCGTGATCGCCACCACTTGCACGGGATACCTCTGTCCTGGCCTCACCAGCCACCTGGCCGAACGCCTGGGACTGCGACGCGATGTCCACGGCTTGGACTTGGTGGGTCTTGGGTGCGGAGCCGCGCTGCCGGCGTTGAACACGGCCTCGGCCTTGCTTCAGTCCGGCCAAGCGGGGCGGGTCCTGGTGGTCTGCTGCGAGGTGTGCAGTGCGGCCTTCTACCTGGACGATGATCCCGGGGTGTTGATCAGCGCCTGCTTGTTTGGGGATGGCGCCGCGGCGGCGATCGTGTCGGCCCAGCCGTCACCTCATACCCGGCGCATCCGCTGGGACTCGATGCTGACCCGGCTCGAACCCGCTGACCGCGAGCGCCTGCGGTTCGAAACCCGCGGCGGGATGCTTAGGAACATCCTGACGCTGGAAGTACCCGCCGTCGCCGCGCATCACGCCGGCGAACTTTTTCAGGAACTCGCCACCCGCCGAGCACTCGCCCAGGCGGAGGTGCAGGAATGGATTCTTCACGCGGGTGGACGCGATGTGCTGCTAGCTCTGCAACAGCGACTCGCCCTCAGCGATCATCATCTTCGGCACAGCGCTGGCGTCCTGCGCCAGTTTGGCAATCTTAGCAGCCCGTCGGTGCTCTTTGCCCTCGCCGCCGCTCGAGCCGAGCCGGCACCGCCCGGATGGTGGTGGATGTGCTCGTTTGGGGCGGGCTTCACCTGCCACGGTGCCTGGTTGGAAGTAGGATGACTTCATAAGAGTTGGAACGCGGAATGGCGACCGATATCTGAGGACTTCCGTCGTCGGTATTGCTCGCGAAATTTCACCTTTCATGGAGAACGAACTGGAAGTCCGAATCCGCCAGGAGATCACCCACGCCGGAGGAGTCATCCCCCTGGCGCGGTTCATGGAGCTCGCTCTCTACGCGCCGGGCTTGGGTTATTATGAACGGTCACCCGCCACGGTCGGCCGGCGCGGGGATTTTTATACCAGCGTTAGCGTCGGTCCGGTGTTTGGCGAACTGCTGGCCTTTCAGTTCGCCGCCGTTCTGGAGGAGTTGAGTCCGTCCAGCAGACCCGCCTTGGCCGAAGCGGGGGCGCATACCGGGCGTCTCGCCGCCGATGTTCTGAACTGGCTCGGTCGTCATCGCCCGGAGCTCACGGCCCGTCTTCAATTCTGGATCGTGGAACCGTCTGCTGTTCGCCGGAGCTGGCAGGAAGAGACGCTAAGAAAATTCGGGACCCGCATTCGCTGGGTGAATTCTCTGGCGGAACTCCAGGAGCAGTCGGGCGGCATTGGCGGAATCATCTACTCGAACGAACTGCTCGATGCCTTCCCGGTGCATCGATTGGCGTGGGTGGCAGCGGAAGGACGGTGGCGGGAGATCGGCATTGCCTGGGAGGACGAGCGCTTTCAGTGGCATCCGTTGGCGGAACCCTCGCCGGCGGTTTTGCCGGAAATGGAGCGGTTGGACCGGCTTCCCGCAGCGCTTCAAGCGGTTTTGCCGGACGGGTTTTCCCTCGAGGTGGGGCCCGCCGCGGCAGCCTGGTGGAAGGAAGCGGCTTTGATCCTGCACGAAGGAAGATTGCTAACGATCGATTATGGACTGACCGGGGACGAATTCCTGCAGCCGCAGCGTGCCGCCGGTACCTTGCGCGGCTATGCGAAGCATCATCCGGCGGATAATCCGCTGGCCCAACCCGGAGCGCAGGATCTGACCGCACACGTCAACTTCACGGCGCTGCAAGAAGCCGGGGAAGTCGCAGGGCTGCGCACGGAGGCGTTCACCTGGCAGCGCTCCTGGCTCACCGAGATTCTGGCCGACACCTTGAAGAAACCGGGGGGATTCCCCGCCTGGGATACGTTGCGGGTACGCCAGTTTCAAACTCTCACTCATCCGGAACATCTGGGACGCGCCTTCCGGGTGTTGGTACAGGGAAGGGACCGTCCTCTTCCGGATGCTTCAGTGGAGCCACGTTCTTGAGAACGCGGAGATGACACGAGTGCCAACTATCAATCGTTGCGAAAGTACATTCATACTGCTGGACGCAGACAGGCGGGTGGTGCGGTGAGGACACCGCACGCTACACGCACGTACGTTCG
>CAYYSX010000017.1:20605-43449 GCA_964474315.1 uncultured Verrucomicrobiota bacterium | reverse complement strand
CTCCGGTGCTCCAGTTGGGACAGACGCTCACGACCGCGACGGCCGGCCTTCCCGACCTCACCGACATGGCCAGCGCCACCGTCGTCTTCGACAGTCTCGATCCCCAGGGCAACCGGCCCCTGAGCGCGGCCGCCCGCCTGTACGATCCGCTGACGCCCCGGTTCGTATCACTCGCGGCCTCCTTCCAGTTCCCGGACCAGGTGGTGCGACAGATCGATCCGAGCACCGGCTACGAGGTCTTCCCCGACCTCCCCTATTATCTGCGGGTTCGCTTGTTCCATGACCCGCAAAATCGGCGCCTGGGCTTCCGCGGCTTCGTGCTGACCCCGGCTCCCGGCGCGAATCCCATCACGCTCATCAACGTGATCAGCGAGCGCGAACTGAACACCATTCTCGCCCTCGACTCGAGCGCGAGTTCCAGCTTCAAGGAAGTCGTCGATCGTCTCTATTGGATCACGCGAAATCCGAATCAGCTCGACCTGGACGGCAATGGCGTGCCCGACGAATCGCTGCTGGTCGGGATCACCCGGCAGACCACCACCAACAGTGCCGGCGTGGTGGTCACGAACCTGGTCCGCGAGACCCTGCAGGGCGCGAAGGGCCTCGCCTTTGGACAGCCTTTCTCCCCGACCTCGTCCTTGGACGTCCCGGCTTTGCAATTCGCGGGTCCGCAGCAGGGCATGCTGACCGCAGGCCACTACACCAATCTGACCGGGAACTTCACCATGGAACTGTGGGTGAAACCCAACGATAACCTCGCCCGGACGGTGACCTCGCAGGCCACCCAGGGTATTTCGGGTACCACCGGGCAGCCCTATGCCGTCCACCCCGAACAGGGGCACACCATCAGCGGCCTGACGAACCGCGTCGGCGTGGGCCTCTCCGTGGGGACCAATGGAGTCGGGGTCTTTGAACACGGCGACGACCGCCTCTATTCGCCGCTCGTCTATGCCGGTGACCTTTCGGGATGGCATCACTTCGCCGTCGTGTACCAGGACTCCACCCCCACGCTCTATATCGACGGCGTCTTGGCCGCTCAAGGGCTTCGCAGCCCCTGGGTCCCCATCCCCTCGACGGCGCTCGTGCGGATGCAGACTGACCAGCCAGGCTACGGCCATTTCGCGGGTTCCATTGCCGAGTTCAGAATCTGGAACTACGCCCGCAGCCCGGAGGCCATTCGGGCCAATTTCGAGGTCAGCCTGCAGGGAACGGAAACCGGTTTGGTCGGGTTGTGGCGCTTTGCCGAGGGGTCGGGTTCCACGGTGGCGGATGCCACCGCGAGCGGCAACACGGGCACCTTGGTCGGTTCCCCGGTGTGGGAGCCGTCGGTCTTCCAGTTGGATTCGGTCGCCCGATACATCGTGGTCGCCGAGAACAATGATCCGAGTCTGGTCGGGCTCCCGGTCGGGCTCCATGTCATCAGCCTCACCAACCGCCTCGCCCGCGGTGCCCTGGCGATCATTCAATCGGACAACGTCCTGGACGAGCGGGTCACCCTGCGTCACTCCGCCGACTTCGGGGCGCAACCCGAGAACTTCGTTTTCCAGTGGTTTTACCAGGTCGATGGCGCCTCGGACGACCCCAGCCTGCCGGCGTTCGACCCCACCGCGGTCCCGCTGGTCAATGACGACGGTGAGATCACGGACGCGCGGAACTGGATTCCCTTCCCCGTGGATCCCCAGTCCGGCCAGGGCGTCAACGACATCACCCTCGGCACGGGTCAGCAGTCGAGCCTCCTGACGCTTTCCGATGCCTGGTACCTGATGCGTTACGGCGTCCAGGACTCCCCTGGCCGCGTCCGCTGGAGCGGCTGGATCGGGGATCCGGCGGGGACGACGGACGCCCCGCGAGCCATGTTCGTTCCGGGGTGGGTCAAGCGCGTCCTGACGGGAATCAACCTGTTCGGACAGCGCAGCAGCGATTTCGAAAACTATGCCCCGAACACCCTGGCCGACGCCCTCGCCAGCGCCGGTCCGCGCTACGAAGGCGACGTGGCCCTGAATCCCAGCGCGCTCGACAACTTCGGCCTGATCGAGATCTACAGCACCGTGCTGAACCGCGCACGGAATCTCAGCATCGATGGCAGCCCGGCCGTGACATTTGAACCGGCCGACAAGGCCCTGCTGGATGCCGCCGGAAATCTGGCGGATCTCTACCAGCTTCACGCGGATGAGGCCTTTGCCGATGCGGCCGACCCGACGATCGGGCTGACCACGGATTCCACCACCCTCGGAAGCCTCGCCTCCTCGGTGTTCGCCTTCCAGAACCAGGTGGGCTCGCTCCTGGAAGAAGAACTCAGCCTGCTCCGCGGACGCGACGACCGATTTGCCGGGGTGGGCGCCGCTCCCGTTTACAACCGCCTCTTCTGGAATTTTACCGGCGGCGATGGCGAAACCGCCTACGTCGCTACCTACGGAATCCCCGATCAGAACGGGGACGGATTCATTGATGCCGCCGATTCCCGGATTCTCTATCCCCAGGGCCACGGTGACGCGTGGGGGCACTATCTCACGGCGCTCACGACCTATTACGATCTGCTCCGTCACACCAACTTCATCTGGCACCCGCGCCCGGAGGAAACCCTGGTGGCCGGGGTTCCCATCGAGGTCAACTACCAGGACGAACGCCGGTTCGCGGGTATCGCGGCCGCGCGCGCTCGCACGGGCGCGGAGATCGTGGACCGCACCTACCGGTTCAACTATTCGGACGACCCGCTGGCGGTCCTCGTCGGCGGCACTGACCCCGATCAACGTCGCGCGTGGGGGGTCCTCGACTGGGCCCGCCGCACGGCGCAGGCGGCCTATTTCGACTGGGTGACCGGCAATGCCCTCCTGCCCGCCGTGGACACCAACCTCACCCATACCGGGATCCAGAAGGTGGACCGCACCACGGTGACCGAGCTCGTGCAGATCGTCACCGAAACCGCGGTCGCCGTGAATGTGCTCGATCGCTCGGATGCCGGGTTCAATCCGCTGGGCTTTGCCCGCGGCGTCGTGCCGTTCGATCTCGATCCGAACCAACTTCTCACCACGTTCGTCCGCACCACTCATTTCGAGCAGATCTATCAACGCGCGCTGCAGGCCCTGCAGAATGCCGAAGCCACCTTCAATCGCGCGAGTGCGTTGAGTGCCGAATTGAGGAAGCAGCAGAATAGTGTCTCGGACTACTCGGTCGCCGTCGCCGACCAGGAGGTGTCCTATCTCAACGATCTGATCGAGATCTATGGCTATCCCTACGCCGGTGATCTGGGCCCGGGAGGAGCCTATTCCGCCGATTACAATGGCCCTGACCTGGTCCACTGGATGTACGTCGATGAGCTCGACGTGACGGCGGCCCGGCTTCAACCCGCGGCGGGTTGGGGCAATGTCGCGGCGAAGTTCAGTGCGCTCACCGCGCTCGCCACGAACTGGGGGGGCTCCTTTAGCCACGAAACCCAGGTACGCCTGAACCCGAGTCCCACGGCATTGCTGGTGGAAGTCGAGTACCCCGTCAGCACCCGGGACTACGCCTTCGAGGCCCCGGCTTCCTGGGGCAAGCGTCGGGCGGAAGGACGGTTGCAGACGCAGTTGCGGGCGATGCTTCTCGCGCAGGCTCAGCTACGGCAGACCACGACCAGCTACCAGAACCTCATTGAAGAAATCGAAGCGAAGGCCGAGGTGCTGGAGCTGCGATACAATCTGAGGCAGGACCTCTTCAATCTGAGGCTCAATCACGAGCTGACGGTCGCCAGCCTCAGCGCCATTGTGACCGGGTTCAAAACGGGCGCCCTGCTGTCGGAGGCCACCAGCAAGACCCTCGACGAATCCTTCACCGCCCTCGAAAAAGCGATTCCCGGGATCGAGGGGCTCGCGTTTGACGTGGGGGCCCCTATCAAGGCGGCGCTTTACATTGCCAAGAACTTCAGCGCCGAGGTGCCCAGCAAAATCGCCACGGCCGCTGAGATCGCGGCGCTGGCGCTGGAACCCACCAAGGAGGGCTTGGATCTGACTCTCGAGATTAATAACGAGATAGCCGAGGCCAACTTCGAGTTGCGAGAGATGACCAAGGATCTCGAAGGGGCCGTCCGCGAGGAGGCCAACCTTCGCCTGGATCTCTACAATGCCAATCGAGCCCTCCTCCAGACCGCGCGCGATCTCGAAGCCACCATCGCCGAGGGCAACCGCACCCTGGTGGCGCGCACGGTCTTCCGGCAGGTCACCGCCGGCACCATCCAGGCCGATCGTTATCGTGACCTCGGACTCCGGCTGTTCCGCAACGACGCCCTCCAGAAGTACGATTCCCAGTTCGAGACGGCCGCGAACTATGTGTACCTGGCGGCCGCGGCCTACGACTACGAATTGAACCTGGGGGGTGCGTCCGGGTCGGGTGCGTCCTTTGGGGCGCTCATCCCGGCGGAGCGTAATCTCGGTGAACTCGTGGACGGCCAACCCGTGGTGAGCCGCGTAGGGCTGGCCAGCGTCCTGGGTCGCATGCGCCAGAACTTCGACGTGCTCAAGAGCCAGTTGGGCTTGAGCAACGAGCGAGCGGAACGATCCCGGTTCTCCCTGCGCTCCGAGGCCTTCCGCATCCTTCCCAGCTCGGCGACCAACTCGGTGTCCGACACCACCTGGCGCCAGACCCTCCAGTCCGCCCTGGTGACCAACCTCTGGGAGGTCGCCGAGTTCCGGCGCTATTGCCGGCCCTTCGCGCCCGAGTCCGCCGGCCCCCAGCCGGGCCTCGTCCTGCGGTTTGGTACCACCATCACCTCGGGCCGTAACTTCTTCGATCAGCCGCTCGGCTCCCTCGATTCGAGCTATGATCCCTCGGAATTTGCCACCCGCATCCGCTCCGTGGCGGTCTGGTTCTCCGGCTATGACGCCGCCGGTCTGGCCACCAAACCCCGGGTTTATCTCGTCCCGGTGGGGACCGACCGCCTGCGCACTCCCGACGGGGACGACTTCTCCGTGCGCGATTGGCAGGTGCTGGATCAGCGCATCCCGATGCCCTTCCCGCTCAGCGAAGCCGATCTCTCCACTCTCTCGGGATTCCCGGTGTATCCGTCGGTCGATGGCAGCTTCTCGCCCCTCCGTCGGCACTCCGCCTTCCGCGCCTACCAGGACTCGACCTTCGACCTGGACCAGTTCGAGGAGAGCACCCGGCTGGTCGGGCGCTCGGTGTGGAACTCGCAATGGGTTCTGATCATCCCCGGGGCCTACCTGCTCGGCGACGGCAACCAGGGGATGAACCAATTCATTCAGTCGGTCGAAGACATCAAACTGTACTTCCAGACCTACTCCGTGAGCGGGAACTAAGTTCGTGAACCTTCAGCCTTCTTATCGACGCCTATGAAGACGGACATCAAGCCCTTCACTCCACCGGTTTCCCTGGGACACGAGTGCTCGCCACGCACGGATAGAAACCACGTGAGCGGGACCGCCGAAGACCGGTGCCGAACCTTGGAGATACTGGGGCGGCGAATCCGCAGCCTGGGCGTATGGATGGCGCTCCTCTGCGGTCTCACCCTCCGCGCCTCCGCCGCCGTGCCGCTTCCCGACCACCTGATCTACGGCACGATCGCCATCGACGGGCGCCCGGTGACCCGGGCGGACACCGGCACCCTCATCGAGGTGCGCCAGACCTCCTCGGGTCCAGTGATCGTGGCGTACCGCATGGGCGCTCAGCCCAGCTTGGGCGAGTTCTACTACGCGTTGCGGATCCCGGTGGCCAAGGCCGCCGACGCCGCACCCAACCAGGCCGTCCTGAACGAAACCGTGGTCATCACCGTCCGGTCCGGCAACCGCATCGCCCACCAGGTGACGCATCGAGTTACCGAACCGGGGGTTGCCCTCCGTCTCGACCTCGGTGCTGGAGTCGATACCAACGGCGACGGGGTTCCGGAGAACTGGGAACTCGCCACCTTCGGCACGAGCGGCGCCAATCTCGATCGCGATTCCGACGGCGATGGCGCCTCCGACCGCGCCGAGTATTTTGCCGGCACCAACGCGCTGGATCCCGAGGATGTATTCCGCCTGGCGGTTCTCCAGGACGGTCCGTCGGTCCAGGTCTCCTTCCGGGCCTTGCGTGCGGTGGGAATCGGTCTGGAGGGCAAGACCCGCTATTATTCCATCGAATCGACGACCGACCCCGCCCAGGGACCGTGGCAGACGTTGGTCAACCTGAGTCGGATCCCCGGGAGCAACCAACTGGTCATCTACAGCGAGGATTCGAGCACCAACACTCCCGCCTTCTTCCGCGCCCGGGTGTGGCTGGAATGAAGCCGTGCGAAACGAGAGCGACCGGCACTTGCTCCGCCCCGCTATGGCCGTACCCCAACGCCGCTCCTGCGACCTTTTCCGCGACGCGATGGGCGCATCTCCGTTGTTGAAGGGGAGCGCACGCGTCCCGCGTGCGGGTCTCGGCGTCCCGCCGAGACCCTCGTGGACTGTTCTCCTTCCGACGCGTCCTTCGCAGCGCCGCCCGGGACGGGAAATCAGCGCACGTGGAACCGGGCGGGACGCCCGGTTCGGCACGCCAGAGGCGTACGCTCCCCATCCAAAAAACTGAGATGCCCCTACGCGATCCATCTACCTCATTTCCACTCACTCACCGTCCCGTCATGTTTCAAAGCTCACCCCACTTGCCCCTGCTTCGCCCGCTCGGCCTAGTCGCCCTCGCCCTCACGTTGACGATGGGATCCATCCCCCGTGCGGACGCCGCCACCCTGCGCGAATGGGCCAGGATCTACCACCTGGAGCCCCCAGACTCGCTGCCGATGGCGGACCCCGACGGCGATGGCGTCATCAACGCCCTGGAATTTGCCTTCGGCAGCTCCCCCATCGATCCGCTGTCCGTCCCACGGGGCATCGAACTGAAGGTCGAGGGAGACTTCGCGATCATGAGCTACCCGGTTGGCAATGCCGCCCTGGGTGAAGCGACGTATCGGGTCCACGTCGCAGAGACGCTGTCCGAAACGGATCCCGGAAGTGAAGTGCTCGCGACGCCCTACCTGGAGACGGAGTTCCCCGATTACCGGGTTTACGCGCAGTACTTCGAAATCGACCGGCCGGCCCAGTTCTACCGGCTGTTAGTGAGCGTGCCGTATCCTCCGGTTCACCCGGAACAAGGAGGCGAATCGCCGATCCAGATCCTGGTGGGGACGCAGGTGGGTACCAGTTATTGGGACGGCCTCTCCGGTCTGCCGGAAACCTACGTGTGGTTGCAGGCGCCTCCCATCAGCGCGGGGGATTCCACGCCGAACCAGACCAAGTACCCGTCGGTCGCGGGGGCCTCGCGAGTGGCGGTGACCCAGGATCTCCTGGACAGTCTGGCCCAGACCGGCCGGCGGTTGTCGCGACGTTCGTGGATGGGCTGGTTCCTCTGGGCGGACGGCACGCCACCTCCGGGACTCTCCCCCGGTTTCCCCGTCACCGGCTCCTACGACACCAACCAGCCCTGGGACTTCTTCTCCTACCAGTTCCCCGCACAGGGGACGAACCAGCCGCCTCCCGGACAGTCCTGGGCCGGCACCCATGGATCCTGGCGGCCGATCCGGATCGACCAGCAGCCGCTGTATCTGAATCCGCTGCGCATCCACAGTGCCTGGCCAGCCGGCGCCTTTGGCTATCGATCCCAGCCTCTCCGCGACTTCGAGCAGCAGACCCAATACTGGAGCGAGAAGCGCATCGTCCGTGGTCCCAACCTCTCCCTCCCCAATCCCTTCTTCGTGCAGTACGGCAATCGGGTGGAATCCGGTGACACGCCCGATGCCTGGCGGGAGTCCTGGCTGTACCAACGTACCCGCCCCCTCGAGACGCTCCTGCTGGTGCCGAGCAATCTCAAACCCGACGAGCTCCTCCAAAACGGCGCCTGGAACGCCACCGAGGGCACCGGTCAGTTCGATCCGTTCCCGTATCCGGTTTGGGATACCACCCTGGCGGCCAAGGACCAGACGCCCTTTGCCATCCTGGTGGATCGGATGGGGGATTGGGACGCGGACCTGATCTGGGAAGGCACCCACCGCAACGCCGGCGGATATGAAACCAACCGCTACCGCCGCACCGCCTTTCAACAACCGGGGCAGGGCAATTATCTCAAGATGACCGTCGCCCAGGGCTCACCCTTGGTCTGGTGCGAAACGCACAACAACCGGTACCAGATCTTCTACAACCTCATCCGTCAGAACCTGCCCGACCGGATCGACAATAATCTCGGCACCGACGCCAAGGTGGTCCCGGGCGGCCCCTGGCCGGTGCCCGGAGTCCAGGATGTCAGTTACGTGCTGCTCTACGGCGATCACAACAATCCGAACCAGTGGCATCACGCGGAGGTTCCCTTTTACATCGACATGCCCTCGGGAACGCCCGGCGGCTTCAACCCGCCCGGGGCACAGCACAACCACACCTACCTGGCCGTCTTTTATCGGACGAGTTCCGCGCAACCGGTGAACCTCGGTGCGGGCGGAAGCGGATCGCCCGACAACAACGGCACGGACGCCCACGGGAATCCGTACTTCTTTATCGAGTTCAACCAATCCGGGAAGAACTGGTTCGTCGTCGGAGCGGTGCCGGTCATGAGCTATTACCACTCCGAGGTGCCGGTCGATGCCGAGGAGGCCCGGATCGCCGGCGCCCGCAGTTGGGCTGAGAGTCTCGGCCCGTACGCCTTCAACTTCGTGACCGGCACGAAGATCACCTACGCCGCGGACAACATGACCACCGTCTCCACGGCCTATGAGTATGCCGTCCGCAATCCGTTCGTGGCGGCCGGCGACACCTCGGCCGCCGCGTTGACCGCCAATGCCACCGACACGGTCACCGCCCTGATGCCCCATCACTACCAGCCCCTGACCCTGGGACCCGATCTCACCCAGGCCGCTCGTCCGCAGGTGGTCTGGAATCCTCTGCACGACGCGGGAACCGATTTCCCCGTTCCCGCCAACGCTCCGCCGAACGCGAATCGCAACGATCCCGACACCCCCAGCCGCTGGGGCTACTGGTCCCCGCGGGGCAACCTGAAGGCCGTCATCGGGAGCCGGTTCGTCACGACCTATCCGTTCCAGAACTTCCTGCCGGTCATGCCGCCGGCCAACGTCGCCACGAACTACCCCCAGACCGGCATCCAGGCCGTTCGTATCACGGACGTGGGTTCCGGGAATCATCGGATCCCCAATCCGGTACCGGATGCCCGGGTGGTGACCGCCGGGGGCGTCCCGGGCTCCGGGGCGACGCTCCAGGTCCTGCTGGAGCCCAACACGGGCCGGGTCCAGCAGGTAGATGTCGTTGCCGGGGGCAGTGGTTACCCCGATGGCAATCCGCCGCCGTCGTCGCAGGTCTGGGTTGAAATCGACCCTCCCCCGATCAGCGCGGCCAACCAGGGCGCCCAGGCGAAGGCCCGTCTCCAGATCGGCGGCGGCAAGGTCCTGGCAGTGTTCATGGACAACAAGGGTTCCGGATATGAATCGACCATTGAAGTCACCCAGACCGGCGTCTCCGCCGATCCGCCCATCATTACTCCGCCCTTCGACGAGGCCGGCAACCTGCGGCTCGGACTGGCCACGGTGATCTCCGGGGGCGCTGGATTCGACTTCTCCAACCCCACCCATCTACCGCAGCCCACCGTTCTGGCCACCGGAACGGGAGCCAAGGCGGCCATCGTCCAGCCGGGCAACGTTCTTTCCATCGACCCGTCCGCCGCCGCCGGCTTCACCTCCCAGGGGCTCTACCCGTCCTCCGGCGACGACGAGGCCGACGCCGCCCGCATCGTCGCCGAGCTGCCGCCCCCGCCCTCGGGAGGGCCCGCGCAGGCGATCGCAGTCACGGGCATCGACCGGATTCCCGGCTTCATCACCGCCATCCTGGATCGAGGCCAGTACGCCTCCGCTCCGACCGCCACGATCACGGACGACTCCGGCAGCCCGATTGAACTGGGTGTCAATTTCGGAGGCGGACAGGTCATCAACCTCTATCTGCCGGGAGGAACCCCGGCGCCGGTGCTGAAGGAACCGCGGGACGTGGCCTTCACGGGCGGAGATCCCGTCCGCCCGGCGAGCGCCCAGGTGTACGGCACCTTCAGCGTCGGAGCCCTGGAAGTCCTCGACCCCCTCGTGGACGGCTACACGGGTTCCATGGTGGTGCGATTCTCGGGAGGCGACATCCTGCCGGACGGCATCCGGCTGCCGAAGCTCCACTACACCATCCAGGCCGACGGCACCATCGATCCGGCCAGTGTAGCGGTCGTCGATGGCGGCGCCGGTTGGAAGGATGGCGGCCAGATCTCCATTCTCGGCGGTAAGGGTGAGGACGCGGCGGTGTCGCCCATCCTCGGCACCGACGGCGAGTTCCTTGCTGTCAAAGTGCTACGCAGCGGCAACAACTACCCGACCAACGTCTATACCCGCATCATCGGATCCTTCGAGCACGAGGCGAAACTGTCGGTGCGCGTCGAGGACGGCCGGATCGTTGGCGTGGAGGTCGTCGAACCCGGCTCCAAATACACCTCCCCCGTGGTGGCCTTCACCTCCAGCCCGACGGGCGACGAAGTGAATCAGCCGGCCAAGGGCGACGTTGCGCAGATCCTCTTCGGCGTCGATGGCCAAGGCGGCATTGCTTCTCCGAATCTGATCCGCCCGGGAGCCGGCTACCTCCCCGGCACCGAGAACGGTCCGCTGCCCGATTCGCCGGCAACGGTGCTGCACTTCGACACGCCGACTCCGCACGCCCATCCGGCGGCCCAGGCCGGGGGCTACGTCGCCCAGATCCTGCCGCCCAATGTCTCGGTCGGACAGGTCCTCTACGACAACCTCATCATCGAGTACGCCAAGCTCGGATCCGCGGCCGAGCGTCCGTTCGGCGGTTCCTTTGGCGGACCCAGCGGCCCGGATGGCTACGGCCTGGGCAACCAGCTCTCAGCCACCGCCAAACTCATCGGCGTTCTCTACCACCTCCAGCAGCACTATGCCGACCAGGGCCTGGACCTGCCGGACTTCACCCCGAGCGACTTTGCCTACGACACCGGGCTGACACCGGCCACCGCGTATGAGTGGCCGATCTACCGAACCCACCAGCCGCTGCTCACCCTGGGCGGTGCCCTCGAAACCTCGGTGCAGGCCCTTCAACGTACGCTCACGCTCTTCCACCAGAAGGTGCCGTACTCCAACCAGCCGGCCGACTCCGATTGGACGATGCAGTACTACGCCCAATACGACGATGGGGTGGGACGCGTCATCGTGAATCCCAGCGGCACGCTGCCGGTCGAGGGCGTCGTCAGCTCCGTTCCCCATCCGCCGGCGATCCCGGACGACGAGAACGCCGCGAAGCAGGGACTCGCGCGGTGGCATCCGGGAATGCTCTGGAGCGGATTCTTCGCCTCCGACCAATGGAACGATCAGCACTATTTTTTTGGCTACTATCTAAGCACCGCCGGTCTTCTCAGCATCCTCGACCACTCCTGGGAGCCGACCCTTTCCGGCAAGCCTCCCAAAGTTTGGGCGGATCCCGATCAGGCCGGCACGGCGATCGATCAATGGCTGATGACCCTGGCCAATGATCCCGACAATTCCGCCCTCCAGCAGGTGCTCTACACGAATCCGGCCATGACCTACCAGAAATCCGCGTTCTTCGACGCCTGGAACGGCCACGGCTGGGCCACCGGACTTTCCCCCGGGCGGGCCGGGGACATCGAGGACGGCACTTTCGGAGCCGATGTTCCCTGGTCGGTCTGGCTCTCCCACGGCACGGGCGGTGCCTCCTACGACGACGAAAACGAGAACTCCGCCTGGGAAGGTCTCCAGGCCTGGTCCGCCGTCGTCCTCTGGGGCGGTGGGACCGACCGCAAGCCGGTGGTGGACCTCGGTATGTATCTGCTCGCCAACGGCAACGCCGCTTCGGATCTCTACTTCCACGACAAGAATTACAATCTCACCCGTTCCCCGCAGAACCTCTATTCCTGGGTGCCGGTCACGACCATTGCTTCCAGCGACGTAACTCCGAACGG
Organism: uncultured Verrucomicrobiota bacterium; assembly: GCA_964474315.1. Lineage (GTDB taxonomy): Bacteria > Verrucomicrobiota > Verrucomicrobiia > Limisphaerales > UBA9464 > UBA9464. The sequence continues at coordinate 31,479 of CAYYSX010000017.1, read as the reverse complement.
GGGCAACAACAGCATCCCGATCAACACCGGATTCACCGAGACCGCTCCGGAGGCCTTCTACACCGCACCGGAAGCCTTCGGTGGCGCGGCCAGCGCGGGAACATCCATCCTGCACAAGGGCAGTCCTTCGCTGAACAACTTCTTCTACGCCTTTCCCACGGGCTCGAAGTTCATTCAATCCTATCCGCCGGCCCCCTGGACCCTGGGCATGGCGCGCAACTCGGATTATATGCGCCGCTGGGCCGGGGCCATGATGCGGTCGGAATGGCGCGCCGCGCGCGACTCGTCGCTCTTCCAGGCGGCCGACTGGCTGGCCATGGCCATGGCCAGCGCCCTCGCCGGCGTACCCTACAACCCGGGAGACCAGCCATACCCCCTCACCGGAACCACGCCCTATGACGATGCCCCGGAACCGTACGTCAAACGTCTGTGGTCCAGTTGGGTCACCATGAACGGTGCGGCCGGCGCCGGGGCCGCGCGTCCCCCGGCCTTCAAACCGCTGGAAGTCCTCAACTTCATGCATGCGCTGGACGAGTATGGCACTCCCGACTGGACTTACATTGCCCGCGCCACCGATGCCTCCGGCGCCCCGGACAACGACGCCATCATCTTCACCGCCGCCTTCACGAAGCAGATCGACCCGAACACCGTCCGGACGACCTTCGTCGCCCTGAACCCGGGTTGGACGACCCGGCAGGTGGCGTTCTACCGGTTGAGCACGACCGGTGTGATCGCCGACACGCCCATCCTCGCCGACATGCCCCTGACGGTTGCTCCGAAGCGCCAGCAGATCCTCACCCACGACTTCCCGGTGCAGTAGGTTTCCAAAGATTCATCCTAAATTCGGGAATGGAAGGACCACGGATAACTCGGATGGCACGGATAACGAATGGGTTATCCAGCGCGGCGGTCGGTCGGTATCCTTACCCTGGGGATGAGGACGCATTTCGGTGTTACTCGCTTTCCATCCGCGAGATCCGTGAAATCCGCGGTCCCAACTCAAGTTTCTAGGCTCATGGGGACTTCCAAAACCCCCATTTTCGTCAGTTCGGATCAATGGATCCTTACATAATTAAGTGGTCTGAAAGATGGATTAGCAGTATTAGCCGAAAAGGAATCCGCCCTCTCGAATCGCTAGGCATAGCGCCTTCGTTCCAGTCCGTTCACCCCTCTTCAGTTAAGACTCCACCCAGCGTACACGAGCGCGAGCTCAGTCGGCGACGTCCCCGCAAGCCCAGCCGGACGATTTGCTCCACCCGCGCCATGTTGTAAACCACGTCACCGGATCTCCTTCCTGGGTCAGCGCTTCAAGGACCTGACGATCAGGCACCGCCGCGTCGGTCACTTTCAATAATGGGGTTTTTGGAAGTGCCTAAATCTTGTTTGGCATTGGGTTTCGGGCCTGCATCCTGGGCTGGCCATGCCCCTATTCCCTCAAGTCCCGGAACCCATCCGATCCTGGCCGAGGATCCGGATTTGCACCTCGATCGCTTGGTTCCTCGTTTTCGCAAGTATTCCCTTTGCCTCGGCCGAGATCCAGTCCCGTGTAAGACGTGGTGGCGCGTCCGATGTCCAACCCGCCGTCGGCCAGTCCGAGGAAGGTCCGGGGCTGTCCCTGGGTGAGCCCCAACAATTGGAAGTGGACGGTCCCCTGCTGGAATCCGGAATGGTGTTGTTGAGCTGGCTTCCCGTGGACGGAGCGTTGTCCTATGAAGTGCGACGGAGCCTTACCCCGGACGTCAGCGCGGCGACGGTGATGGCCACCAATATCTTCGATCGCCGGTTTCTGGACACGGTTCCGCCCCCTGCCGTGGATCTCTTCTATTGGGTGCGGGCGGTTGTCGCCGATTCCGCGGGACCATGGAGCGATCCCGTGGTGACGCGTCAGGAGGTACTCCTGTGGAGTTGGTCGTCCCCGGGGAGCCTGACCCTGCCGGTCGGGCTCACCAACGGATCGGTGGTCTTTGGAGTGAATCGGCGAAGTACCCTCACCAACCCTCCCGACCTTGGAAACGTCTATGCAGTGAATCCGGACGGAACCGTCTTCTGGCAATTCGCCACCGGAGGCACAGCTCTTTCGCATCCGGTGGTGACCCCGGACGACCGGGTACTGTTCGCGACGGGACACGACGGGGGGGCTTTCCTGTGGTCGGTCACCTCTTCTGGCCATGAACCTCGGGAAACGCCGGAGGTGTGGGCCCGGCCCTTTCTCTCGGTCGGCGGTGACGGGACCGTGTTTTTGGCCGGCCGGCCTACGGGCCTGAGTACCCAGGCGCGATCCCTGGACAGAAATGGGATGCTGCGCTGGGCGGACGGCATCGGCGACGCCATCAGCCCGCCGCGGTTTTCCATTCATCCGGATGGATGGCTCGCCCTGGGGAACCTGGCCCTCGCGGTGTACGATACCGACGGTCGGCGTCGCTGGACCGCGGGTGGGGTCAATCAGACCTGGGCGGAGCCGGTGTGGACGGCCGCGGACCGCCTGCTGGCCGTCCACAGCCGCCAACAACTGATCGCCTTCAGCGCCGATGGTGTGGGGCTCTGGACCAACCAACTGGCCCAGGGATCGGCGACGATCGCCGGACCCGCCGTGGACGCACAAGGCCAGTCGTATTTGACCGACCTGAATTCAGAACTGCATGCCATTGACGCGGACGGCAACCGCCGGTGGCAGGTACCGCTGGTGGAACCGACACCGTTCACCCCGGTTCTGGACCGCGACGGACGAATCCTGGTCGCGGCGGGCTCAGCCATCGCCATCCGGAATCTCGACGGATCTTCCCATCGGAATCTTTTTCTCCCGCAGTCTCCCACCGAAGCTCCGGTCCTGACGCCGGACGGGCTGCTGCTGGTCGTGGTGCCGGGCCAGCTCCGGGCCTACCGGCACTCCGCGGGGCTCGATGTTTCTGCCCGGTGGCCTTGCTCGCGCCATGATGCCCGCGGCACCTCGGCGGCCCGCTTCGACACCGGCGGCGAGCTTCATCTTGGAATCCGTATCGAAGAGGGTCGGGCGATTCTGGAGATCGGCGGCCCACCCTCTCAGGTCGAGATTCTTCGTTCGACGGGCCTGGATACCTGGACGACGGAAGCGGAGCTCGAGATCGTCGGATCCTCGCTGGAATGGGAGATTCCCCCGACCACGCCTTCAACGGCTTATTTCCAGGCACGCCTTTCCCCGCCGTAACTCTCATTGTGGGCACCCATCCCCAATAAGAGGTTGTAAAGTCGTGGGTGCTTTTGCTCCACGGCCCACAAGTTAGGCGACCCGGAACCGGCTGATCTGCTCTTCGTCCAACTCCATTCCAAGACCGGGTTCCTGTGGAATCGCCAACTCGCCGTCCACCGCTTTGATTTTCTCTTTGGTAATGAACTCCCGCAGGTTGGTCGATTCCTGGACCACGAACTCAGCGATGAGCGCATTGGGAATCGCGTTGAGCCAGTGGAGAGCCGCCGCGACATTGATGTAGGTGGAAAAACCGTGGTTGGCGACTTTCAATCCGCGGTCGGCGGCCAGGCTCGCAATCTTCATGGCTTCGGTAAACCCGCCGCAACGAGTCAGGTCCACCTGGACCACATCGATTTGCCCCTTGTCCATGAGCTCCAAAAACGAGAAGCGATTGGATTCCTGCTCCCCGGCCGCGATGGGAACAATCCGTGCTTCCGACAGTCTCCGGTACCCTTCGTAATCATCCGGTGCCAGCGGTTCCTCGAGCCAATAAATATTCTGCTCGGCGAATGCCCGCGCGCGCTGGATAGCGGTACGAGCATCCCAGACCAGCCCGGCATCGATCATCAGATCGGCATCCTCCCCAAGTCCGGCGCGCGCTTCGCGGACGAGTTGAATATCGGTTTTGGCCGAAGTCCCCATCGGCGCCCAACCAAACTTCGCGGCGGTAAACCCCTGGCCGCGAATGCGCCGGGCCAGCTCGCCCGTTTCCTTCGGTGTCGCCCCAAAAAGGGAACTGGCGTAGCAACGGATTTTCTTATGAAACCCCCCGCCCAGCAGCTTCCAAACCGGCAGGCCGAGCGCCTTGCCTTTGATATCCCACAAGGCCATGTCGATCCCACTCATCGCGTGGAGCCCGATTCCGCGGCGTCCCGCATAGCTGTTCCCCTGATACATCTTGTGCCACAGATATTCTGTTTCAAACGGATCCTCACCGATGAGCAAATGCCGCAACCCTGTCGTGATCGTGTGGGAATACGGCCCGTCGATCGCTTGCTTGGCGGCCATCGGTGCCGAGTCCACTTCGCCCAACCCGCTGATCCCGCTGTCGGTCGATACCTTGACGATCAACGCATCCTGACCGCTGTCGCATTGTTTCCGTACGACTTTCTGCGAAACGTAAATCGTCTCAATTTCAGTGATCTTCATGCAAATAGAGGTTGGCGCGGAGACTCGAGTTGGGAAATCGATTGAGATCAAGTGGTTGTTGCACTTATCAGCCGACGTCAGGAGCGCGCTGGGGCCTTCCCGCGTCCGTGGAAATGAGCGTGTTCACTCGGACGATGAATAACTGAAATGGTTGCCCCAGTCATTCATTTTCGGCCTGAGTTTATGCTGTTTTGGAGACCACGCTCCTCTTCCGCCGATGGGTTGATTTTCCTGCGTGACAAATCCCGCATTTTGCCTCATCATCTAATCAAGATTCGTTGTCCAGCCAGATCCCCGAGCCGGCGAATCCATTTTCGTTGCCTTTATGCCCACGCTTCATGCCTTCCGTCAAAACTCATTTAACCAAACTCAGTGAACTTAGTTGGCTGGCCCAGGTGCAAAAGCGGGTCGAGCCGCTGAACGATCAATCTCGCATCTGGGTCCGCTCCGTCACGGTCGAATCGAGTGAAATGAGTGAGCGCATGACCAGTCCGGAGGTGCATCCTTATTGTGAAATCGGGACCATGATCGAGGGCGCGGGAACCTTGTTCGTGCAACGAGAGGAAGTGGCGCGGAAGCCCGGCGACATCTTTTTAGCCGGTCCTGGAATTCCGCATTGGCTGAAGCTAACCCGTTATCCCAGCCGGTTTATCAGCGTTTACTTCTATCCCAGCCTGTTGATGGAACAAATGCCGGAGGCCGACGACGTCCAAATGCTGCGGCGCTTTACCGCCAAGCAGACGTTGGGTGAGCGGCTCGTCTTTCCTCCGCCCGCCTTCCGCCGCCAGTTGATCGAAGCCTTCCAGGGAATGGAATCCGAGTTTCAGCAATCCTTGTTTGGCCGCGAAGTGAAACTCCGTGCGCGCTTGCTCGAGTTGATTGTGGACCTGCTGCGCTGGGAGCGAAAGTCCGGACGCGAAGGACCCGCCGCCAGGACCATTGCCACCTGGCAGCCCCTGGATCGAGCGTTGCAGTATCTCAAGGAGCATTATGCCGAACCCATCTATTCGGACGCCCTCGCGCAGGCCGCCGGCGTCAGCAAATCCCGCCTGAAGGCCCACTTCCACGATGGCCTTGGGATGCCGTGGTCTCGCTATCTTCAATGCTACCGGGTGCATATGGCCGCTATTTTCTTGAACGAGCCGAATCGACAGATAGCCGAGACGGCCTTCGCCGTTGGGTTCGAAAGTTTGAGCCATTTCAACACCACCTTTCGATCGATCATGGGTGTTTCCCCGGGCGTGTACGCCAAGCGCATGAAAGGCCGCTGATCTCCGACCTCGGCGGTTGCGGTCCGGGCTGGGCCAAAACCACACAAAGATGGTCTAAAAACAGGAGACAAGCCGGCGTTGTTCTTAAGAATTGCCGCTGGCTTTTTGAACTGATGAACGATGCGCTCTTTTTCTCCTGTCACAGCTTGCCAGCTTGGACCCGAGCGCGGTTATCGCTCGCCGGCGTGCTGCTCACGGTCATTTCGTCGCTCGCCGGCGCGCTGCCGGCCGCGGAGCGCGGACGCCCGGTCGAATTACTGGAGATTGGATCACGATTGCGAGGGCGTCGTTTTCGAGCACGAAGGCACGGGACACATCAGCCATCGCGACCGCATCGTTCAGTTTGACTTCAACCATGAATGAAATCGACCTGCAGGGAAAGCATGCCGTGATCACCGGCGGCGCCCGGGGCATCGGCTATGCCATCGCCGAACGTTTTCTCCGGTCGGGAGCGCACTGCACGCTTTGGGACGTCGATGCCGCTGCTCTGGCTGAAGCTCGCGAAACGCTTGGGCACCGTGGGAGGGTTGATACCGCCCAGGTGGATATTACCAACCCGGAGGGAGTGTGCGCCGCCACCCAAGCCGCCTTCACCCCAAGCGGTTCCCTCGATATCCTGGTGAATAACGCCGGAATTGCCGGGGCGTCGAAGAAAACCTGGGAGTGCTCCCCGGAAGAGTGGCTTCAGGTTTTGCAAATCAATCTTTACGGCGTCTTTCTCTGTTGCCATGCGGTCGTCCCGCTCATGATGACAAACGGCTGGGGTCGAATCGTCAATATCGCGTCCATTGCCGGGAAAGAGGGCAATCCCAATGCCTCTCATTACAGCGCAGCGAAAGCTGGGGTGATCGGCCTCACCAAATCTCTCGGCAAAGAACTGGCCCGCAGCGGAATCCTGGTGAATTGCATCGCCCCGGCGGTCATCGAGACGGACATTTTACAGCAGATGTCCAAGGAGCACGTGGATTACATGCTTTCGAAAATTCCGATGGGACGCTTCGGCTTGAAGGAGGAAGCAGCCGCTTTGGTCGCCTGGCTCAGCTCAGCGGAGTGCTCGTTCAGCACCGGTGCCGTCTTCGACCTATCCGGCGGTCGAGCCACTTATTAGAGAAAGAGAATCAAGACTCTTTGAACCACACCTCCTGGACATAATGAACCATTCACATGAACTCCTCATATCGTGTCTCCCTCCGAGTCTGGCTGGCGTGTCTGTTTTTAGGGCAGGTCAATGTCATTCCCCTGTCGCGGGCTGCTTCCATCGCCGATGGGCTGGTGGGTCACTACAAACTCGACGGTGACGTCACCGACTCTTCGGCCAGCGAGAATCACGCCGTCGAAATCGGTGGTCCTGATTACCTTCCCGGTAAGATTGGCCAGGCCATCAACTTGAATGGAACCAACCAAAGCGCGGATGCTTCCGATCCTCCGGGATTGGCGGGACCGGGCCCGAAATCCATCGCGGTGTGGTTTAATCAGACGACCAAAGTATCCAAAAGTCTGCTTTCCTTTGGCGGTTTCGGTGACGGCATTTTGTTCGAGTTATTGGCGCATAACGGAGCCGGCGTCGTGGTAGGCCATTTCTATGGATCGGATTTCGATACCATCGGAGTCGCCGCGCCTTCCTACCATGCGGGTCAGTGGCATCACGCCGCGCTGACTTATGACGGCACCACAGTTCGCGTTTACCTGGATGGTGAGTTCGCCGGCGCCAAAGATCTCGCCCTCGATACCGCTGATAGCGATATTCTCAATATCGGAGGCGGCTATTTTAATTTTTTTAATGGATTGCTCGATGACGCCGGCCTTTGGAACCGGGAATTGAGCCCCGCAGAAGTACAGGCGATTTATCTGGCGGGCTTGACTGGTAACGATCTCAGCCAAGCAGTGGTCACTCCGGTGGTGGTTTGGATCCGGTCTCCGCTCGATGGCGCCACCGTCCGTCCGGGATCGGACCTGGAAATCGCCGCCTCCGCCACCACGACCGAAGGTGACGAAATCACCAAGGTCGAATTCTTTTCCGGTGAAACCAAAATCGGCGAAACTTCCACCGCGCCTTTTGCTTTTATTTGGAACGAGGTGGCCGTGGGAGCCTACCAACTGACTGCCGTCGCCACCGACAGCCGCGGAGTATCGGGAACCTCGCCCCTCGTGAATATGGTAGTCACCCCCGCCGCCAGCGTCGAGCTGGCCATCCCGACGGGCGGAACTGAGTTCACGACCGGCGCGGACATCCCGTTGTCTGCGTCGATCACCGATCCAGATGGAGCGGTAACGAAGGTTGAGTTTTTTCAGGGAGCGACCTCGATCGGAGAAGCGACGAACGCTCCCTATGCCGTCACCTGGAACAACGTCAAGACCGGCCGGTACAACTTGACTGCCCAAGCGACCGATTCGGACGGCGTTTCCGTTACGTCGGCGCCCATCAGGATCACGGTCGCGCCGGCATCCGCTCCCGGCCTGATCATTGATGGACTGGTCGGGCACTATCAATTTGAAGGCGACGCCACCGATTCCTCTTCCAGCGCCAACCATGCCACGGAAATTGGCGAACCTACTTACGCCTCGGGCCAGATCGGCCTCGCGCTTTCCCTGAATGGAATTGATCAGCGAGCCGATGCGCCGATGGCTCCGTTACTCACGGGCAACCAGCCTCAAACCGTGAGCGTCTGGTTCCATCAGGTCGAGCAGGCCAATAAGGGAATGGTGGCCTACGGTGGCGACGGAGAGGGTCATCGATTCGAAGCCTTAGTGCATAGTGGAGGCGCGGCCGGTCACTTCTGGGGAGCCGGTTTTGATACCATTGCCGGCGCTCCAATCTATACCCCGGGCCAATGGCACCATCTCGTGCTCACTTACGATGGTGCCACGCTTCGCACCTATCTCGATGGGCAGCCGGGCAACCAGGCGTCCCTCGCCCTCGACATTTTTGAGGGCACCCTCCATCTTGGTAGCGGTGAACCCGATGGCGGATTTCCCGCTTTCGCTCATTTCAATGGCCTGATCGATGACGTGGGACTCTGGATTCGTGCTCTCAGCGCCAGCGAAGTGAAGGCGCTTTTCGATGCTGGATCAGAGGGCAAGGATCTCACTCAGGCCGCTTCCCCGCCTCAAGTGGCTGTGACCAGCCCGGTCTCCGGCGTGGTGGTGGCCGCGGGCGAATCGATTTCTATCACCGCTGCCGCGACGGTCGGTGGGTCCGCGACCATTTCCAACGTCGAGTTTTTCTCTGGAGCGGAGAAAATTGGAGAAGCCAGCGCTCCGCCGTTTCAAATCGTCCTGAGCCACCTCACGCCCGGTCGTTACCGCATCACCGCCAAAGCCACTGATAGTCTCGGTTACTCCGAGGTTTCCGACATTGTCCATATCTTCGTGCCCCACTCCGGCTCCATCAGCGAGGGGTTGGTTGGGCATTATCGCCTGGACGGCAATGGCCAGGATTCCTCAACCGGCTTGCGGCACGGGAGTGAAATTGGGACCCCCGCTTATGTGACCGGACAAATCGGCCAGGCCATCGAGTTGAATGGGCTCGATCAACGCCTCGATGCTCCAGACCCGGGCCTGCACGGCAGCATCCCGCAATCCGTAAGTATTTGGTTCCAACAATCGGAGGCTACCAATAAAGGTATCCTGGCTTATGGCGATGATCTGGATGGCCACCGCTTCGAAATGATCCTCTTCAACGGAGTCGTGGCGGGTCACTTCTGGGGCACTGGCTTCGACACGACGGTCGGCGCCCCGCCGTATGCTGTCGGCCAGTGGCATCACTTTGTTCTGACCTACGATGGTTACCTCGTGCGTTCTTACCTGGATGGAGAGTTTGGAAACGAAAAGGAAATCCCGCTGGACCTCCTCGAGGGGCCTCTCCACATCGGCAGCGGGGAACCAGATGGCCTTTTCACCGCCTATGCTCATTTTGCCGGCTTGGTTGACGATGTCGGATTGTGGAATCGAGAACTCAACCCCGAGGAAATCGTAGCGATTTACCGCGCCGGCCGGGCGGGGCGTGACCTCAGTTCCGCGGAGGTAACGGAGGATGTTTCCTTGACCCTGTCTCAGTCAGGCGACTCCCTTCTGATCTCCTGGCCCGACACCCCCGGATTTGTCCTCGAGACGGCCGGAAGCCTGAACCCTCCCATTGCCTGGACTGGAGCCAGTGCTGTCCCTGTCCTGCAAGATGGAATCAATCAAGTTACCATTTCCCTGGACGGCACCACCCAGTTCTATCGATTGAAGAAGGACGATTGAGTGATAAAAAGAGCTAGCCACTGCCGGGACCGGAAGGTGCCTACCGTGCGAGTCTCAAGAGGGAGAAAGAGTCATCATGCCAAAGAATGACAGAATAGGTCCGAAAACCGCTGGATTCACCTTGATTGAGCTCCTGGTGGTCATTGCGATCATCAGCATTCTCGCCTCCATGCTGCTCCCCACGCTCGCCCGGGCGAAAGCCAAGGCTCAGAAAATCAAATGCGTGAACAACGTGCGCCAGATCGGCCTCGGCACGACTCTTTACACGAGCGATAGCCATGAGACTTATCCCGGCGTGAACGCTGTCCCCAACGATCCCCGCCCCTGGGTTATGTATAAGAGGCTGATCAGACCTTACCTGGGGTTAAACAACACCAACACCCCCGCCACCAATGACCTGATTTTCCGCTGTCCTTCCGATTTCGGATTTCCGTTGATCCTCGGGTTTGAGGCGCCCTCCTGGAGGGATCCGTATCAGGATTATAGCAGCTATATCTTCAATGGCGTCACTTGGACGCCCAGCCTGAGCGGGAAAAAGGTAACTGAAGTCCGGGAGGTGACCCGCACCGTCCAGAACATCGAGTATGCCTCACATGGGCCGGTGTCCTGGCACGACAAGTTGAATAAGATGCAGCCCCGCAGCAACGATGCCCGGAGCGTTTCCTATTTCGTGGATGGGCATGTCGATTACATTCGAATTTATTATAACAAGCGCCAGGGGCCCTGGGAATATAATCCGCCTCGCAACGCGAACTATGATTACGTTTGGTTTGAGCCGTGAGCCTGCTTCCGGGAAGTCAGTCTCTAATCCGGCAGTTGACTCGCGGTTTCGGGTGTGATGACGAGGTAGTTGCGCTCGAAGGCATCTGAAGAGTCTTTGGCCGGCATTCCCTGCTCCTCGCCGTCCCGGGCCACAATCGCCAGTTGAATCACTTTGGATTGCACCAGGGCCTTGTAATGCGGCTCGTAGTTGCCTACTAACA